>JAFMAW010000024.1 GCA_029784795.1 Nitrososphaerota archaeon | reverse complement strand
CGATGCGCCCCCACTTGCGTTCGCGCATCGATTCGATCACCGGGCGGGTGACGTTGAAGCAGGCGTTGAGGTTGGTGTTCACCACGTCCATCCACTGCTGGTAACTCATCTTGTGGAAGGTGGTGTCGCGCGTGATGCCGGCGTTGTTGACCAGGATCTCGATGTGCCCCAGCCGGGAGACCGCCGCGTCGACGGCCGCCCGGAGCCCGACGTATCCGTCCCTCCTGCTGAGGTTCGCGGTATCGGATGAATAGCCCACCCCCCTGATCCAGACCGGGGCGTCGGTCAGCCTCCGGGCCAACTCCTCCGAGGCGAGGACCACGGCCGCCGACCCGTCCGACAGAGGGCAGGCGTCGTAGAGCTTCAGGGGCCAGGCGACCATCTGGGAGCCCAGCGCCTTCTCGAGGGTGATCTCCTTCTGGAACTGGGCCAGGGGATTCATGGCGCCGTACCGGTGCGCCTTCACGGACACCCTCGACAGGTCCTCCTGGGTGGTCCCGAACTTGTTCATGTGAGCAACGGCGTAGAGGGCGTAATAGGCGGGGAATGTCATCCCGTAGTTCTCGAACTCCCAGGTGTAGGAGCCGGCCCTCCCGATGAGCTCGACCGAGGTGGGGGTGTCCACCTCCGTCATCTTCTCCACCCCGACGGCCATGGCGACGTCCGTCTCGCCGCTGACGATGCTGTTGTAGGCGGCCTTCACCGCTGCGCTCCCGCTGGCGCAGGCCGCTTCCACTCGCATGGTCCCCGCCCCGCTCAGTCCCGCGTACTCGCCCACCACGACGGCGGGGAGCGACTCCTCATACCAGCCGCCGGCGCTCCCCACGACGACGTTGCCGATGTCCTTCCGGTCGACCCCGGCGTCATCGACGGCCTGCTTGATGGACTCGAAGGCGAGCTCGCCGATGTTGACATCGGTCCGCCTCCCGAAGCGGCTGTGGCCGATGCCCACCACGGCGACCCTGGTCATCGCAGGGGCGCCTCGGCCGTCGCCGGGAGGGCCCCGGTCCCCTCTTTGGTGGCCCTCAACCGAGCACGCCCATCTCTTTGGCCACTTCCTTCATTATGGTGAGCCTCTGGATGTCGTTTGTCCCCTCGTAGGTCTTGATTATCTGCGAGTCCCTGAGGATCCTCTCCACCTGGCTGGCTGTCGAGACGCCATAGGCCCCCATGATCAGCATGGCCATGTGGGCGTTCTTCTCGGCGGCCTCCGTCGCCGTTATCTTCGCAATGGAAGATGCCTTGATGAAGTCCTTCCCCTTCTTAGTCAGGGTGGCCGCCCAGTAGGTGAGGAGCCGGGCGGTGTGGACCGCAGCGGTCATTTCGGCTATCTTGAACTGGACCTGCTGGTAGCTCAGGAGGTAGGTGTCGAAGGTCTGCCTCTGGGTCGAGTAGTTCAGCGCCGCCTCGAGGGCGGCCTGGGCCAGCCCCGTCCCCTGGGCCGCGACCCCGACCCTCCCGTGGTCGTAGCAGGTGAGCGCGATCCTCACCCCCCTCCCAACCTCGCCGACCACGTTAGCCTCAGGGACCTCCAGGTTGTCGAACACCAGCTCCACAGGCTGGTCCCCCCTCAGGCCGATGACGTCGGTGCGCTGGCCGACGTTGAGCCCCTTCATCCCCTTCTCGGCGATGAACGCCGTGATGCCGTGGTGCCTCTTCCCCCCCTCCATGGGGCTCGTCCTGGCGAAGATGAGGAACGTCTCCGCCTTGTCCCCGTTGGTGATGAACATCTTCTTCCCGTTGATCACGTACTTGTCCGCCTCCTTCCTGGCGTTGGTCGAGATGGCGGCGACGTCTGAGCCGGTCCCTGGCTCGGTCATCGCGTGGGCGGCTATCTTCTCGCCCTTCGCAATGGGGATGAGATACTTCCTCTTCTGCTCCTCGGTCCCGAACATGAAGATCGGGGTAGAGACCAGGTACGTGGCGCCGACGACGGCTGAGAAGGCCGCGGAGAACCGGGCGATCTCTTCGGTGGCCAAGACCAGGGAGAGGTCGTCTCCAGCGCCCCCGCCGTACTCCTCGGGGAAGGGGATGCCGAAGAGGCCGAGGGCGGCGGCCTTCTTGACGAGTCCCATGTCCATCTGGTTCTCCCTGTCTATCCTCTGGGTGGCCGGCGCGAGCTCCTTCTCGGCGAACTCCCTGACTGCCTGGCGGAAGGCCTCCTGCTCCTCTGAGATCGTGATCGCATAGTCGGACGGGCTGGGCGATAGGGTGCTCATGAGATGAGAGGGCACCCCCGGCCGTATATACGCGATTACTTTTGGTAACCTCGCTTTCCAGTGGAAAGACCCTTAAGCCGGCCGTCGCAAACCGGGTACCGGAGCATGGCCATCGAGCGGGTGACGGTGATCGGGGCGGGTGACATGGGCCACGGGATCGCAGAGCTCTTCGCGGTCAGCGGCTACAGCGTGACACTGATGGACAAGTTCCCCCAGGCGCTCGAAAGGGCCCAGGGGAGGATCGCTGCGAGCCTGGACAAGCTGGCGGAGAAGGGGAGGATAACCAAGGAGCAGTCTGAGGGTGCGAAGTCGAGGATAGCGTACTCCAGCGACATGGGGAAGGCGGTCTCGGCGGCCGACCTCGTGGTAGAGGCTGTCCCCGAGTCGGTGGAGCTGAAGAAAGCGGTACTGGGCGAGGTCTCGGCGTCTGCTCCTGCCGGCGCCATCTTCGCATCGAACACCTCGAACATCAGGATTTCGGACCTGGCTGAGGCGACCGACAGGCCGGAGAGGACGGTTGGGATGCACTTCTTCAACCCGCCCATGCTGATGAAGCTGGTCGAGGTGATTCCGGGGAAGAAGACTGACCCGGCCGTCGTCCAGGGTGTGGTCGACGCCTGCGCGAAGCTGGGCAGGACCGCGGTCAGGGTGCTGAAGGACTCCCCCGGGTTCATAGTCAACAGGATCAACGCGGCTGATACTCTGTTCTTCTGCCTCCTCCTCGACAGAGGGGTCGCCAGCCCTGCGGAGATAGACACCTTCGCGAGGGGGCAGGGGCTCCCCATGGGGCCATACGAGCTCCTCGACTTCGTTGGCGTAGATGTGGGGGCAGACTCCCTCGCCTACTTCGCTTCCGCCCTCTCGCCGGAGTATGGCAGGGGGACGACCTTCGCGCGGATGGTGAAGGAGGGACGCCTCGGGAAGAAGGCCGACAGGGGGTTCTACGACTGGTCGAGCGGGAGGGCCGAGATCCCGAAGGTGGAGGCCACCGACAAGGTCTCGATCATGGACATCTTCGCCCTCGAGATCAACGAGTCGGTGAAGCTGCTGGAGGAAGGGGTGGGGACCCCCGACGACATAGAGAAAGGGGTCGTCCTGGGGATGAACAGGCCGTTCGGGCCGATCTCGGTCGCAAAGGACCTTAGCAACGCTGAGGTCAAGGCGAAGCTCGAAGAGCTGTCGGCGAAGTACGATTGCTCGTTGTTCGCCCCCGCGCGCTCGATAGTCGAGGGGAAGCTCCGCGACGCCATCGAAGGGAGGCTGGCCGCCGCGCCTGGGCAGAGGGCTGCCGCGGCCTCCGTTGAGGGCGCGGGTCCAACCAGGACTGAGGGGGCCATCCGCCTAGAGAGGCTCGAGGGGGGAGTCGCCAGGGTCGTCATAGCCAGGCCCAGGCTGAACCTGATCAACGGCGAAGTCCTCGACGGCCTGGACGGCATCGTCACAGAGCTGTGGAGCGACCCCGGGGTGAGGGTGGTGCTGGTGACCGGGGAGGGGGGCGTCTTCTCGGCGGGCTTCGAGATGACGAAGTTCGTCTCGAATGCGGCCGGGATGATGGAGTTCGCGAGGAAGGGAGAGCGGACCATGAGACGCCTGAGCGAGATCCCCAAGATCACGATAGCGGTCCTGAAGGGCTACGCCCTGGGCGGGGGGCTTGAGCTGGCCCTGTCCTGCGACCTGAGGCTCGCCACAGAGGACGTCGAGCTCCGGTTCCCCGAGCTGACCCGCGGGCTGGTGCCGGCGTGGTCCGGGACCCAGAGGCTGTCGCGCTTGGTCGGCCTGTCGCGGGCGTCGTCGATGATACTCGCCTGTGAGAGCGTCCGGGGGAGGCGGGCCTACGAGATAGGCCTGGTGAACCAGGTCGTCCAGGCGGGGGACATCGACGAGCAGGCGGTGAAGTACGCGACGGGGCTCGCGGCCTCCGAGGCCCCGGTGGCCGTCATGTTGGCGAAGAAGCTGCTCAACAAGGGGACGGAAGTTCCCACGGACGTTGGGCTGGAGATGGAAGAGATGGCGGCTGGGGTCCTCTTCGGGACCGAGGACCTGAAGGAGGGGATATCGGCTTTCCTGGGGAAGAGGAAGCCGGAGTTCAAGGGGAAGTGAGGGCGCCTGGTCGAGCTCAAAGACGCATACGTCGCGGACTACCTGCGAATCCCCTTCTCTAGGTCGAGGCCCTCCCAGCCTGAGAGGGACGTGTACAATTCAGTCAGGATGGACTACGCCTTGAGCCTCCTCATACGCAGGATTCTGGAGAAGACGACGTTCAGGCCCGAAGAGGTCGGGGACGTGGTGACCGGATGCGCCTTTCAGACCGGGGAGAACTGGCTCTACGGCGGGAGGCACCCCGTCCTCCTGGCCGGGCTCCCGGTCACGGTGCCTGCCATGGCCATGGACAGGGCCTGCGCCTCGTCCATGAACGCAGCCGCGGAAGGGGCGATGGAGGTCATGACAGGGAACTCGGACGTCGTCCTCGCCGGGGGGATGGAGCACCTCACCCACGTCCCGATGTCCAACAACCCCGCCCTGGCGCCTAACACGCGGCTCCTGACCCGGCCGGAGTACATGAAGTACCAGATGAGCGCGGGATACTCGATGGGGCTCACGGCGGAGAAGCTCGCCGAGCAAGAAGGGTTCACGCGGGAGGAGATGGACCGGTTCTCCATGGGGTCGCACGTGAAGGCGGCGAAGGCCCTGGACCAAGGCTGGTTCAGAGGGGAGCTGCTCGACATGAAGGTGGAGGTAGACGGGGAGGAGCGTGTCATCGACGTCGACCAGAGTATAAGGAGGGACACGACACTGGAGCAGCTGGCCGCCCTCCAACCGTCGTTCAAGTCCGGCGGACTGATCACGGCCGGGAACTCGTCCCCTCTCAACGCCGGGGCGTCCATGGTCGCCCTCGCATCCAAGGAGAAGCTTGAGGAGCACGGGGTCAAGCCCCTGGCCAGGATAGTGTCCATGGGCTGGGCCGGGGTAGACCCGAGCGTCATGGGGAAGGGCCCGGTGCCCGCGTCCCAGAAGGCGCTGGCGAAGGCCGGTATCAGGGCGGAGCAGGTAGACGTCTGGGAGATCAACGAGGCGTTCGCAGTCGTGGTGCTTTACGCCGTCCGAGAGCTGGGGCTGGACCCGGCCAGGGTCAACGTACACGGAGGGGCCGTAGCCATAGGGCACCCTCTCGGCGCTTCTGGCGCCAGGCTCGTGGGGACCCTGGCGAGGGAGCTTTCCCAGAGCGGGAAGGAGTACGGCATGGCAACCCTATGCGTGGGGGGCGGGCAGGGATTCTCCATCCTGCTGCAGAGGGCCTAGGCCCTACTGGACGGCGCCCTTCGACTTCAGCCGCTGCGTGACCGCGCGGGAGTAGCCGAGCGACTTCATGATGGAGTCGGTGTCTCCACCCAAGTCTGGGGCCGCCGTGAACGGTTTCGTCCTCATGGCGGGGACGGTCCTGACCGGGCCGTTGAGGACGTCGTCGCGCCCTGTCCCCGCCAGCATCCCGAGGCTCTTGGCCCAGTCGCTGGCGAGAGCCTCTTCGACGGTCAGGACGGGCGTCGCGCAGGTGTCCCTGTCCATGAGCAGCTTCGCCCACTCGTCCCTCGTCCTGGTGGCGAAGATCCGCCCCAGCTCGGAGGCGACGCGGCCCCTCTCCTCCTCGGTGCCGAACCTCATCTGCTCGAGCTCCGGGACCCCGAGCGATGCCACCAGGTTGCGCCAGAAGGCCGGCTCTATGGCGGCGACGGCCATGTACCTGCCGTCGGAGGTCCGGTACAGGTTGTAGTATGGAGTTGAGCCGAAGATGAGGCTGTTCCCCTCGGTGGGCGCGCGGCCCGTCGCCAGGTAGACGGAGGCGGGGAGCACCATCCAAGAGATCAGTGAGCCCACTATGGGCACGTCTACGAAGACCGGCCTCCTTCGGCCGGCGAGGGCCCCAAGGATCCCCAGGGCCGCATACATCCCAGACGCCAGGTCGCCAAGCTGGAGGAGGGGGACCTCCGCCCTGGTCGAGTATGCGAGGGTCCCAGCCATCGCCTGGAAGTTTATGTCATGCCCAGGCATGGAGCTGAGCCTGATATCCTGGCCGTAGGTCGATATCGAGCAGTAGACGATCTTGGGGCTCACCCTCTTCACCTGAGGGAAGGAGAGCCCGAGCCGGGTCATGGCGCCGGGCCTGAAGCCCTCCACGAAGACGTCGGCGGTGCGGAGGAGCCGGCGCATCACAGCCTTCCCCTCGGCCGACTTCAGGTCGATCCCGATACTCTTCTTGTTCCTGTTGACTGTGGCGTGCACCGGGCTCCTCCCGTCCTTCGTGGGAGGGGTGGCGCGCATGTAGTCCCCCAGGCCCGGCTGCTCGACCTTGATCACCTCGGCGCCCATGTCTGAAAGTATCATGGTGCAGAACCCTCCGGGGAGGAGCCGGGTGGCGTCGACCACCCTCACGCCGTCGAGGAAGCCCAACGGTATCCCGGCTGGGGCTGCTCAAATAAAGGCTAAATTCCAGGTCGGCGCCCATCCCCCGACGATGAGGTGAACGCCGTCCCAGTCATAGCCCGGAGTAAGCTCCCGGGCAGATGATGAACTCGCGACGATACTGAGTCAATAACAATCGATGGAGCTTTGCCATGGACACATTCGAGCGGTTGGTGGCGGAAGCCTGGGCCCGGCCGTTCCAGGGCTGGGACTTCAGGTTCCTCGACGGCAGGTACGTCGAAGGGAGGACGTCGTGGGACTACCCCAAGCTGCTCAGGACGAAGATGGCGGGCTCGGGGGCCTACCTTGACCTGGGGACCGGAGGCGGCGAAATCGTGTCCGCGCTGGCCCCGCTCCCCCCTCGGTCGGTGGCGACCGAAGGCTTCCGGCCGAACCTGCAGGTGGCGCTAAGGAAGCTTTCTCCCCTCGGAGCGGACGTCGTGTTCTCCTTCTGCGACGACAACACAGCCCCGGGGGAGCCGCGCGGGGCGCTCCCCTTCCGCGATGGGGCATTCGACCTGATTAGCGATCGGCATGAAGCATTCGTTGCCGCGGAGGCGGCGAGGGTCCTCCGCCCCGGCGGGACCTTCATCACCCAGCAGGTGGGCCCGGACAACGACCAGGAGCTGGCTCTGCTGCTGGGCGAGCCAGAAGCGGAGGGGAGGCGTTGGGACCTCGCAGAGGCCCTGACCCAGGTCAGAGAAGCTGGCCTGAGGGTGACAGAGAGCTGCGAGGAGAAGGTGAGCTCGAGATTTCTGGACGTGGGGGCCCTGGCATACTACCTGAAGGCCGCCGGCCCGCTGGAGTTCGAGGAGGCCGACCTCGCGACGGTGGAGAGGAGCCTGAGGGAGGCAGACGCGGAGATACAATCGGAGGGCTCCTTCGAGGTCACCACCGCGCGCTTCTACCTCGTGGCCGAGAAGCTGGAAGAGAGCCCCTCCCAACATTAATAGCGCCAACGCAGGCGACAACACCGATGGGGAAGAGCGTCAAGGTCCACGACGACACCCACCGGGCGTTGATGCAGCTGAAGACCAAGAGGAGGGTCGGGAGCGTCGACCAGGTGGTAAGAGAGCTGATCAGAGAGTCGACTGGCTCCCCCGTGGGGGCGGCCTTACAAGGGGCGGAAGACTTGGCGAAGTACTCGGAGTGAAGAGCCGGCAACATAGAAATATGAATCCACGGAGCCCCTCGACCCACCAATGGCAAAGTTCGACGGCATCGTGGGGAAGGCCCTGCTGACCGTGGAGGAGAAGGAGAACGAGCTGACTCTCGTCTTCGCGGACAACAGGTACCTCTTCGTAAAGCTCGAGAACGGAAAGATCAGCTCAGTGAGCGTTCCCGAGTAGCCTACTCCTGTTCGAGTATCTCCACTGTCTTCGAGGCACCGAGGAGCCCCTTGAACCTCTCGGCGTCCGCCCTGGTCCCCACGATTGATTGGAAGTGCATTGGAACCGCGACCTTTGCCTTCATCTCCCTCGCCGCCTCCGCTGCCTCCTCTGCGGTCATGACGTAGGTGCCAGAGACGGGGAGGAAAGCGACGTCGACGTCCACCGACTTCATCTCCGGGGTGGCGTCGCTGTCGCCCGCGTGGTAGAACCTCACCCCGTCGAGCTCGACGATGTACCCGACCCGTCCGTCCTCCTTGGGGTGGAAGACCTTCCCCGGCTCCCTGAACTTGTTGAGGTTGTACGCCGGGATGGCCTCTATCTTCACGCCCTTCACCTCGATGCGCGACCCGGGCCGAACGAACTTCTTCTCTTGCCTGTGCTTCTTCAGGGGCTCCTCGCAAATCTCCGGGGCGACGATGGTCGTGGCGTCGCTGCTGAACCGCGTGATGTCCTCGTCGCTCAGGTGGTCGAAGTGCTCGTGGGTGATCAGGAGGAGGTCAGCCTTGTGATCTCCCTTCGCCTTGAACGGGTCTATCATCACCGTCTTCGAGCCCGAAAGGACGAAGCAGTCGTGCCCAAGCCAGCGCACCTTGACGCCCTCGTATGTCCACAAGGAGACTTCGCCCCTTAGAGATCTAGGCCTTCTTCCTTGATCCCTGACTTGTCGATCGTCAGGATGTCGATCCCGTTGCCGCTCATCGCGTCCCTGGCCACGGCCGCCCTGATGGCAGACACCGCCAGGTCCCGAGCTCCCTTCTGCGTCATGTTGGGGTCGTACCCCGCTTCTACCACCCCGATGGCGGTCTCCTCCCCAGTCCCTACCGTCGCGTACTGGTCCGAGATCACGCTCCCCAGAGGGTCGAGGACGTAGACCACGGGCCTGTCACCGAGCCCCCCCAGGATTACCTGCGTCAGCAGGGGAGCGTACCTGTTCTGGAACATCAGGGTCGACATCAGCTTCGCAACTGAGTTTGGCTTCATTGCCCTCCTCGACTCGAGCTCCTTCAGCTTGGAGTAGACCGACACCTCCTTCACGAGGTTCTGCATGTCAGCCACCATCCCGGCGCAAACCGCGCCGACGCTGTCCGTCACCTTGAAGACCTTCTTCCCAGACTTGCTCCTTACGAAGTTCCCGAGGGTTATCCGCCGCTCCGCGCCCAAGATCACCCCGTCCTTGTAGGCGATGCCGACCGCCGTCGCCCCTGGCATGAACTGCTCGTAAGACATCGAGAATCTGGCGGGGCGCTTGTGCCCGTCCTTTTAGACATTGTGCCTTTTGGCGCGACTTCAGGGCCCCTCGGGAGTCACGATGACGAGGAGCCCGTCCCCTGAAGGCTCGGCCTTCCAACCGCACCCGGTGAATAGCTCGGCGAGCTTGAGCCCCGACTCGAGGTGCGAGGTCATCGCCGGGATCTTCACCCGTGACCCTCCCTTCGCCATGGAGAGCAGCGGCAGCAGCATGTCCGCCAGGTTTGCGTCTATGCACCCGCCGGTGCGTTCGGCCGCCAGGAACCCCTCCGCTGCCTCTCTCCCCACCTCCTCGGCGGGCTTCCCTTTTGCTCCGATGGCGTCGGAGCCCAGTAGCGCGTCGCCGGTGACGTGTGAGACCAACAACGACGTGCCGGGAGAGTCTGACTCCCCGGCATTCACCTCGGACTTCGCGCCGAGGCCCGCCCTTCGCAGGATCTCTGCCGCCGAGTCAGCCTGGCGCTGCGCGACCGACCTTGGGAGGCCGCCGCAGCGGCTCGCCACCGTGACCGACGTCACCGGCCGCCTGGTAGCAAGGTCGATGGGCCTCACGACGCCGCAGGGGTCGATGGAGGCGGTGACGACCCCCCCGCCCCGCGGATAATATCCGCGCCTGGAGGCTTCGACCTCGAGCCCTATCCCGAGGGCCCTGTACCCGGCCGCCGCCACCCGGCTGAAGTAGTCGAAGGTGGGGCTCCAGGGGACGTCTGTCCCCCCGACAAGCCGCAGCCTCAGCCGTGACCCGCTCAGGGCGACGGCGGGGGCGACGGCCTGGAGGACCAGGGTTATGCTGGCGGCGGTGCCCATGTCTGCCGACACGGCGTCGACCCGGGGAGCCCCGGGGACGAAAGCCACATCCTGGGAACCCTCGGCCGCCCCCCTCAGGTCCCCTCCGAAGACCTCGGCGAGCACCTTGAGCGCCGAGAGGTGCTGCCTCTTGAGCCCCGGGACATCCCTCCCCGCCCTGATTTTTACGACCCGGACAGGAGTCCGTTTGATCGCTGAGAACGCCACCGCAGTGCGGAGGATCTGCCCCCCTCCCTCCCCCTGCGAGCCGTCCACCTCGAGGTATTCCACGGCGCAGCGTCCGGCCGGGGCCGGTTAATCTGTGGTGCTGGTCTTCTTATATACAGCCTGCCAGGCCGGGCCGAACGAAGACGGATGCGGGTCGGTCTGCTCGTTGGGCGGTTCCAGCCGTTCCATCTCGGCCACCTCGAAGCTGTGAAGTATGCCCTTCGTGAAGTCGACTACCTCTACGTGGTCGTAGGCTCCGCGCAGCGGAGCCATGAAAGGGACAACCCGTTCACAGCCGGGGAGAGGATTGCGATGATCAAGGCCGCCCTGGACGGGAACGGGGTCGACCCTGCGAGGTGGATGGCCATACCCATAGCCGATGCCGACTCCCACTCGCTATGGGTGTCCATGGTCGGGTCCATGGTCCCCAAGTTCGAC
>JAFMAW010000023.1 GCA_029784795.1 Nitrososphaerota archaeon | reverse complement strand
ATGGTGTTGAGGGCCCTTGGCATCTGAGCTGCTCGGTGCCCCGCGGAGGGTGCGGCCATGAACCTGAGCGACCCTGACTCGATGAACACCGTCATCAGCAAGGTGCTAAGGTATGGCGTGTTGCTCTCTGGCGCAGTCATCGTGGTCGGAACAGCCCTTCTCGCAGCCCACGCGGCCTTCTCACAGTCTGGCTCTTTCCTCACTTACAACCCCAATCAGGTGCCCCACGGCTCCTTCCCGGTCACCTTCAACAGCCTCACTGCCGGCCTCGCCTCGGGTGCGCCGATGGCGATAATAGAGCTGGGAGTGCTGCTCCTTCTTGCGACTCCCGTCTCGAGGGTGCTCTTCTCCATCTTCCTCTTCTCGGCCGAGCACAACAGGACCTACGTCTACATCACGCTGACCGTCCTCGCGCTCCTCCTGTTCAGCATGCTTGTGACCCCCTACAGCCCCATCTTCGGGGGGTAGCACGGCGCTGGTTCCCGCCGAAAGTATTTAGCCGCCTGGCGCATCAAGCTTCAGATTGAAGAAAAGGGCCGTCTTCTTCGACCTAGGAGGAACGCTGCTTGTAATGAGGAGAGACCGGATCATAAGCAGGATACTTACAGGCAGCGGCTACTCTGCCACCGCCGACGAGGTGCGCTCAGCCTACTTCGCCGTCGAGCCAGGCTGGCTCCTCGCCTACGGGCACAGGAGGTTCACCCCAGAGGAGTCGGAGGAGTCCTACCGCCAGCTCGACGCCTTGGTCTTCAGGCACCTCTTCCCCGGGTCGTCCGACGCCGAGGCTGAACGGCTCTCCCATCTGATGCGTAAGATGTGGCCCGAAGTCCAGGAGTCAATACCGCTGGAGCTCTACCCAGACGCCGAGCCGACCCTCCGCCGGCTTAGCGACGCTGGCTTCAAGCTGGCCCTCGTCTCGAACGCGCCCCCTGACGTGGCTGGCACGGTGTCCGACCTGGGTCTCGAGAAGTACTTCCCAGTGGTAGTTGTCTCAGGGGTGGTCGGCGTCTCGAAGCCCAACCCTGACATATTCCGGATAGCGCTCCATGGGACCGGCGCCGAACCGGGCGAAGCGGTACACATAGGGGACCTCTATGACGCCGACGTGAAGGGGGCGAGGAACGCTGGCGTGACAGGGATCCTCCTCGACAGGTACGGTAGCTACGGGGACATGGGTTGCCCGAAGATCAGCGGCCTCGAAGGGATCTACGACTTCCTGGAGTAGCTCGCACAGAGCATCCCGTAGTAGGTGGGTGCCTGGTATGAGATCACCTCCCCTTTCATCGGGACCTCTGAAAGGGCTCCGGCGAGCATGGACATCTGCCAGGGGCTGTCGGGCTTCGCCTCGTCTATGAAGCCGGGCTCCAGGTCGAGAATCGAGCTGAGCCTTCCCCCATTGACCGCAGCGACCACGAATTCGTCATACCGCGCCGCGCTGGGGCTGTAGCCGTAGGGTCCGCTCCTCCTGTGGGCGTGAGCTTGGTCCGCGCTGGCGACGAAGGCTACGCGCTTGCTCCCGGCCTCTGCTGCGCGCGCCATCACCCTGCCGAACTCGAAATTCAGGCGGAGGGGCAGTCCCCTCGATGGAGCGACTATCACGATCTTGCTCTTCAGCCCTGTCCCTCTGAGGAAGAACCAGAGGGGGATGAGCGTCCCCCAGTCCATCGCCAGGTCAGAGAGGGGACCTTCGCTTACCCCATAGGTGGCTCCGGCGACAGGGAGCCCTGCCCTCTCGGCCTCCTCGACCAGCGTCCGAGCGAACGCTACATCGCACTTGGCCCTGAGCCTGATGGTCTTCCTCCCTTCCGTAACGGACCCGGAGGAATTCTCTGCCGTCACCACCCCGACATGCCTGTGGAGCCTGAGGTTGTGGGGGCTGGCAATCACTATGGTGTCGGGCTTTGACCGCTCCATCCTCGATGCAAGCGACTTCATGCCGTCCCTGGTCGGTCGGAACAACCGGAGCTTCCTGCCCGCGAGGGCAGGGACCGTCTCTCCTCCGTGGGGTGCTATGCACGCGTAGACCAGAGGCACAACGCGCGGCGGCCGCCCACGTTATTCAAGGGTTCTTGTCGAGATAATGCATGATCCCCATCACTGAGGTCCTCACCGACACCTTCGCATAGATGGGGAGATCTCCTACCCCCGCGTCACTGGCCACCGCCTTCTCCATGGACTCGGCTGCCTGGTCGAGGCCCATCTTCAGCTTCCGCATGCGGCTCACCTGGTCCACCCAGGACTCCACCAGCTCCTCCGTCCGGTCGAACACCCAGTCGACATCGCTCCTGGCGCCGAAGTGCGGGACGAGCAGCTCCCCGGGGGACATCTGCCTCAGCGCGCCTATGGTGGCCACCAGCTGCGACGGGTTGAAGCTGGGAGGGGGCGTGGTTGGTATCAGCGCGCTGAGCCCCGGGTACACGATCCCGACCGCGTCAGCAGTCAGAAGGGAGCGGCTGCCGTCCACGAGGACGGACACCTGGTGGGGCGCGTGTCCGGGGGCGTGTATTATGGTGACGCTGAGGCCGGCCCCGAGGTCGAGGTGCTCCTCCTCCCCGACCCCCCTCACCCTTTCTGCGGGGACCGGGTCAGGGCGGCCGTATAGGGCCATGATGGACTCACCGAAGACCCTGGTGGAGCTCTCGATGAGCTTCGCGGGGTCGACCAGGTGGGGGACCCCCCTCTCATGGGCTATCACCTCTGCGTTGGGCATCTCCCTCAGGAGCCTCCCCGCGGCACCCGCGTGGTCCAGGTGTACATGGGTCGGGATGACATACCTCACGTCCGAGGGCATGACCCCGACCTCGGCCAACCCCTTCAGGACGCTCTCGTGGGAGGTAGCGTAGCCACAGTCGATGAGCGCAGGCTTCTGACCCTTCAGCAGGTAAGCTCCTACCGTCCCTGGTATCCCAAGCGCGTAGGTGTCAAGCAGGTAGACTCGTTCGGAGACCTTCTTTGCGTACGCGCCAATTCACCTGGGCGTGCCTTGGCTGCCGAACTCGAAGGCGAGCATCGCGAGGGACGCGGCGCCATACTTCAGCACGTCCTCGTCGGCCTTGAACTTCGAGCTGTGGTTCGGATAGACGCATCCCTTCGCCGGGTTCGCCGCCCCCAGGAAGTAGAACGTCCCGGGCGACTTCTGCAGGAACCTGGAGAAGTCTTCCCCCCCGAGGATGGGCTCCATCCTCTTCACCCTTGTCCCGCGTATCCTCTGAAGGACCTTGACGGCCCGTTCCGTTGTCTTGGGGTCGTTCACTGTCACAGGATAGGCGTCGGCCTCGAACTCGACGTGGGCCGAACCTCCGAATGACCTGCAGAGCCCGCCGACGACCCCGGCCACTTTCCTCTTGGCCGACTTCCTGGTCGCCTCATCTAGGGTCCTGATGGTACCCTCGAGCTCAGCGTAGTCGGGGATGATGTTCTCCTTCGTCCCTGCGTGGACTGATCCGACTGTGATGACAAAGGGGCGGACCGGGTCCATCATCCTTGAAGATATACCCTGCAAGCCGAGGATGACGTTGGCCGCGATGTAGACGGGGTCTATGGTCTTGTGGGGGGCAGACCCGTGGCCTCCCCTGCCCTCGATCCTGATCTTGAAGGTGTCCGGGGCAGCCATCACCGGTCCCCCTCTTACCCCAAACTCTCCCGCCTTCCTGTCTCCATCGATGTGCAGCCCGAAGACGTAGTCTACCTTCGGGTCGAGCATGGCCCCGTCCTCTATCATGGGGAGCGCGCCGCCCCTCCCTCCGTGCTCCTCGGCAGGTTGGAAAAGGAACTTCACGGTTCCGTGCAGCTCCGCCTGGGCCCGGGCCAAGATCTCTGCGGCCCCAAGCAGCATCGCCATGTGCGTGTCGTGGCCGCAGGCGTGCATCACCCCGTCGATCTTCGACCTGAAGCCCACGTCGGCAGCCTCGGTGATGGGGAGAGCGTCCATGTCGGCCCTTAGGGCGACAACCTTCCCGTCAACGCCCCCCTTCAGGGTGCCTACCACTCCGTTGCCTCCTACCCCTCTCCGCACATGGATGCCCAGCGCCTCCAACCTGTCGGAGACGAACTTCGATGTCCAGACCTCGTGGTACGACAGCTCCGGGTGCTGGTGAAGCGCCCTCCTGGTCCTGATAATCTCGGGCTCGATCTTCTTAGCTTCGGCTAGGAAGTCCATGGGGAGCACGCCGAGGGGGATGGATAAAAGGAATCGACGTCCGTGATTTCTGCATCTCGCTTCGGTCTTCCCGAGGGGCCGCTGCCATGACTCTCTACCTCATTGTCTCTCGTCCCCCCGGGCTCGGCCCTTGCAGACGGGACGCGGGAGGGCGGTCGTCCTGCCTTCACTCGGATGCCGTGCATATCCTCAGCCCAGCTCCCCCTGGGTCTAGGCTGACTGCACCTGCTTCCTGATGGCATCGACGACGTCCGGGTTCGCCAGGGTGGTGATGTCCCCGTAGTCCTTCCGGTCCGAGATAGCGACCAGGACGCGCCTCATGATCTTTCCCGACCTCGTCTTCGGGAGGTCGGGGACGATGTAGACGAACCTCGGCCTCGCGATGGGCCCCAGCTGCTTCACCACGTTCTCTTTGACGAGATCCTCAATTCCCTTGGCGGGGGAGCTCCCTGGCTTCAGCGCAACGTAGACTACCGGGACGTGGCCGCGGAGCTCATCGGACATAGCTATGGCCGCGGCTTCGGCCACGTCCGGGGTGGTCAGGACCGCGTTCTCCAGCTCCTTCGTCCCGAGCCTGTGGCCTGCGACCTTGATCACATCGTCCACCCTGCCGAGTATGCGGAGGTACCCGTCAGAAGCAAGCACCGCTCCGTCACCAGCGAAGTAAGGCCAGTCCCGCCAGTCCTTGCTCTCCTTGTCCCTGTTGTACTTCGAGTAGTACGTCCTGACGAACCTGTCTGGGTCTCCCCAGACGGTCTGCATTATGCCAGGCCAGGGGTTGCGGATGCAGAGGTTCCCGGCCCTGTTCTCGCCTGCAGGGATTGCGGCGCCGTCCTCATCGAGAATCACCGGGTAGATGCCCGGCATCCCTGGCCCGGCGCTCCCGGGCTTCATGGGGCTGACCGCCGGGAGGGTCGAGCAGAGGAACCCCCCGGTCTCCGTCTGCCACCAGGTGTCGGTGATCACCGCCTCCCTCTTCCCGACCACTTCGTGGAACCACCTCCAGGTCTCCGGCTCTATGGGTTCGCCCACCGTCGTCATCGCCTTGAAGTGATAGTCGTACTTCTCGGGCTCACCAGGCCCGGACTTCCTGAGCATCCTGATGGTGGTAGGCGCCGTGTGGAATATGTTCACCCCGAGCCTTTCCGCGATCCTCCAGGGCCTCCCGGCGTCCGGGTAGAGCGGCACCCCTTCATACATCACGGTGGTCGCCGCCAGGGCGAGGGGGCCGTATACGATGTAGGAGTGGCCCGTGATCCACCCTATGTCTGCGAAGCACCAGTAGACGTCCTCCGGGTGGATGTCCTGGACGTACTTCGAAGTGGCGGCGACGTAAGCCAGATACCCACCGGTCCTGTGCTGGGCCCCCTTTGGCCTCCCGGTGGAGCCGCTGGTGTACATCAGGAAGAGTGGCGCCTCCGAGTCCATGGAGACGGGAGAAATCGTCTTGCCTTGGAACCGTGTCGACAGCTCGTCGACGAAGAAGTCACGGCCCTCGATCATGGGCGAATTCGAGAGATACCTCCCCGCGTGACGTCGCCAGACGAGGACCTTCTCGACCTGCGCTCCGAGCTTCGCCGCCTCTTCCACCGCGATGTCGGCCTCCTTCTTCTTGTCGATGACTCCCCCGTTCCTGTGGTAGCCGTCAATGGTCACCAGGACGGTGCTCTTCGAGTCCTCAATCCGCTCCGCGCAAGCCCTGGCGCTGAACCCTCCGAAGACCTGGTTGTGGATGACGCCGAGCCTGGCGCAGGCGAGCATGGAGACGGGGAGCTCGGGGACCATGGGGAGGTGAAAGGTGACCCTGTCGCCCGCCCGGAGTCCCAGGCCATGAAGTACGAGGGCGAACTCGTTGACCCTCCTGTATAGCTCCTGGTATGTGACAACCCGGTGCGCCTCGTCCTCGGGCTCTGGGACCCAGATTATGGCCGCCTTGTTCCCGTACTTCGGCAGGTGCCTGTCTACACAATTGTACGATGCGTTGAGCCTCCCGCCGACGAACCATTTCCAGAATGGGGGGTCGGACGCGTCCAGTGTGGTGTGCCAGCCCTGGTCCCATGTCAGAAGGTCCGCGTACTCCCTGAAGCACTCGGGGAAGTTCCTCTCAGAGAAGCGCTCCAGGATGCTCCTGTCTCTCATGTTCGCCTGGGCGACGAAGGAAGCGGGCGGGTCCAGGAGCGGCTCTTCCTTCCAGTGTACCGCTATGTGCCCACCAGCGACGTCTGACCGCGAGTCAGTCATGGCTCCTCTTGGAGCAGCATCCTCTGGCGATTTAAGATTGGTTGGGCGGTCCAGACGCTGCTCAGACCCGGCCTCGGTTCGCGCTCTTCAGGCCCCCAAACACGAAGTGCCATCACCCCTGGGCTCACGCTGTGGATGCGGGGGATGGGATTCGAACCCACGAACCCCTGAGGGAGGGGATCTCCACGAAAGGTCGCTTAAGTCCCCTGCTGTTGGCCAGGCTTAGCTACCCCCGCACGGCCCGCGCATCAGGCTTGAGTTATTAACGTTGGAATGGAGTCAGCTGAGGTATCTCAGGAAGCCCTTCAGTTTCCTCGTGTTCGCGACGTCCCCCGCCTTCATCCAGGCCCTCCTCGCCACCGTCACCCCGTACCCGATGTTGTCCAGCTCCCCCACGGAGTGGGCGTCCGAATCCACGAGCACGGGGACCCCTTCTTCCATGGCCCTCCTCGCCCAGACGTCGTCGAGGTCCAGCCTCTTAGGTTGCCCGTCCACCTCGAGCATCTTTCCATTCTCCTTCGCCGCCGCTAAGACCTTGCGGAGGTCAATGGGGTTCCCTTCCCTCCTCCCGATGAGCCTGTTGGTGGGGTGGCACAGGAAGTCCACGGAGGGGTGGCTCAGGGCGCTGAGCGCCCTCGCGGTCAGCTTGTCGGGGCTCTGGCTGAAGTTCTGGTGCAGGGACGCCCCGACGATGTCGAACCCGTCGAGGAAGCTCCTGTCAAAGTCGAGGGACCCGTCGCTCTTGATCTCCACCTCGACGCCCTTGAGTATCCTGAAGGGCGCCAGCTCGCCATTCAGCCTGTCAATCTCCTTCCACTGCCTACGGAACCGCTCTTCGGACAGCCCGTTTGCCACCCTCACCGACATCGAGTGGTCGGTGACAGCGATGTACTCGTACCCCCTCTCCTTTGCCGCCTTCGCCATCCCTCCCAGGTCGACCGACCCATCGCTCCAGGTCGTGTGCATCTGCAGGTCCCCCTTGATGTCGTCGAAGGCGACGAGGTCAGGGAGCTCGTCCCTGAGCGAGGCCTCCACCTCCCCCCTGTTCTCTCTCATCTCAGGGGGTATGTACCGCATCCCGAGCTTGCTGTATACCTCCTCCTCGGTGCCGCCCGCCAGCCTTTTCCCATCCTTGTCGAAGAGGCCGTATTCGTTCAGCTTCCACCCTTTGCCCATCGCCAGGCTCCTGAGCGCTATGTTGTGGTCCTTCGAGCCGGTGAAGTAGACCAGCGCAGCGCCGTACTCTTCAGGCGCGAACAGCCTGACGTCCACCTGCACCCCGCTCCCGAGCTTCACGCTCGTCCTCTTTGGGCCCCTCTCAAGGACCTGGTCCGCGCCCGGGCACTCGGCCAAGGCGTCGACCGCCCTCTGGTCGGTGGAGAGCAGGTCTATGTCCCCGACCGTGCTCTTCCCTCGCCTCAGGCTCCCGGCCATCCTCACTTCGATTCCCAGGGCCCCAAAGTAGGATGCCAGCTTCTGGAACTCCCCCTCGGCCTCGGGGATGAGCATCCGCTTCTCGAAGCTTGCGAGCTTCTCGATTCCAACCGCGAACGACCCCCTGGCCGTGGGCCCAAACTCTGAGTCGAGTCTCCCTGACTCCAGGGCTGACTTCAGATCTTCGACGCTCGCTATCCCAAGGTCGTGGGAGAGGTGGTACGCGGTCCTCGGCCCTATCCCCTGGATCTTCATGAGCTTCGGCACCCCCGGAGGAACCTTCGCCTTCATCCGCTCCAGGAGCTCGAGCCTCCCTGTCCTGAGGTACTCGTCGATCTTCCTGGCTATGCCTTCCCCCACATACCGGATGTCCTCCAGTCGCCTCTCCTTCCAGGCTTGCTCGACGTCTTCGTCCATGTTCCTCAAGCTGGCAGCCGCCCTGTGGTAGGCAATCACCTTGAACCTGTCCTCTCCGGCGGCCTCCACGAGCTCCCCAAGCCTGTCTAGGAGCTCGGCGACCTCGGCATTCCTCAATATGGTCATTTGGCGGCGATTCGTTTTTAAAAGCAGTACGGCCGGCCACCTGAAGCGGTTGCCAGTATATCAGAGGGCCTTCGTCCTGCTCAAGGTCACCCCCGGTCACGAGGAAGAAGTCATAGACGAGCTGATGAAGGTCCCAGAAATCGTAGAGACCCACATCGTCCCCGGCGACTGGGACATCCTGGTCGTTCTCAACGCCCAGAAGGAGGTCCTCGTCCCAAGCGACGAGAAGGTGTACAGGCTTGTCATGAGCAAGATACAGAAGGTCAAGCACATCGAAGACACGAACACGATGGTGTCTCAGTTCTCGCGAATCAAGAAGGTCTAGCTCCACCAGCCGTATTCCTTGGGGACGTCGGTGATTCCCACTCCTGTCCTGCCCTCAATCAGGAGGTCGTCCTCTATCCTGACCCCGAGCTTCCCCCTGATGTAGGCTCCAGGCTCTATCGTGAAGCACATGCCAGGGCCCAGCCTCTCCCCCCCACCCTCGACTATGTAGGGCGCTTCGTGGATCTCCAGCCCTAGCCCATGCCCCGTCCTGTGGAAGAAATACCTTCCCAACCCTGCCCCCTCGAGCACCCCCCTGGCGGCAGCGTCGACATCCCCGACCTTCGCGCCCGCCCTCGACTCGGCCACGGCAGCCTCCTGGGCTTCGAGGACCTTGGAGTACACCTTCTCGACGTCCAATGATCGTCCAATGCAGAACGTCCTGGTGATGTCAGCGTAGTATCCGCCGTAGGTCGAACCCACGTCCACCACTATGCTCTCTCCCCGTTGGACCTTCCTGCCAGAGGGGAGGTGATGCGGGTCCGCCGCCGTCCGGCCAGCCTGGACAAGCATGTCGTCGACCCTCTCGGCTCCCTCGGCGTAGATCGCATCCGTCATCGCCCTGGACAGCTCGAGCTCAGTGGTCCCCTCTTTGATGAGCTCAGGGAACCTCCTGAACGCCTTGCTCAACGTTTCCCCTGACTTCTTCAGGAGCCTGACTTCAACCTCGTCCTTGGACTCCCTCATCCCCTGGAGGACGGGCTCGGCGTCGGCGAGCTTCAGGCGTGCGACCTTCGCCAGCCTGTTCACGTACTGGAACGGCGCCCTGCCCTCTACGCCCCAGGTTCCCTCCACCCCGGCGCTCCTCACCGCCTGGCTGATGGCCCCCCCGGGCCCCTCCGAGTCTGTCCACGCATGGACCCCGATGGCGACCGGCAAGCTCCGGTATGGCCCAGACTCCAGGGCTGGCGCCACCAGCTGCGGCTCGCCTGACAAAGGGATGAGCAGCACGAACGGGCGCTCCAGCATGAGGGATGTGCCACTGGTCAGGTAGCGCATGTTCGGCCCGGGTACTACGACCGCTCCCTTCAGCCCTCGCTTGGCGAGCCCCTCCCTGAGCCGCTTCATCCTGGCTGCGTAGAGGGCTTCAGGTCTCATACTCGGCATCGGTGCACATGTGCACCGTTAATATGTGGTTCCTTAGGCGCAGGGACGCCTTGGGGGTGAAGGAGAAGGTCGTCCTGCCGATGGCGAAGAGGTGGATTTCAGGGGCAGACCTGAGCGCTGCGATGGACGACGCAAAGGGGGCGAACTCCAGGGGGATGGGGGTGGTCGTAAACTTCCTCGGAGAGGAGATCATGGACCCGGCGACAGCTGACGCCCAGGTTGAAGAGTATCTCAGGCTTCAGCAGGCGTTGGCCGACGGCGGGGTCAGAGGGTTCGCCTCGGTCAAGCTGACGCAGCTGGGGATGGGAGCGGACGACGAGGCGATGCGGAGGAGGTTCGACAGGATAATGGCCAACGCGGAGAAGTTGTCGCAGCTCCTTTGGGTAGACATGGAAGGTTCCGCGTTCACGGAGAAGACGGTCGCCGCCTACCTCGACGCCCACGGTCGCCATCCGAGACTCGGCGTGGCAATCCAGGCCTATGCCAGGCGCAGCGAGTCAGACGTGAATGCGATACTGGACCAAGGAGGGATGGTGAGGCTGGTCAAGGGGGCCTACAGGGAGGGCCCAGACTTCGTCTTCCCCACCAAGCCGGAGATAAACAAGAACTTCGAGAAACTGATGGCGTCTCTCTTCGAGAGGGGGGAAGGGTTCGCCATCGCCACCCACGACGGGGCTCTCGTAGAGCGCGCCAAGGCCCTGGCAGAGTCCAGCCACGCGAAGTTCCGTTTTGAGTTCCTCAAGGGCATCAGGGACGATCTCAAGGGCGACCTCGTGAAATCAGGATACGTGGTCTCCGAATACCTCCCCTATGGGGACAGGTGGTGGGCCTACTCAAAGCGGAGGATACGGGAGCACCCGAGCAACATCTGGCTCATCCTCCGCTCCGTGCTCTAGGGCCCGCTTCGGCGGTAGCCTCCTTTGATTACTGGCTCAACTAACATAGACTACGCCCGCAAAATACCGGACGGGGCCTGAACACGGCAGGTCAGACAAAATGGCCGAATATCAAAAGGGGCAAGTCTGGGGAGCCCTCCGCAAGGCGTGGAAGGGCTACCGCATAGCTAAGGTCCAGGGCGACAACGCCCGGATGAGGGAGTATGCCACGCGCATCAAGACCCTCCAG
>JAFMAW010000022.1 GCA_029784795.1 Nitrososphaerota archaeon | reverse complement strand
CGCGCCGGGAGGGCCTCGGGTTGTTCACCATGCCGTCCACGCTGTAGTACTTCCCCTTGTAGGAGAACTTCCCCCCTTCCATCAGCCCCCGGATCACCTCGACCCCCTCGATCAGCATGTCGACCCTCCTTCCGGGCGGGGGGAACTCGTACCCGAGGGCCCTGTATTCGAGCTGGTACCATCCTGCGCCGTAGCCGAGGACGAACCTGTCCCCCGACATGAGCGCCAGGGACGAAGCCATCTTAGCCACGATGGCGGGGTTCCTGTAGTTGTTGCAGGCGACCCAGGTCCCGAGCTCCACCCTTCTGGTGACCTGTGACAGCGCGCTCAGGGTCGTCCAGGCCTCGAAGGTCATCCCGTCCTTCCCCAGCATGAAGTGGTCGGGGGCCCAGAGGGACCCGTACCCCAGGGACTCGGCAGACTTCGCGAACTCGGCCACCCTGTCCCAGGCGACGTCGTCGTTGAGGGTCATGTCGTACAGCCCCCAGTACTCCTCGGCCCCGGGGGTGCCGGTGGCGTCGCCGGCATAGGTGGGCAGGGCCACCCCGAAGGAAGCGTCTATCCGGCTCACGAGGGTGAGCGCCCCCATGGGAGTAAAAACCTTGCCGATTCGCTAAAATCCTCCCCCTGAAGAGCCTGCTGGGTCACTGATATGCCAGGCGAAACCAGGTACGACGTCAAGGTCAGGGTGGGCGAGAGCGAGGCCAGGGTGTGGAGGGTGGGGCTCGGAGGGGCGCCCATAGGAGGGCTCTTCTCTCAGGTCACTGAGGGGGACGCCCTGTCGACCGTGGGGGCCGCCCTGGAGTCGGGGCTCAGGCACCTGGACACCGCGCCGTACTACGGGATGGGGATGTCAGAGGAGAGGATAGGGAAGGTCATCGGAGGCAGAAAGCGGGAGGAGTACACCATCTCCACGAAGGTGGGGCGGGTGCTGATGCCCGCCGGCGACGGCCCCCCGCCGGGGGGCGAGTGGTCCGATACCCGCGGGCTGACGGCCGCGTTCGACTTCAGCGAAGACGGGGTCAGGAGGTCGGTCGAGGGGAGCAGGGCAAGGCTCGGGGTCTGGGACTTCGACGTCCTCTTCATCCACGACTGCGACGGGAGGGAGGACGAAGCGGTCAAGCGCTCCTACCCGGCGTTGAAGAAGATGAAAGAGGCGGGGGAGGTGAGGGCGATCGGAGCCGGGCTCAACAGCCACGAGACCGCCCTCAAGCTCGCGAAGGCGGGGGGGTTCGACTGCTTCCTGCTCGCCGGGAGGTACACTCTCCTGGAGCAGGGCGCCATGGACGAGTTCTTCCCCTACTGCACGGATAGGAAGATCGGGGTGATAGCCGGCGGGGCGTTCAACAGCGGCATACTGGCGTCCGGAGGGCGTCCGGGGGCCACGTACGACTACGTCCAGGCGCCGCCGCAGGTGCTCGAGAGGGCGAGGAGGATCAGGGAGGTGTGCGAGGAGGAAGGCGCCTCCTTGAGGGCGGCCGCCCTCCAGTTCGTGCTGGCGAACAGGGCGGTGACCTCGCTCGTGATAGGGTGCAGGTCCCCCGCCGAGGTCGAGCAGAACGCCCGGGCCCTCCGCGAGAGGGTCCCCGGGGAAGTCTGGGACAGGCTGAAGTCGCAGAGGCTGCTCAGAGAAGACGCTCCCACCCCGTAGGCTGACCGCGGGGGTCTCCTTGCATGGGCGAGGAGACGGGGCCTGCGCCTCGTCCTCTTCGGCCCCAGGACGACGGCTAGCTCGGCCTGCTCCGATGGAAGCGCGTGCCGGCCGCGGACGCGGCCGAGCGACCATCTGACTTGATCGTGGCGGGAGGGCGTTGCGACGGGGTGTCGGCGCGGTCAGATCAGCCCGTAGATGAACGCCATCACGAGGGCCAGGGGGACGAAGAGGGCCCCCCAGACTATCACGTTCCAGCGCATCACCTTCGCCCCGTCGAGGGGGCCGATGGGGAGCAGGTTGAACAGGGCCAGGAATAGGTTGACCGGGACGCCGATGGAGCCCACCTCATTGAGGATCCCGGACCCGGAGAAGAGGAGCGGGACGAAGAGGAGGGCGATGGCCACGTTCGTCAGCGGCCCCGCGAGCGAGATCTTCCCGTTCTCCGACTTTGAGATGTTCGCGCCCGAGATGTAGGTGGCGCCGGGGGCGGCGAAGACGAAGCCGATCAGCGAGGAGACCAGGGCGAGGACGAGCCCCATGGGCCACATCCTGAACTCCGCCCAGAAGCCGTACCTCTGCGCCACGAACTTGTGGCTGAGCTCGTGGAAGACGAACCCGGGGCCCACGGTGACCAGGGCGATCCCCACCAGCAGCCCGGCGTAGGACAGCGGCTCGCCGCCTCCGAAGAAGTTGAACGCCCCCCCGGAGAGGGCGAAGGAGAACGCGACCCCCAGGGCCAGCCAGGCGATCACTATGTCCCTGATCTCGATCGTGGAGAAGACCTTCGCCTGCCTCGGCGGCTGCGAGAGGGCGGAGTATGACGGCGTCTGCCAGCTGAACGTCGTCTGGGCGGGGGCTGTGAGCGTCCGCTTCTGGGTGAGGTCGCCCCGGCACTGGTGCGCCTCGGGGAGCCTGTGGTCTGCGCAGAAGGCCCCTCCGCAGTAGTTGCAGACGAAGGGGAGTGATTCGTCCTTGCCGCAAAGATCGCATTTCAAACCAGATGCTCACCAGAAAGAAGCTGGATGGCTCGCCAATTTCCCTGTTTTTAAGGTTGTGAAGCGCCGAGGATGAAGGAGTCCTCTGCAGCGCCTGTCGGCAGGACTGCGCTCTTGGTCCCTTCGTGGGCGCGCGCCCCGGGACCTTTCACCCTGGAAGGCGGCCAGGGACCTGGTGGTCAGGCGCTTCTCAGGACCCGGCTACAGGCTCGACCAAGAGCCGAGCTTCAGCACAGGGAGAAGCCGCCGCAGGGTGACCCCGCGGCGCGGTTGCCGCATTCCAGAAACCTCCCGGTCCGAGACCGAAACATAGGCAAGACAGGAGATATACGACGGGCATGGGGTTCATCGCGAGTGAGGGAAAGTCGTGCTCAGCGAAGACAAATCAGACCTGTTCGAAGTGGCTTGCCTCGACTGCAACTCGACGAAGTCCTACTTCACCGCGCAGGGGGTCGCGTACTTCAAGATGAACCACGAAGGGCACAGGTTGAGGGTGAGGGAGCCGGGCCGCGAGGAAGAGGAGGGGGAGAAGAAGGAGGCGACGTCTGAGCCTGCAGCCGAAGGGGTCTACGGGCTGGAGCTCGAGCAAGCCCCCGATGCGGTCCCCACGAGGAGAGCGCCCCTCCTGGACGTACAGGTCGGGAGCGGCCCAACCCGCCTCGGGAACCTAGTGGTCGACGTCGTCGAAGAGGAGGCCGGACGGGCGGTGAAGGTGTTCGGGGTCGCCGGTGGGATGGAGCGGTTCACGAAGGGCTTCGCGTTCAAGCAGGTCGACGACCTGAACGCCTTCCTGGAATCGGGGGTCTTTGCGGACCCGGCTACGGGGATGACTTACACCTGGAGCCCGGACAAGATCGACATATCCATGGACGTGGTCAAGATGATCGAGGAGCCGAAGGAGGAGGGGGCGGATGAGGCGACGGCTCCCCTGGCCCCCGAGCTCGGCGCGCCGCAGGTCATAGCCGTGCAGGAGGTCAAGGCCCCTGAAGCGCCGAAGGTCCCCTCCCAGGCGCCCGCGGCCGTGGAGCCGGGCCGGGCGCAGGCCCCGGCGGAGGAGGTGCTCCTGGGCAAGCTGTCGTACGTCCAGCCAGGAGATGAGTACAGGGACGCCAGCGTCAGGGTCTCCAGGGTGCTGAGGAAGTACAGGTGGAACACCGAGCCCCCATACGTCATAGGCGCGATTTTCGACGACCTGATGAGCATCCAGTCGCAGACCGGGATGTTCAGGGCCTCGGCCATCCGGTCGGTCGCAGAGCTAGGATACGAGTTCATAGCAGTCGAGTCCCCGTCCGGGGTGGTGACGGCCTGGTTCAAGAAGAGGAATGGCGCAGGGTGCGCCTCCGATGATGAGCCCCTGGAGTTCACCCCTCCGGCCATGGGATAGAGCCCGCCTGGTCGACGCCAATCTTAAAATAACCCAGGGTCGCCCTTGTTCTGACCATCACGACGTACACCATTGGACAGACCTGGGGGGCGCTGAAGAAGAACTGGAAGGCTTACAAGATCGCGAAGGTCAAGAACGAGAAGGTGGGCATGCTGAAGTACGCCCACAGGATCAGGGACCTGCAGAAGGAGCTGAACCTGCCGATTTCGAAGTTCCCCGAGCTCGGGCTTAGCTGATTCCGCCCCCGGGGGCGCGGACGACCCGCGGGGGACCACACGCACGACAGGGACAGGTCCTGCCATGCTTCAGCTGGCATCTCCTTCGATTCTACATCCGTCCCTTCCGCTCACTTGAGCCGCCCGCCCGCCGACGCGGGCCAGGAGCGCAAGATCGCGCCTCTCAGGGCGGGGTGACGCCGGGCCTTCCGGCGAGCCACTTGACCCGGTCGAGCAGCTCCTTGGTGTTCACAGACCCGACCACGGTCTCGATCCGCTGAAGGATGACTGCGTCCCCCGTAGCCACCACTATCAGCTTTGTCCCTTCGGCGAAGTTGAACTTGTCCCGTATCTCCTTGGGGATGACCACCTGCCCCTTGTCCGACACCCTGGCGACTTCGATTATGGCCTCGCCGCTCATGCTCTCTTCACCCGCTCAGGACCCCTGCGAAGAACCGAGCCGCCTGGAACGGCGCCAGAGACGTGTCCCTGCCCAGGAAGCTGAACCCCTGCTCCTCCTCAGACAGGGCGCCCTCTGCCTCCTTGGAGCGGCGCCTGCGCCGCAGGAACAGGAAGGCGACCAGCACCGACGCCGCGGCCGCGGCCACCGGGATCAGCACGTAAGGGAACGTCATGAGCTTCTGGAGGAGGCTCGGGCTCCGCGCCTGGGCGGGGTCCACGGTGACGTACACGGTGGAGTTCGCCGCTTTCGTTATCGGGCTGGAGGCGGTGATCACCACGGTCGAGACCCCTACCGCGTCGGGGGTGAACGCCGCCGTCCAGGTCCCGGCGGGTCCGGTCACGGACGAGCTTGAGGACACGGAGCCGCCTACGGCGGTCCAGGAGAGAGCGGCGCCAACGACCGGGTTCCCCTGCGACAGGAGAGTGAACACTATGGAGGTGGTCTGCCCCAACTGCACCGTCAGCGGGCTGGCGACGAACGTCTCGGTGACGGGAAGAGGCGCCGCCTTGAACTGGGCGGTGGTCGAAGCGAGTCCGTTGGAGATGGCCGCGAAAGTCCCTCTCGTCGCCTGGGAAAGCGTCACGTTGGTGTAGACGAGGTCAGACCCTTTCGGTATGGTCAGGGTGATGGGGGCCTGCAGGAGGGTGCTGTTGGAGAAGGAGATGATGACCTTGGCCGGGGCTCTTGCCACGGAGGGGATGCCCTGCGAGTCCTGGAGCTGGACCACCAGGGTGAGGATGTTTGAATGCGGAGAGACGAGGGCGCTGGCGTCCGCGAGGCGCATCCCAAGCTGGACGGGAGGGATGCTCACTGTGTTGACTTCAGCCGAGGAGGAGATGAAATTCGGGGCGGACGCGGTGATGAAGGTGGAGCCTGACGCCGACAGGGTGGAGACCGGGACGGTGACGGAAGACGAGCCCTGGGAGATCGTGACGACCTCAGGGACAGTGGCTATGTACGTCCTGGACGAGGTGAGGAAGATCTGGACGGGGGCCGTGGCGACGGCCGGGCGGCTCTTGTTGTCGAGCAGGGTGACCGTCATCACGTTGTAGGTCCCTCCGTCGGCGGGAAGGCTGGTGGGAGGGGGGGCTATCGAGAGGGCCACCGGGCTGGACGAGTTCGCCTGCACGCTGACGACCGCAGACGAAGACACGAGCCCCGAAGCGGAAGCCGTTATCGTTGCGAAGCCGGCCGCCCCTGACACCGTCATGGTGCCGTATCCTACGGTCTGGTTGACAGGGATCGTGGCGCCGCTGACCGTGAGTATGGAGGTATCCGAGGAAGTCACGTTGACCGGGGTGGCCTGGATCGTCCTCGCAGGCAGGCCCGCCGCGTCTGCGACTACGGCCGCGAAGGTGGCCCCGCTGCTCGGGCTGCCCGCATGGAAGCGGCTCGGGAGCGGAAAGAGCCGCAGCTGCGTGGGGTATCCTCTGGCTATCGAGGTCTCGAATTCGGTCGAAGCGGAGTTGAACCCTGGGGCGACGGCTGTGACCGTGCTGTTTCCGGGGGTCGCGGTGGTGTAGACGTCGGCCAGGGCGTATTGGGCTCCTGCCGGCACGGTCACCGTGGCCTGCACCGAAAGCACGGCCGACTGGGAAGACGAGAGGTAGACGGTGGTGGCGTTGGTGAGGACGAGCGGGTTCCCCTTGGCATCCACGATCGAGACGACCAGAGCCTGGAAGGTGGAGACGCCGCTCGAGCTGGTGGGGAGGTCGGAGGGGAGCGGGGTAATCGAGATCGACCGCGCCTGGGCCGCCGCGCTCGCGCCCTGGGAGCCTGCCAGGGTGACGGCGGTCAGGCCTGAAAGTATGAAGAGCGAAAGCACGAGCAGGGAGGCGCCTCTGCGCAAGGTCATCCTGACTTTTCCCCCTCCTTTCCGTATTTAGGCTTCACAGACACACGCTCCAGATTGCAGGTCGGAGCCGAGCCGCTTCGAGGTTGGTGGTTCGACAACTCTTCTCACAACGGTATCTTGATGAACAGGGCCGCGACGTAGACTGTGACCACGCTTATGATGACGAGTACCATCGAGTGCTTGAACCCGTCGGACAGGGCCCCCTCTCCCATCTTCCCGGCCACGAGGCCGACCACGAAGCTCTCGAAGAGCGCGGAGACGAGGAGCAGGTCGACTGTCCCTGAGCTGACGGTCGACTGCGCGAGGGTGCCGGGGGTGAGAGTCGTCTCCTTGAGGAAGTAGACCATCAGGAAGGTCGTCATGACGATCATGATCCCGGCCATGTAAGTCACGAATATGTAGGGGCGGAGGGCCGACCGCTTCTCCGCCTCAAGGTCGTTTATCCTGCGCGTGAAATCTGCCATCTCCGAGAAGCTCCTCACCGTTCCGCCGCCCACGTCTACGACTTCTAGCATGAGCGACCCCACCACCTTGGTGAGCCAGCTGTTCACGCTCCCGATGAACGTGGTGACGACCTTCGAGAGGGTCAGCCCCCATGAGAGCTGGGCCCCCATCTTCTCGACAGGCTTGGACAGCCGCCCGTAGCTCTTGACCTCGAGGGTCTCTATGCTCGCCTCCGGAGAGAGGCCGATCTTCCTGCTCTCCGCCACGTCCCTGATGAAGTCAGGGAGTTTGGTCTCCAGCCCGTACCTCTCGCGCGAGTATCTGATCGCGAAGACGGCCGGGACAACGACGGCAGTAAGCAGGGAGATCGTCGACCTCAAGACGAGGTTCAGCGGCAACGGCACGAAGAACAGGGCCGCGCCTAGCGGGGCGAAGACGCCGAATATCTTGTAGGGCCGGTAGTCGGTGTAGGGCTGCTTCGTCCCGAGCCCGTCCAGGAGCCAGACGAACATAGCAGAGATGATCGGGACGAGGACGAAGGAGAACATCAGGAGGCTCGTGATGCCGGCGTTGTTGTGGGAGACTATCGCCTGGACCTGGTACAGGGTGAAAAGGCTGATGCCGAGCACGGCCGTGACGGTGATGTAGGCCTCGGCCATGGTCCCTATCGTGTCCGAGGTCCTCCTGATCTTCAGGCTGCGGGCGTCCATCGTCTCCTTGAGCTTGGAGTTGACGTAGGTCTGGGCGTCCCCCCCGGTCTTCAGCACGGTGGTGTAGCCGTATAGGAACTCTCGGAACGTCTTGTTGGGGTTGTGGTCGGCGGCCTTTTCGAGCGCCGTGATAGGGTCCACCCCGAAGACGTCCGTGTCGACGAGGATCAGCTTCGCCTCCTTGGAGGAGGCGGGGAGGAGCTTCTCCATCTTGGCGATGCGCTTTAGCGTCGCGACGGGAGACACGCCTCCCCCGGCGAGGACTTCCATGTAGCCGACCAGGAACGGGAGCTCGTTCTCGAGGGCGGAGGCCCGGGTAGATTGGCTGATCTTGGGGGCGTTGAGGCCGAGCAGGAGCGCAAACGGCAGGGCCACCACCGCCAACGCAAGTAGCAGGAAGCCGGTCGCGAAGGCGACCACGACCAAGGCCGCGGCCACCACGCCGGTCATCGTGAAAGAGAAGAGCGCCAGGGAGACGAGGGCGTCCGGGGTCGTCCTGAGGTTGGACTTCAGGATGTCCTCTCTGAGGCCCGGCATGCTCTTCGATATGCGCCGGGCGGGGCGGCCGAAGATCCTCAGCGAGAAGGCGGAGATCCTGTCGGTGAGGGTGAGCTTCTGCCCGTCGCTCGGCTTGACCTCGGTGACCGCCATCTGGGCCATGTCTGATTCCTACGCCTCGCCCTCGGTGGTGACGCGGATCAGGCCCAGCTCCTTGAAGGCGCGTTCCGTCATGCCTTTGGGGTCGGTCCTGTACTCCTCGAGGATAGAGGAGACCTCCCTGAAGTTCCTTATCCCCCTCTGCTGTATCCACTTGAGCACCGAGGCGCGCCGGCCGACCTCGTCAGCGAGCTCCGCATGCGTCATCCCCAGGTCCTTGGCCAGCCTGGCAAGCTTCACGCTGTTCTTCAGGGGGGAGGGCACGTGCTTGTCCGTGGCCGGGTCCCACCTGAACATCTTGACGTAGTTCCCCACGGACACGACCTCGTCCACAGAGAGGACCCGCCTGACGTTCCTGAAGCCCCCGTCCGGGGTCGGGATCGCGATCCTCCTCACGGTGAACACGAGGTCGAGGAAGGGGATGAAGGCGGGAGGGACGTCCATCGGCTTCGATGTGAGCCTCTGGATGGCAGAGGAGACATCGTCTGCGTGGACTGTCGAGATGCCCCCGTGGCCGGTAGCCAGTCCTTGGAAGAGCACATACGCCTCTTCTCCCCTCACCTCTCCTACGACGAGTATGTCGGGCCGCATCCTCATGGCTGTCTTCACGAGGTCGAAGAGGCCGATCTCCCGCCCGCTATCCTCCACTACCCCGTAGCTCTCCCTCGAGAGAAGGGCGGTCCAGTTCGAGTGGGGGAGGTTCGCTTCTTGGACTTCCTCGATGGTCACGATCTTGTTGTTCATCCGCGTAAATGTCAGCAGAGCGTTCATGAGGGTCGTCTTGCCGCTCCCGGTTGAGCCGACAACGAGGGCTGGCGACCTGTTCTCCATCAGGAGCCAGACATAGGCGGCTATGTTCTGGTCGATGACGTTCATGTTGATGAGGTCCGTGATGGTGACCGGGTCCTCCCTGAACTTCCTCACCGTAAAGCTGCCACCGAAGGGAGAGACCTCCCGCCGGAATGTGGCGGAGAGCCTGTGCCTCCCCGGCAGGGTCCCCTGGACGATGGGGAACGCGGTGGAGATGTGCTTCCCTGCCATGTGGGCGAGGCGGGAGATCAGGTTGTCAAGCGGCACGTCGTCGGCGAAGGAGATGTTGGTCTCGATGCTCTCGTACTTGCGCTGGTACACGAATATCGGCTTCTTCAGGCCGTCGGCGGAGATGTCTTCTATGTTCACGTCGCGCATGAGGCCGTCGAGGATGCCGAAGCCGACCAGGTCCCTTTCGGCGAAGTAGAGGATCTTCGGCCACGCGAGCTGCGAGGCCTTGATGCCGTACTTCACGACTATGCGCTTCGCCTGGTCCCTGAAGTACGACTTGGGGTCGATCTCGCCGCGGGGGACGGTGAGCTCGCTCTCAAGCGTGTCCAGGATGTAGGTGTAGATCTGGCCCTCCCGAGGGGTGAGGCTCACCTCGTCGATGAAGTACTTCTTCGTCGTGGTGGCAGGGTCCTCGGCTATCACGGCATAGGCGAAGGGCGCGTTGAGGGCGTACCTCTCCACTTCCTTCCATGACGGCGGGACAGGCGCCCCCATAGGCGGGTAGCGGATGGCCGGTCCCTTGGCGTCCTTCGAATCTTTGGTGGGGTCTTTCTTGGAGCCGAACATTTTCCACCACTAATAGAAGAGGATCGAGACGTAGGGGGAGTTCTGGCCATAGTTTGAGTTGCTGATGGCCTGTTTTGAAAACTGGATGTTCTTCCACCCGTGCGAGACTATGAAAACCGACGCGACGGAGCCGGCGGTCGGAGCGTTGCTGCCGCTAAGGGACTGCAGGCTGAAGCTCCCCGGGGTGCTTGACCCGAACAGCAGCGTGACCGGCTGATTGTAGAATAGCGTGACAGGCGAGTAAGTGCTCGAGATTGTGTTCGAGGAGTTGCTAATTATGTACCACGGTTGGTTCCTGAAGCTGGAGCCATGGCCCCAGAACAACAGCAACTGGCTGTACTCGTCGAGCGTGATATTGTACTGAGCCGGGTTCAGGTCGGTTATGCTCACGGAGAAGGCGGTGTAACAAGTGTTGCAGGCGCTCTCGCTCGTAGGCATGGAGAAGCCGAGCCCTTGGTTGTTTAGGCAGTAGTTGCCGCTGCCGCAAGATGACACCGTGTACCAGGTGAACGTGCCGAGTTTCATGTACAGGTCCCCGATGGCGCCGCTGGACAGCGCCTGGGCGGCAAGGGAGGTGGCCGTCGGAGGGTAGGTCGTAGTGAAGACGTTCCCGCGCTGCGTCACCACCCTGAGGGTGTACGTAGTCGGGCTTGCGTACGTCGTGCCGGTGCTGATCGCGTTTGAAGTCGCTCCCACGCTGACAACCACAGGGAGCGTGGGGCATGGGCTGGATGAACCATGCTGGCAGAACTCCAGGCTGTTGCTGCTAGAGGTCAGGAAGAACGAGGTTATGTTCAGGGCCACGCCGCCCGTATTGTCGACGGTGAAGGTTATGACCGATGTCCCTCCGGCTGCCGACGCTGAGACGAGCGCGCTTTCGGCCAGCGCGTTCTGGGTCGCGGAGTTGCGCGCCGAAGCCGCCTGGCTGTAAAGGAGATTGTTGTTGTTG
>JAFMAW010000021.1:8156-10945 GCA_029784795.1 Nitrososphaerota archaeon | reverse complement strand
AGTTCCTCGCAATCATCCGGGGAATGGACGGGGGGCACCTGAAGGACGCCCAGGGGAGGGTAACTTCCCACATCTCCGGCCTGTTCTACAGAAACGTCAACCTGCTGGAGCTCGGCATGAAGCTGGTCTACGTGTTCGACGGCCGTCCTCCGGAGCTGAAGATGGAGGAGATCAGGCGGCGCTCGGAGCAGCGTAGAGAGGCCAAGGACCAGTACCTCCGGGCGCTCCAGGCAGGGGAGATGGCGCAGGCGAGGAAGTACGCCGAGGCCTCCACGGTGCTGAGGCGTGACATGGTCTCGGACGCGAAGGAGCTTCTGGACGCCATGGGGATCCCCTGGGTGGACGCCCCGTCCGAGGGCGAAGCCCAGGCTTCGGTCATGGCGATGGAGGGGACGGTGGACGCCGTGGCGTCCCAGGACCACGACTCCCTCGTCTTCGGCTCGCCCGTCCTGGTCCGGAACGTCACCATATCCGGCAAGAGGCGGCTCCCCAGCAAGGGGATCGTGATCAACGTGGTGCCCGAAAGGATCAACCTGGCGGCCGTCCTCGCGGCCACAGGCCTCTCAAGAGAGCAGCTCGTCGACTACGCCATCCTCCTGGGGACGGACTTCAACCCCGACGGGTTCGAGGGGGTGGGGCCGGCCACCGCGCTGAAGTACCTGAAAAAGTACGGCAGGCTCGAGGAGATCAAGGAGCTCGCGGACCCCATGCAGGCCGTCAACTTCGTTGAAATCAGGAAGCTCTACCTCGACGCCCCCTCGGTCAAGGAGGTCCGCCCCAGCTGGGCGCCCCTGGACAAGGAAAGGGTAGTCTCATTCTTGGTCGGGGAGCATTCCTTCTCCAGAGACAGGGTCGAGGCTGCCATAGCCAGGGTGCAGTCCTCCAAGGCCGCCTCAGCCGAGACGGAGACCCTCGAGAAGTGGTTCGGGTGAGCCCCCCGGCGGCCTTCAGCCTGGACTGAGGAGGCCCCGGGTCCGGCCGCAGCAGCTTCCCCGCCCCTTCCTTCGCCGGTGAGACGGCTGGACGCATGCGGGCCGAGGGGGATGCGCCGCTACCGACCCGCTCGCACGCCCCTCCGGGGCTCTATGTTTATCAACTTCAGGGGATGCTCCCGTCCTTCTTGGCGAATCTCAAGGCGAAGAACCCGGCAGAGTCGGAGATGACGACCGCCCGGCTCATGATGCCGACGGACGCCAACGTCCTCGGGAACGTCTTCGGTGGGGCCATCATGAAGTACATGGACGAGATAGCCGCCATCGTCGCCTGGCGCCACGCGGGGAAGAACGTCGTCACCGCCTCCATCGACAGGATGAACTTCTACGCCCCGGTCTACGTCGGGGACCTCCTGATACTCAAGGCGGCCGTGAACTTCGTAGGGACCACGTCCATGGAGATCGGAGTCAGGATAGAGGCCGTGGACCCTTCCACCCGCAAGGGGACCCACACGGGATCCTGCTACCTGACCTACGTCGCCCTGGACGAGAAGGGTAAGCCGGCCCACATCCCTCCCATACGGCCGACAACTCCCATGGAGAAGAGGCGGTTCAAGGAGGCGCTCGCGAGGCGGAAGCTCCGCGAAGCGGCCCAGGCCGTGATGCACGCCGACTGAGCGGCTGGCCCTCTTTTGATTCCGGGCTCAACAAAACTAGAGCATCCTGCACTTAGCGGAGGGCCGGCCAACGCCGCCCGTTGCGCGAGTTCTCCGATGGCTTCGGCGTCGGCAAGATGAAGAGCGGAAACGCCGCGGTCTACCTGCTGAGAGAGCAGTTCGAGAAGTTCCCCAGCTCACCGCACAAGGTCGAAGCATGCGAGTCCATCGCCTCCTGCTTCCTCCAGCTCGGGCAGTACGCTGACGCTGCCGACTGGTACGAAGCGGCGGGCCGGCTCATCCTCTCGGAACCAAGCGTCGTGCCTGCGATAAGGGCCATCAGCGCCCTGGGCGACTACGAGAGGGCCCTCGATTGCTACCGGAGGGACGAAGACGAGGAGGGTTTCACCGAGTGTTCTACGCTGATCCGCGAGCTGAGGCGCACCTGCGCGTCAGCCTGAGCCCTTCTGCCCTCCTTCCTCCTCCTTGGCCTTTAGCCTGTTGACCGTCTTCACGTAACACTCTTCGCAGACTGGCTCCTCCCTCGGCCCCACCTTGAAGGTGTGAAGGACCACTTCGAGCTCCGCGTCGCAGAAGAAGCACTTTGGGGTCAGTTGTCCCCCCTCCTGGCCGCGTACACCCTTCTCCTGACCAGCTCCCCCCTCCCCTTGTAGTGCCACACCTCTGCGTCCCCGTTCGCGTTCTTCCCCCACGCAGCCAGCTCCTCGAGCTCCTCCTTCGTGGCCCTGGCCCTGCCGCTCTTGACCTGCACCAGCAGGACCCTGCCGTCCTTGGCGGCGAAGACGTCAACGGCCCCATGAGAAGCGGCGCTCCTGGAGACCATCCACCCCTCCTTCTTCAGCGCGGACATCGCCCGATATTCGCGGGATCTGCCCTTCACATAGTTGCTATTCAATTGGGTCCAGCTCCGAGGGATGCATTTGGACTGCTTTCGAGCCTTTGGCTGGGGTTGACGGGTATTTGGAGAAATCGGGCTCGACAGAGAGGACGCCGACGCCCGGTCCAGACCATGGCGAGGCCTCGTCGGCGCGTCCTGGCCATCAACCCCTCACCCTCCCCGTCACACCGATTAGAACCCGCCGACCGCCCCCCTGGCAGACGCGGCCGAGGGCCTGAGCCCTCCAGGTCGAGGACCGACCTCGGAGCCGAACCTCCAGGTCGAAGCGGAGGACTGGACAAG
>JAFMAW010000021.1:0-8146 GCA_029784795.1 Nitrososphaerota archaeon | reverse complement strand
CTCGCCGGTCGACAATCCGGCGGAGGTGCTGGCGGTGCTGCATGCCATCCACCGGGCGGAGCCGGCGCTCTTGCAGACTTAAGACGCGAGGGTTTCCACCCTTCGTCCAGATTGGAGGAGGTCAAGCGGTCCCTGAAGTCGATGGAGGCCCGATTCTCGGAGCAGCTCGAGCGCCGCGACCGCGTCATCAAGGGGAGCAGGGACGTGATCTCTGCTTCTTCGAGGGCGATCATAGCCGTCCACCTGGGGAAGATGAAGGACAGCGAGAAGGAGCTTTCGAAGGCAAAGTCCCTCCTGCACGAGCTCAAGCAAGGCTCGGACGGCCCAGTGTCAAGGTACATCATATCCCCGGAGACCGAGGTGGTGGAGGCATCAGTCGTAGTCTCCCTGGCGAAGGGGAAGCCTGTCCCCTCCATGGAGAGCCTCGGCTCCTCCCCCGAGGCATACCTCCTGGGCCTCCTCGACGCGGTGGGGGAGCTCAAGAGGATGGTGCTCGACTCCATACTGCAGAGAGACCTCGGCGGCGCCAAGAAGTACTTCGGGGTGATGGAGGACCTCTACTCGGCCTGCTCCCCCCTCGCCGTCTACGACCACGTCGTGAACGGGGCGCGGAGGAAGATCGACGTCGCCCGGATGCTCGTCGAGGACACCCGGGGCCTGCTCGCCGAGGAGATAGGCCGGAGCTCTGTCAGCAGGTCCATGGCGAGGCTGGAGAAGAAGCTCGGCGGCTCCGCCTAGAATTCATTCAGCAGTCTGCTCGTCTTGATGCCGGGGTAGGGGGAGTCCAGGCGCACCACCCTGAGCTTCATCCCCCTCCTGGCGGCCTCTGCCTTGATCTCGTCCTCCATGTGGTACTGGTCGTAGCCGAGGGCGACCACGTCGGGCCCAGCCCTTTCGAGGGTGACGTAGATGTCCCCTTCGACTCCAAGTATGGCCGCGTCCACCTGCCTCAGCGCTGAGAGGAGCTTCGCCCTGTCCCTCTCCCCGATGAGCGGCTCACGGCTTTTCCTCTTCCTGATGGTGCTGTCCCGGGCGACAGATGCCACGAGGGCATCCCCCAGCCGTCGGGCTTTCTCTATGGTGTACAGGTGACCATAGTGGATCACCTCGAAGCCGCCTCCAATGAATACGACCCTGATGGACCTCCTCCCGCGGGGGGTCAGCTCAGTCCCCCGGGGTCCTGCCTTCACCAACCCGCGTGCCGACAGCCTCTCGAGCTCCTCCCCGGCCTCCTCTGGCGTCAGGCCGAGCCTCTCGGCGAGCTCTCTGGCCCCGACCTTCCTCCCGCTGAGACCCAGCGAGTACACAGCAGCGAGGACTCTCTTGTTGTTCATCAGTCACCAGTCGATCTTTGCGATGCCTGCGAACGACAGGGAGTCCAAAAGCCCTTCGGCGTACCCGACGCTGAGCATCGCCATCTCGTCCTCTCCGTTGGCCAGGAAGTTCTCCGCGTCCTTCACGTAGAGCTCCGCGTTTTCCAGCACGTGCTCGTACTGCGCTCCGAGCCGCGGCTTCAGGCTCTCCAGGGCCCTCTTCGTCTTCGCCACGTACCTCGGGACCAGGGTCTGGGCCGTCCTGAGCACCCCGTCCGAGTTGCTCCTGACGTCCTGGTCCGCCAGGCCGAATATGGCCGCGACGGCCTCGACCTCGGAGAAGTGCAGCTTCCCAGGGACTACGACGCTGTGGGGTGGCTCCCCGTAGTCCCTCTTTGACAGCTCGCCAAGGCTCCCGGCCGCCGAGCGAAAGCCCTCGCGACCCAGCCTCGAGAGGACCATGGCGAAGGTCCCCTCGGTCACCGCGCCGCGCTTGAAGTTCGCCTCTGCCAGCAGGAGCCCTGCCATGGCGTCCCCGGGGGTAACCCCTTCGCCGCTCTGGACGTCGTATTCGAGGAGGAGCAGCGTGTGGGCGCCTTCCAGGAGGTTGGAGTGGAGGACGTGGTACGCCTGGGTCAGCTTCCCCACCGACTCCCTGGTCACCGTGACCGTCCTGGAGAACTTGTAGGAGTGCAGCCCGGACGCGCTGGCAGCCGCGGAGCCTATGGTCGCCGAGTGAACCACGCGCGTCTCAATCCCCTTCCTGATGGCCCTCGCCCGCAGCTCGTTGTGGGTGGTGGCGATCATCGGGTCGCCGAGGACGGCCAGGACGACGTTCTTCCCCTCGGCGTCGGCGAGTATGGTCCCCCCGTCTTCTACGAAGCCCCGGTCCACGACAGTGAGGGGCCTCCCCGTGGCCCGTTCGAGCTCCTTGATCAGCTGGGGCTCGTGGGGGGTGGTGTAATACTCCAGGTAGACGGCGTCGGCCGACTTCATCTCTGCCGCCCCCTCCAGAGTTACCCCCCTGGAGTTGAGGCCTAGCCCGACGAAGCTGAGACGGCCCATGAAGTCGTGCGGTCTTGACTGGTATTTCAATTGAAACAGTGCTTTGAACGTGGACTCGGGTCAGTTTCACGTATCTCACTGACCGCGAATGCTTGCGGAGCAGTGCGGGTTCTTATCTGACTAAGAGGGAGGTTTGATTTGATGAAGATCACTGCGGCCGTCGCAGAGGTCCTTGGTCTACTCTATGGAGATGGGTGTGTATTCCGCTATTCGGATTATCACCAGAGTGGGATCACCTTCACCGGAAGCAAGTCTGAGTTCTGGTACTACCGAGACTTCGTGAAGCCGACAGTCGAGGAATTCTTCTGGGTACATGGGCGTTTGACTCTCCGAAATGATAACACGACGAGGTTCACTGTATATTCAAAACGACTCGTGGACGAATTGCTAGAGATAGGGATTGAGACCGGAAAGAAAGTCGACCCGAAGATCCCAAGGATCGTAACGAAGTCTGGGTTGGTCGTTCCCTTCATCAGGGGGCTATATCATGCAGAGGGCTCGATATACAGAAGATACGCGAAACAGTACAGAGGCCACGCCAAAACATACAGTAATCTCCTGGTCATCCAAATTAGGATGAAGCTTGGGAAACTCACGACTCAAGTTTGGCAGGAGCTCGCGCGGTTAGGGATCCAAGTCAACAGGCTGGTCGTCAGCCATAGTGTCTGGACGTTTCGCATTACAAGACAGTCGATGATTAGGAAGTTCATCGAACTGATTCAACCTCGGTACAAGTTGCTGCCAACATCAACAAGGCTTTAATCCGCAACCGTGAGCGGTGCGCCCGCGGGCCTGTGGCTCAGTGTAGACAACTACGAGAATCCAGGTTAGACCAACGCGGACTGTTAGCGGCTGGCTCTTAACCAGCATGCCGTGGGTTCGAATCCCACCAGGCCCGCCACCTCAGCTCCTGTGAAGAGCGGACGCCTCGCCTGTTGAGCCGTCCAGGCTCGAGGGCCCTCGGCCCCGCTCTTGGAACGGGACTGCCCACCGCGGATGGGCGCCTCTCAATCACGCAGAGGCACCCCCTCAGGCATTTGCTGCGGGGAACCCGAGGAGGGCCGAGGCGTTTCAGACGGATGTCTTCTGAAGGCTCTCGTCGAAACGAGGGCCACAGCGAGGCTAAGGAGGCTGAGCGCGAAGAGCACCCCCTCGAAGTCAAGGAGCCCCATGCTTCCCGCGAACGGAGGCAGGAAGTCGACCAGTCCCATGGGAAGGGCCAGCAAAAGGAAGAGCCTCCTCCTGAAGACTACGGCAGAGACGCAGAGGAGGCCCCATGAGAAATGTACAAAGAGAGAGGAAACCCTCTCCAGCACCGCGGAGCCAATCAAAGGGAAAGCAAACGAAGGAGAGTAAAAGAGGGCTGGGGAGTCCTTGGCCAGAATCGCGAAGAGCTGCTGGGCGGCGGAGCCTCCGCCCGACAGGGTCAGGGAGATGATCGCGTAGTCCAGCAGCAAAGAGCCTCCAATCAATACCCCGTTCTCCCAGAACGCGAGGCCGATGCCATACCCGCTCGCGTCCTCCGCTCTGATCTTACCCCTGGAGAACGCATACCAAGCGACCAGGTACGCTCCCCCCACCTCGAAGATGACCGTCTGAAGCCCGAAGTAGATGCCCAGGGCGGCGGGATCGCCTCCGACCGCGGCCTCGAAAGGCTTGAGGGTGACGACCTGGAAAATGTCTTTGAGGATTATGGCGCCCGCGTAGGCCGCGAGCGAAAGGAGCAGCACCCAGGCCGAGAACCTCTTGCGGAGGCGCCAGTACGCCACGAGGCCGAGGCTGAACCCTATCACGATGAGCGGCGTCAGGAAGTAGATCGGGTCGATGTTCTGCAAGGTTGCTAGCTACTCCGATGCCGGTGCGCGTTCATTTCCACGCCTCGCAAGGCTCCTTGACCCTTCCCGGCATTCGCCGGCCCAGGCCGTCTATACGTATAGTGATGTCGATTTCATCTGTGAAAAGGCTGCAAGTATTGGAAGAGGGGAGCGGAGCCAAGTCGGACGATTCGCTCAATGCAGGATAATCAGGGAAGCCAGGGATCTGGGCCGGGCAAATCACCGAAGGATACGGATGGGCTCATTCCGGCCCACAGATGCGCCTGCATACATCCCAAAGATGAGAATCGTCTCGTTTCCTTATTAGCCAAAGTCCGAGGCGCCCGAAATCGGGACAGATGTCGCTTAAGACAGAGAGGATCGCCGAATTCCCGTTCCCCAAGCTGGGCGCCGGGGCACGGAAGGGGAACTTCGAGGAGGTCCAGCTCCCCTACACGATGGAGCAGGCGATGGAAGAGGCCAGCAGGTGCGTCACCTGTGGGAACCCTGTGTGCATGGACGTGTGCCCGCTTCAGACGGACATCAGGGGGATGTGTGAAGCCGTCTCCAGGGGTGACCTGGCGACCGCCTATCACAGGATCCGCGAGACAAATCCACTCCTTGGGACAACGGCCCGCTGCTGTCCTCAGCTTGACAGCCTCTGCGAGGCCGCCTGCGTCATAGGTAGCAGGGGAGAGCCCGTTGCCTCGGGGATGGTCCAGCGCTTCGTGGCCGACTGGGAGAGGACAGTGTCCAGGCAGCCTGACCCTATCAAGAAGGAGCCGACCGGCCGGAGCGTCGCCGTCATCGGAGGGGGGCCCGCGGGACTCGCCGCCGCCGAGCTCCTTTCACGCTACGGCCACGAGGTCGCCATCTACGACGAGCTCCCCGTCCTGGGGGGGACGGCGTGGTACGGGATTCCTGACTACCATCTCCCCAAAGACGTCCTGAAGTACGAGGCCGAGCGGATCCTGGCCATGGGGGTCCAAGCGAAGACCGGCGTGAAGGTTGGGGCCGATATCAGCCTGGACGCCCTCAGGTCCGAGTACGACGCTGTCCTCGTAGCGGCGGGGGCCAAGGACGTGTCGAGGTTCGAAACGCCAGGGTCCGGCTTGACGGGGGTGTACGACGGATACCGGTTCTTGGAGGACGTCTTCGTGGCAGGGGTGCGCAGATACTTGGCGAACCCCAGGTATCAGCTCGGCAAGAGGATCCTCGTGATAGGGGGAGGGAATAGCGCCCTGGACTGTGCGCGGACGGCCCTGAGGCTCTCCGGAGGAGAGGTCACCATGGTGTACAGGAGGACGGAAGCGGAGATGCCCGTCGACAAGACATTGGTCGAGGAGGGGAAGGAGGAGGGCCTCCGAATGATGTTCCTGACGGCTCCCAAGGCGTACACGGGGACGGGAGGACGAATGACGAGTGTCTCCATGACCGTGATGAAGCTGGGCGAGGTCGACTCCTCGGGGAGGCGCTCCCCGATCCCGACGAGGGAGACGGTGGACATCGAGTGCGATTCGGTGATCGTGGCCATCGGCCGGGGCCCCAACGCCTACCTGCAGAGGACGGCTGGGATCAAGTCGGGACCGAAGGGGGGGATTGTCACCGACGACCGTTTCATGACGTCGATTCCGGGCGTCTTCGCCGCGGGGGACGTGGTGACGGGGGAGAGCCTGGTCGTCAAAGCGATGGGGAAGGGGAGGGAGGCCGCCCAGAGGATCCACGAGTATCTGCTGGGAGGGGAGCCGAAACACATTTCACTCTACGACTACTACTTCACAAGGCGGACGACCGGAACCTACTACAGGGACATGATGGACGGCAAGGAAGAGATGCTCCCGCCAATCTAGGCTCGCCGGGTCGTCGCGGAGCGGTTCCTAAGGTTCCCCCGGCAACCCCTCTCATTGCGCAGCCGGTCCCGGTGCATCAACTTCGACAATCTCCTAATCTCGCCCCGAGCGAGGTGTGCGCTCCTCAAGCTTATATTGGAAATATGGTGGAGGGATGTCGCGCTTGCGATCAAGAGACGCAGTCGCTGCCGTCCTGATTTTAATCCCATTCTTCTTTCTCTTCGACGTCCCATCTTACAACGTCGTGAATCCAGAGTGGGGAGGCGTCCCCTTCTTCTGGTGGTACCAGATGGTCTGGCTGGTCATATGCGGCGTCCTGTTCTTCGTAGCTGCCAACCTTCTGGGGAGGAAGTCCTGAATTGCTAGCCATCGATGGAATGGTCGCATTCCTGGCCCTCTTCGTGGTCTTCGTCTTCCTGGGCTTCTTCGGAGGCCGATGGAGGCGGGGAGACATGAACGACCTCGGCGAGTGGGCCCTGGCCGGGAGGCGGTTGGGGACCGTCCTGGTCTGGTTCCTGATAGGCGCTGACCTCTATACCGCCTACACATTCATCTCGGTGCCCTCGGGGGTCTACGCAGGCATCTTCGGGGTGCCAGGTACCGGGTCCTTCTACTTCTTCGCTGTCCCATACGTCGCCCTGACCTTCGGGATTGCCATCGTGGTGATGCCGAAGCTCTGGAAGGTGGCCCACGAGAGGGGCTACATAACCGCCGCCGACTTCGTGAAGGGGACCTTCGACAGCAGGACCCTGGCGATGCTCGTCGCCGTCGTCGGGATAATAGCAGAGCTTCCTTACATCGCGCTGCAGATCGTGGGGATGCAGGCGGTCCTCACCGCGATGATCCAAGGGGTAGGTGACGTCACCACCATCTCTGAGCTCTCCTTGGTGGTAGCTTTCGTGGTCCTTGCAGCCTTCACCTACACCAGCGGCCTCCGCGGCGCCACCCTCACCGCCGTCATGAAGGACATCCTCATCTTCCTCGGCATCATCGGCGTCCTTGCGGTGATAGTCTCGTCAGGCGGGTTCGGGAACGCCTTCGCCGCCGCCGCGAGCTCGAAGGCCGTGCTCCCTACCCTCCCCATCGCGCTGACCAACGCTTACTGGAGCACGTTCCTCATTAGCGCCCTCGCGCTCTACCTCTACCCACACGCCGTGAACGGGGTGCTCAGCGCCCAGGACCCGGAGAAGCTCCGCAAGAGCACCTCTCTCCTGCCCTTCTACGGCCTCGGGCTGGGAGCGCTGGCGATGTTCGGCGTCCTGGTGTACGGGAGCAGCGGCGCCCTATCATTCCTGCACCAGTATCCCGCAGCCTCCCAGGGCATCTTGGTCGTCCCCGCGCTGATACTCAGCACCCTTCCCTCGTGGTTCGCCGGCGTCGCCCTGCTTGGGATATTCATCGGCGGCCTGGTCCCAGCGGCGATCATGGCCATAGCCCAGGCCAACCTGCTCACCAGGAACATAGTGAGGGAGTTCAGGCCGAACCTCACCCCCAAGGGCGAGACCCAGATTTCGAAGTGGGCCTCCGTGGTCTTCAAGTTCATCGCCCTGGGCTTCGTCTTCGTCGTAGCCACCACCTACGCCATCCAGCTGCAGCTCTTCGGAGGCATCATGATAGTCCAGACCCTCCCGGCGGTCTTCATCGGCCTGTTCACAAAACGGATGAACAAACATTCCCTCATCACAGGGCTGCTAGCGGGAGAGGTGGTCGGCGTGTATCTGATGGAGCTTAAGAACAGCTTCGGGATCTGGCACTACTCGACCTACGCCCTGCCTTCTCCGTTGGGCATCCTCTACATCGGCCTGATTGCGCTTGCCATCAACCTGGCGATAGTGCTGGTATGGAGCCTCGTGCTCCCGCCGAAGCGCCCTGCGGTCGCAACGGCAGCCCCCCAGGCACAATCCTAAGTACTCCGGCGCGCTGATTCGTGGGCATTGAAGGCCTGCAGATACCAAGCCCCTGGTGGACCCGAAGTTCTAAGATTCGAAGACGCTCCGGACCCTGAGCCTGGGGCAGGCGAAGCCCTGGTCAGGGTATCTGCCTGCGGCGTCAACAGGATAGACGTCTGGGCGCGGAGCGGGAGATACAAGACTGCCCTACCACA
>JAFMAW010000020.1 GCA_029784795.1 Nitrososphaerota archaeon | reverse complement strand
AGGGTTGGCCCGACGATCCAGAGCCAGGAGAGAGTCTGGCCCGGGAGGTCCGCGCCCGCGATGGCCGGAATGTCCTCCAGATTCGCATCGAGCTGGGCGTCCTCCAGAGGGTCCACGGAGGCGGGGCCAACCTGGCCATCGTGGTCTCTGCAGTCGGGAACTGGTTTGACCGGCACGTCGTGGACGTCGCCTCTGACGGCTTCGCCAGGGCCGGCCAGGGCCTCTCGAAGGTCTTCCGGAGGCTGCAGACCGGCATCCTCGAAGAGTACGCTCTGGTGTTCGCCATCGGCCTCATCCTCCTGCTGCTCTTCTTCCTGTTCGTGACTGGGGTGTACACAGCGATATGATCCCAATCCTCTCGATCCTCCTGCTGCTCCCCATGGCGGCCTCGGGTCCCGCCTATCTGATACTCAGGCGCAACAAGAAGGTCGGGCAGTGGTTCACCATGGGGATCACCGGGGCGGTGCTCCTCATTGCGCTGTACGTGTTCTACTACGTCTACACGGGCTCCTCCGGCCTTGCCTCCTCAGGCATCGGGCAGTACGCCCTGACTGAACAGTACTCGTGGGTGAGCATCTCCTCCTTTGGGGTCAACTACCTCGTCGGTGTGGACGGCCTCAGCTCTCCGCTGGTCCTCGCCACCGCCATCCTGACCCTGTTCGCGGTGGTCGGCTCGAGAACGCTGATAGACCGCTCCGAGCCGAGCTACTATGCCCTCGTCCTCCTCTTCGAGGGGGCGATCATCGGAGTCTTCGTCTCACTGAACCTCGTTCTGTTCTACTTCTTCTGGGACCTGGTGATGCTCCCCATGTTCTTCCTAATCGGGCTGTGGGGAGGGGACAGGCGGAAGTATTCCGCGATGAAGTTCATGATTTTCATTTTCACTGGGAGCATGATACTGCTCCTGGCGCTGATGGCGGCGTATCTAGGGGTAAGCCCCGCGACCTTCGACATCCCCAGCCTCGCAGGAAGGATCCCGGCCTCCATCCAGTACCTTCCGCTCCTCGCATCCTTCATCGGCTTCGGGATAAAGCTCCCTGTCTTCCCGTTCCACAGCTGGCTCCCAGACGCCTACACCCAAGCTCCTGCTCCTGTGACCGTCCTGCTCGCGGGGGTGCAGTCAGCCATGGGCGGCTACGGGATAATCAGGATAAGCATAGGCCTCTTCCCTCAGGCGTCCTACCAGTGGGCCTGGGCGTTCATGGCCGTCGGCCTGGTCACGATGTTCTATGGCGCCTTCGTCGCCATACTCTCGAAGGACCTGAAGTCCATGTTCGCCTACACCAGCATCGCAGGGATGGGCTTCGTGGTCTTCGGCGCGTTCTCCTCGGCGGCGTCGGGCAGCCCGCTGGGCATGGAGGGGTCCATACTGGAGATGTTCGTTCACGCCTTCACCGCAGGTTCGCTTTTCATGCTGGCGGGATACATCCAGAAGGGGCTCGGGACCACGGAGATCTCTGCTCTGAAGGGCCTGAGGAACCTGGTCCCCAGGGCGGGGACCCTTCTCGTGTTCGCCTGCGCGGGTGCCATGGCCCTCCCGCCCTTCGGGAGCTTCGTGGCGGAGGTGCTGGTGATAATCGGAGGGATAGACGCCACCCCCTACAGCGCCGTAGCCATACTCGTCCCTGTCATGGTCGGGGGATACATGCTCTGGATGATCAGGAAAGTGGTCCTCTCGCCGGCCGAAGCGGGAGCCAGCGGTGTCGACGTGCAGGGGGTGGACTTCGGCGTCCTGGTTCTCTATCTCGTCCCCCTCATCATAATGATGTTCTTCTCCGTCCTGGGCCTCGGACCAGCCGCCCCGGTGGTCCAGCACATACTCGGGTTGGTGGTAAGATAGGATGGACTACATACTCGCAGCGGTAGTAATCCTCAGCGCGGCCGCCCTCGGCACCCCCATACTCCAGTTATTCGGATGGAGGGTCAAGCTAGAGGCCTATCTTTCGATCGCGGCCATCGCGGCCTCCATCGCTCTGATAGCGGCCAACACCGCCTTCGGGGTCACCTCTGCGGGCTTCGGGGCTCTGCTGGTGTCCGACCCCCTCGGGGACCTGTTCGCCCTCGTCGTCCTTTCGGTGACCCTCGCCGTTGCTGTGGCTTCAATCTACACCTCTCCAAGCGGACCGAGCCTCCCCTCGTACTACTCCCTCCTGATGTTCTCGGCCCTGGGGATGCTCATCCTCTCATACTCGGCCGACCTGCTGATGCTCTTCGTCGCCTGGGAGCTAATGAGCCTCCCGACCTACGCCCTTGCCGGCTTCGACAAGAAGAGGGTCCAGTCTAACGAGGCAGCTGCCAAGTACGCAATCCTCGGCGCCCTGTCTTCCGCGATCATACTCTACGCCATGAGCCTGACCTACGGCGTCGCAGGGACCACCCAGATATCGGGGGTGGTGGCCAAGCTGGCCTCCGAGCCGTTCAACCCGCTCGTCAGCGTCGCCATCCTCCTCTTCGTCGTAGGGTTCGGCTTCAAGATGTCCATAGTCCCGTTCCACATGTGGGTCCCTGACGCCTACGAAGGGTCCCCTCCGGCCATCGCCACCCTCTTCGCGACAGCGACCAAGAAGGCAGGCTTCGTGGCGGCGATCCGGGTGGTCCTGGCAGTCGCCACGGTCTACGCCCTCGCCCCGAATTCGGCCTTCACACTGGCGAACGTCCTGGCCGTCCTCGCGGTCATCACGATGACCCTGGGGAACGTCGCGGCGCTGACGCAGAAGACCATGACCCGGCTGCTCGCCTATTCCAGCATCGCCCAGGCAGGCTACATCCTGGTGGGCTTTGCGATCTTTGCCTACAGCCAGCAGACGGGACTGTACTCCTACAACGCGATGCTCGGGATGACCGGCTCCCTCTTCCACATAATCAACCACGCGATAATGAAGGGGGCCGCCTTCCTGGCCGCCACGCTCGTAATTCTGCAGCTGAAGAGGGGAGATCTTGGTGTCTACAGCGGCCTCGCCAAGAGGATGCCTGTGACCGCCTTCACCATCGCGATCTCCTTCCTAGCCCTGGGAGGGATCCCCCCGCTCAACGGATTCTGGAGCAAACTCCTCATCTTCGTCTCAGTCATCAACACTCCCCTGGCGTGGGTGGCCGTCGCGGCGATACTGAACAGCGCTTTCAGCCTCGGGTACTACTTCTGGGTCATAAAGCGGATGTACTTGGACTCCGGGGAGAGCACAGAGAGGGTCCACGAGCCGCTCGGTTTCGTGGTGATCTTCGCGATACTGGTCGGCCTCATGATAGGGATAGGTCTCTTCCCACAGCAGTTCATCAGCTTCGCCTCAAGCGCCGCATCTGGGCTCTTCCCATAGCCGGCGGAGAATCGGTCCCCGGGGATAGGACGCCTGTAATATTCTTAGATACGCATATATATGGTAATCCGACGGAGTCAAATCCAAGTTTTCCAGCATGGCAGTAGTCAGTCCTGAACTAGCGCTTGCGGCCGCAATAGTGATGGCCGGTGGTCTCATAGGGACCGGAATCGCGCAGCAGGGGATTGGAGCTGCCGGGATGGGGATCATCGCAGAGAAGCCGGAGAAGTTCGGCCAGGTCCTGTTCTTCTTCGTGATTCCAGAGACGCTGTGGATAATCGGTTTCGTACTCGGAGTAATCCTACTCCTCAACATCCTCTAGCGGGGTCTGGCACCCTTGATGGGCGTAGACTCTCTGCTCAAAGAGGTCGAAGAGAAGCGAAGCAGGGCCCTTGACGCCCTCGAAGAGGAGTTCAAGGCCAAGCGGGAAGAGATTGGGAAGAGGACAGCTTCTGAGTCGTCTTACATCGCGGAGGCCGCTATGAAGGAAGCGGGCGATCTTTCCCAGAAGGAGACCACGAGGGTGCTGGGAGCGGCGAAGCTCCAGGCGAAGAAGGCCATGTTCGACGCGACCGAGGCCCTCTTGGAGAACAACATCTCCCTCCTGAAGGAGGAGCTGGCGAACTACGCCGAGTCCCCTGCCTACAAGCAGCTCCTGTCTAAGATGGCGGCCTATGCTGCCAAGAGGCTTGGAGGGAAGGTGGTCGTGGTGTGCCGAGAGGAGGATGCGGTGGCGCTAAAGGCAGCAGGGGTTAAGATAGCATCTTCTGACCTCAATTCGATAGGGGGGTTCAGGGCAGAGAGCTCTGACGGGACTCTCGAGATGGACCTCACCTTCGAAGAGATCCTCCGCAGCCGCGAAGACGAGGTCCGCTCGGCCATCCTCGGGAAGGAGTAGGCACCGGGAGTTTGAGCATGTCGCAGTTCGGGGGACTCGGGAGGCTTCGCGCTCTCTCACTCTCCTTTCTTGGCACGGAGAAGCTCTATGAACTCGCCCGCGCCAAGGACATCGCGGAGATAGCGCAGCAGCTCGAAGCAACGTGGTACGGCCCCGAGATAGAAGCAGCCGCCTCTACCCACAAGCCTCCGGAGCTCATCGAGGTCGCGGTCAACCGCCACCTCGTGCAGGTCAACCGGATTGCCATGCAGGCAGTGCCTCTCATGGGAAAGAGGGCGCTGACCTCCTATCTCTCGAAGTGGGACATCGAGAACATCGAGCTCATCCTGGCGGCTAAGAGCCTGGGGAGGGGGCTAGAGGAGACTGCAGCCTTCTTGGTGTCGTCCCGCAACGTCCCCGTGGGCCTCTCCCTCATGAACATCCCGCTCACAGACCTGCAGGTCTTGCTCCAGGAGCCCGACGTCGAGGGGGTGATCAACTATCTGGTGAAGTACGGCTACGGGGCGGTTCTCCTCCAGCAGCTTGGTGAGTTCCACAAGTCCAACGACCTGGGGGTGTTCACAGGGGCCCTGCAGGATCTCTACTACTCGAGGCTGTTATGGGAGCTGCGCTTCATCCGCGGCGACGAGGGAGTCCTTCGGGAGTACGTAAGGACAGAAATCACGAAGAGGAACCTACTCAACGTCCTGAAGTCTCGCGAGTCCAAGCTGAACAAGGAAGTCTTCTCGAAGCACCTGATCGAGGGGGGGCTGCTCGGGAAGTCGGAGTTCCTCGACGCCTACTCGTCTGCCGACCCGGGGGACGTCGTGAAGCGCCTTGAGCCCTGGTTCGACCTCTCCGCCCCGTTCGAGAAGTATGCCCAGTCGGGAAACCTGACCGAGTTCGAGGTCGCCATCGACAGGATGGCGGTCGCTCGGTTCCTACCGAGGTTCCGGAGCCTCCCGATCTCAGTGACGGCAGTCTTCGGGTTCGTCATACAGGCGGAGTTCGAAAGGCAGAACATCAGGAGGATAGTCTATGGCAAGCAGTACGGGATGACGGAACAACACATAAAGACTGTAATCCTAGCAGGGTAAAAAAATGAGCTTGAAACAGGCCGCCCAGACCGGCAAGATAGCGGTGTTAGGCGAGAAGGAGCTGGTCCTTGGGTACCGCCTCCTTGGGGTGGAGGACGCCATAGCCGTGACGAAAGAGGATGCCCAAAGCGTCGTGCTGGATTATTTCAACTCAGGGGAGTACGGCCTGATCATAGTCGGGAGCGAGGCCAGAAAGGGGCTCTCGCCAGCGACAAGGGAGAAGCTCGAGTCCTCCATAGTACCTCTCGTCGTGTTCATGCCCTCCACCGACTCGGCCGTGGCGGAGGAGTCGCTCGCCAAGCTGGCCAAGAGGGTCCTGGGCGTAGACCTGAAGGGGGGTTCCTGAAATGGCCGACGGGAAGGTCGTCAGGGTAAGCGGTCCGGTCGTGGCTGCCCTCGGCCTCGAAAGGGCCAAGATGTTCGACGTAGTCAGAGTCGGGGAGCAGGGGTTGGTCGGCGAAGTCATCCGCCTGCAGGGAGGGACCGCGACGCTCCAGATCTACGAGGACACCACAGGGCTCAGGCCAGGGGACAAGGTGGTCAACACAGGCCAAGCGCTCTCCGTCGAGTTAGGTCCAGGACTGCTCACTTCAATCTACGACGGCATCCAGCGACCGCTCAACGTGCTGAAGGAACAGAGCGGGGACTTCATCAGCAGGGGTCTCGTTATACCGGCCCTCGACGAGAAGCGGGAGTGGGAGTTCAAACCCATCAAGAAGAACGGTGACAAGGTGGTCCAGGGAGAGATAATAGGCGAGGTCCAGGAAACGCCGCTCGTTTCTCACAAGATCATGGTCCCTCCAGGGATGGAGGGGACGCTCAAGGACGTGAAGGCGGGGAGCTACAACATCAGGGAGAGGGTGGCTACCGTCAAGACCCTCGAAGGGGACGTCCCCGTATTCCTCGCGACGAAGTGGAGGGTCAAGACCCCCCGGCCCATCGCCAAGAAATTGGCCCCTGATACACCGCTGCTCACAGGCCAGAGGGTCTTCGACACTTTCTTCCCGGTCGCCAAGGGGGGGACAGCAGCGATTCCAGGACCCTTCGGCAGCGGCAAGACGGTGTCGCAGCAGCAACTGGCGAAGTGGAGCGACAGCAAGATCATAGTCTACGTGGGGTGCGGAGAGCGAGGGAACGAGATGACTGAAGTCCTGGCGACCTTCCCGGAGCTCGAGGACCCGCGTTCCAAGAGGCCCCTGATGGAGAGGACGATCCTGGTAGCTAACACCTCCAACATGCCCGTCGCGGCCAGAGAGGCCAGCATCTACACCGGCATCACCATAGCCGAATACTACAGAGACATGGGCTATGACGTCGCCCTGATGGCCGACAGCACCTCAAGGTGGGCCGAAGCTCTGAGGGAGATTTCAGGGAGGCTGGAAGAGATGCCCGGCGAGGAAGGATACCCCGCGTACCTCGGGCGCCGGCTGGCGGAGTTCTACGAGAGGGCGGGCAAGAGCGTGGCCCTGGGCCCCGAGGGGAGGGTGGGTTCAGTCACGGTCGTCGGTGCCGTCTCGCCCCCGGGCGGGGATTTCTCCGAGCCTGTCTCTCAGAACACGCTCCGCGTGACCAGAGTCTTCTGGGCGTTGGACGCGTCCCTGGCGGCGCGCAGGCACTTCCCGTCCATCAACTGGCTCAACAGCTACTCGCTCTACTCTGAAGACCTCCGCTCTTGGTACCAGAGCAACGTGGCCAAGGAGTGGCCTGACCTGCGCGCCGAGGCCCTGGAAATCCTCCAGAAGGAGGCGGAGCTGCAGGACATCGTCCAGTTGGTGGGATACGACGCCCTCCCGGAGTCAGAGAAGGGCGTGATGGATGTGGCTAAGATGATCAGGGAAGACTACCTCCAGCAGTCAGCCTACGACCCTGTGGACACCTACGCGTCCATAGGTAAGCAATATCTCATGCTGAAGACCATCCTGACTTTCGGGCGCAGGGAGGCGGAGTCCCTCAAGACCGGCGCCCAGGCCTCTCAGGTCGCGGCCATGCCTGTAAAGTCCAAGATATCAAAGGTAAAGTGGACGCCTGAAGACCAGGTCACTTCCATGGTGAAAGAGATAGAGGGGGACATGGACGCTCAGTTCGGCTCGCTAGCCCAGGAGGTCAGGGCATAGCCTTGGTGCAACCTGTCTCATACAAGACTGTCGACCAGGTCGCGGGTCCTCTTATCTTCGTCAGCAAGGTCGAGAACGCGGCCTACGGGGAGATGGTGGAGATCACCAATGCTATGGGGGAGCGGATACGGGGCCAGGTCCTCGACACCCGCGCGGGGCTCTCGGTGGTCCAGGTGTTCGGCGCCACCATGGGGCTCAACGTGGGGGATACATCGGTGCGGTTCCTGGGCGAGACCGCGAGGATAGCCGTCGCGGACGAGATGCTGGGTCGGGTGTTCGACGGCCTGGGCAATCCAAGGGACGGCGGACCGGCCCTGGTGTCAAAGGAGAAGGTCGAGATAGTAGGGTCAGGTATCAACCCATACAGCAGGGAGGAGCCTTCCGAGTTCATCCAGACCGGCATTTCTAGCATAGACGGCATGAACACGCTGGTCAGAGGGCAGAAGCTCCCTATCTTTTCCGCCGCCGGCCTGCCACATAATCTGCTGGCCGCCCAGATCGCAAGACAGGCGAAGGTCCTCGGCAGCTCGGAGAGCTTCTCCGTCGTCTTCGCAGCCATGGGTATAACCAGCGAGGAGGCGAACTTCTTCATCCGCCAGTTCGAAGAGACCGGCGCGCTGGAACGCACGGCGCTCTTCCTCAACCTCTCCTCTGACCCGTCCATGGAGAGGATCCTCACGCCCAGGCTGGCCCTGACCACGGCCGAATTCCTTGCATATGAGCGCGAGATGCACGTGCTCGTAATCCTCACCGACATGACCAACTACTGCGAGGCCCTGAGGGAAATCTCTGCGGCCAGGGACGAGGTTCCGGGGAGGAGGGGTTATCCGGGCTATACCTACACCGACCTCGCCACCATCTATGAAAGGGCGGGGAAGATCAAGGGGAGGAAGGGCTCCATCACCCAGCTCCCGATCCTCACGATGCCGGCTGACGACAAGACGCACCCCATCCCTGACCTCACCGGCTACATCACGGAGGGGCAGGTCTACGTGAGCCGCGAGCTGGAGAGGACCGGCATCTATCCGCCCATCGACGTCCTGGAGAGCCTGTCGCGGCTCATGAACCAGGGCATCGGCCAGGGGCGTACGAGGGAGGACCACAGGGGGCTTGCAGACCAGCTCTACGCCTCCTACGCGCAGGGGAAGGACATGCGCGCCCTCTCGGCGATCGTCGGAGAAGAGGCGCTGAGCGAGAGCGACAGGAAGTTCCTCAAGGTGGCGGACCGGTTCGAGAAGATGTTCGTCAGGCAAGGCGCCAGCGAGGACAGGAGCATCGAGCAGACCCTGAACATAGGGTGGGAAGTAATCGACCCCTTGTCGGATTCTGAGATCAAGAGGATAAAGCCCGAGCTCATAGAGAAGTACAGGCGGAGATCCAAGGCCAAGTAGGGGGCTGCAATCCTTGCCAATCTCCACCAACGTACGGCCCACGAGGATGGAATACCTGAGGACGGTCCGCAGGATAGCTATGTCCCGCAAGGGCCTCAAGCTCCTCAAGCTCAAGAGGTCGGCACTCATCTTCGAGTTCTTCGCTGTGAGCAAGAAAATCGCGGCGCTGAGGAGCGGCCTGCAAGCCAAGCTCTCAAGCGGCTACGACAGCATCCACAGCACCGAGATGTTCGTCGGGACCCTCAGGCTCGAGTACGAGTCGATGCGCATCCCCAGGATGCACGAGCTGACCCTCAGTAGCAAGAACATCATGGGGGTGAAGATTCCAGAGCTCACCTCGGAGGCGCGGGGGAGCGCTGGACCCGAATACCTCCTCGAGGTCCCCACCTCGATAAATCAGGCGATAAAGTCCTTCGAGGCCGTGCACCAGATGGTCCTCGACGTCGCCGAGAAGGAAACAGCTCTACGGAAGCTGCTCGTCGAGATCGAGAAGACGAAGCGGAGGTCCAACGCCATTGAGAACGTTCTCATCCCGCGGCTCCAGGCCAACGCGCGCTTCATCAAGTTCAGGTTCGACGAGATGGAAAGAGAGAGCTTCACCAAGCTGAAGACCGTGAAGAGAAAGATGGCCCAGAGGGAGGCGGCCTAGCGCTTTGGGGGAAGAGAGGGAGGAAGAGGAGCGGAGGCCGGGCGTCCCAAAGTACTACTACTGGGCGAAGTCACCGCCGAAACCGAAGAAGATGCAAACCAAGTTCATCAACACCCAGCAGAAGAAGTTCTATGTCGTCCAGTTAGCCTTTCGGGCGGCCCAGGTTGCGGCCATCCTGACGGTGCTCTTCATCTACTTCAACATGTTGAGCTGATGACCATGACCGCAGACTACACCGAGACGCTGAAGAAGATCAAGGAGCTGGAGGACGCCTCCAACAAGACGTTGGCGGAAAGGCGCAGAGCCTTGGAGGAGCAGCTCCGCCAGCTGGAGGCGGAGTCGGCAGACTCTATCAACGACGCCAAGAAGAAGGCAGAGGGTTTGATCTCTGAGAGGGTCGGACAGGCGCGCGAGTCGGCAAACAAGGAAGCCGGCGAAATCTCTTCAGTGGCAGAAAAAGAAGCCGGAGCCATGGCTTCGAAGAAACTCGGCAAGAAGGAGTTGAAGAAGGTCATCGACGACGTCCTCTTCTCGGAGTTCGAGTGAGAGAAGCGGTTGCTCAAGCCCGCTGCGATGCAGAAGGTGGGGGTGGTTGGGCTCAAGGAGGACCGCGCGAAGGTGGTCTCCGCCCTCTACGACCTCGGCGCGGTCCAGATAGAGCCACTCTCGGCTTCGGCCGCCGGCCTACTCAGGGCCGAGCCGCTTGTCGACGGAACGAAAGAGGCCACCGAGCAGCTCCTTAGGATCAGGTCCCTGAAGGCGGCTCTCCCGCCCGTCCCAATCAGGGAAAAGAGAGGATTTTCGTCGCTGGAGGAGGTGCTCGAGGCTTCGAAGTCGATCAACATCGACCAGGAGGTCTCCCAGCTCAGAGAGACGGTCGAAAAGCTGAGCTCTCGTCTCGAAGAGCAGAGGGAGATGACAGACCTCGTCCGCAGCCTCCGATTCGTGAGCCACGACCTGAACATATTCGACCTCGAAAGCGCCGTCTCCTTCCTTGGGATCGTTCCCGCCGGCGTTGACGCCGAACTGAGAGAGGGTCTCGGGCCCAGCGGGGCCGTGGTCACGCACTCCTCTGGGGATGACCCAGTCACGCTGATAGTGACTGTCCCTAGGGAAGGCCTCGAGAAGTTCGGGTCGGCGATTCAGAAGCTCGATCTCAAGCTACGGCGGATACCGCCGCTTAAGGGGACTGCAGAGGAGATCCTCGCGGGCCTTGAGGCCGAGTCCCGCTCGATGCAGACTGGACTCGACGGCGCCAACGCCCGGCTCGCTGCAATCTCACAGGAGCACTACAAAGCCATAGCCCAGGTCGAGGAGCAGCTCTCCATCGAGGCGAGGAAGATGGAGGTGTCAGGCAGCTTCGGGTTCACCGACACCAGCTTCGCGGTCGAGGGATGGGTCCCGTCAAAGTGGCTGGGGAGCGTCAGCCAAGCCATAGCGGAGTCCTCCAGCTCCGCCAAGGTATTCAAGATAGACGCAGATTCTCAGGATCCTCACGGCGGCCCCCCGACTCTGTTGGAGACCCCCAGGAGGCTCCGATTCTTCGAGTCGTTCATCCGCTTCTATTCGGTTCCGCTATCCAA
>JAFMAW010000001.1 GCA_029784795.1 Nitrososphaerota archaeon | reverse complement strand
AACGCCACGGCCGGGACTATGCCTATGGAGAAGGTCGCGGCGACCTTGGTCAGGGACAGGGCGAAGCTGACCACCGGGGAGGCGTACAGCTGGACCAGGGCCAGGAAGGCGATGATCCCCACGATGGAGTTCAGCACCGACTCGATGGTCACCAGGGAGACGGTGTCAGCCGAGAACCTGAGCGACCTGGCAAGGGGGACCACCACCGGGGTGCTGGTCTGCCCGGCTATGATTGAGCCGAATATCATCGACTCGAGCAGGTCCCAGTGCATGACGAAGCGGCCGAAGGCGGTTATCCCCACCATGGACAGGGAGAAGTACATGGCGACGAGGGCCACCGCCCTGCTCCCCTGGGTGAGGCTCCTGAGCCTCAGCTGGAGGCCGCTGTAGAAGAGTATCATTATCAGGGTCAGCTCGGCGAAGAGCCCCAGGAACGGGCTCAGCTCCGCCCCGGAGAAGACGTGGAAGCCTGGGCCCAGCACTATGCCTATGAGGATGAGGAAGAGGAAAGACGGCACCCCCGTCCTCCTGAACAGCAGCTCCCCTAGGAACCCCATGAAGACGATGGCCGCCACCACGGCGAATACCAGTATGGTGTCTGCCAAAGCGAAAGGCGCCGACAGGAGACAGCATTTAAGCCCTTGAAACCCCTCTAGGGGGACCCCTCGGGGCCCCAGGCTACTTCTTCAGGCCCACCGATCTGTTCTTCAGCCGCAGGTCGGAGGACTTGCACTTCCTGCACCTCGCTGCGTTGAGCGGGTTCCTGGCGCCGCACCTCAGGCAGACCTGGAGGAAGAGTCGCCTCTTCTGGGCTATCTGCTTCTTCGTGGCGTCGGCGATTGGCATATGAGCGTCTCTTCGCCGACCTCCGAGACACCACTATAAGCTTTCAGATGGCGGCTGCACGCCGGAGCGGGCGCGCTGCGAATGGGCGACCTGGTGGACGAACGAGAAGGGGACGGAAAGCGGGAGGCTGCAAGGGCGGTGAACCCGAAGGCCGCGGGCTCCGCCGGAGGGGACGTGGACGCCTTCCGGAAGAAGGGGGCGACCGCAGGAGACTAGGCGCCAAAGGCGCAGAGGGCGTTCAAGCTCCTCTCGAACCCGGCCAGTGCGCTCATCCTTTCAGCGCTGATGGGAGCGGAGCCATACCCCCGCCATATCGCCCAGAAGCTGTCGATGCGCGAGTCCCACGTGTCGTAGCCCCTGAGCCCTCGCGGCGCTGGGCCTCGTGAAGGACCGTTGGACGAGGGCGGCGTCCGGCTGGGCCCTGGCTCACGACGGGCGGGCGGGGGCAAAGCAGAGCTGCCCGAGGCGAGCGCGTCAGGGCGCCCGAGAGGCGCAGGGGCTCATGCCAGAGCCTTCTTCACCAGCGCGGGCACCTCCATCGGGGTCATCGCCACTTCTACCCCCGCTGACCTTAGAGCCTGTATCTTGGAGTCGGCGGTCCCGACGTTGCCGTAGATTATCGCTCCCGCGTGCCCCATCTTCTTCTCCTTGGGGGCGTGCCTCCCGGCGACGTAGGCCACGATGGGCTTCCTGTACCCAGACTTCTGTATGTGCCGCGCGAGGCGCTCCTCGGCGTCCCCCCCGATCTCGCCCACGGTGACCACGGCCTTCGTCTCAGGCATCGCCTGGACGCAGTCCATCCACTCGATCGAAGTGGACCCGTTGACCGGGTCTCCGCCGATTCCCACCGCGAGGGACTGGCCGTAGCCTGCCGCGGTCAGCTGCCCCGCTATCTCGTAGGTGAGGGTCCCGCTCCTCGAGTAGAGGGCGACCCCGCCGGGGGCGAAGGACGTGGCGGGCATTATGCCGAGCTTCACCTTCTGGGCCGGGACGATGATCCCGGGGCAGTTGGGCCCGATTATCGTCGCCCCCTTGCTCTGGGCCAGCTGCACGAGCTTCAGCTCGTCCCTCACCGGGACGTGCTCCGTGATTATGACGAGCAACTTCACCCCGGCCTCCAGCGCTTCGACCCCCGCTGCCAGGGTGAACTCGGCAGGGACGAAGCAGACCGAGACCTTGGCGCCTGTCTTCGCGGCCGCCTCCGCGACGGTGTCGTACACGGGCACCCCCTCCACTGTCTGGCCACCCTTGCCGGGGGTCGCGCCGGCCGCGACGTTGGTCCCGTAGTCCAGCATGAGCCTGGTGTGCAGGCGGCCATACCTCCCCGTGATGTTTTGTACCATGATCGGCGTTGACGGCGTCAGGTCGACTCCGAATACTTTCACGGTCCCACTGGCCGCCCCGGGCTGTCTATATTTCTTGTTCCTGCTCGCGCAATCCTGCGGTGCCTGCGCCCCCGTCCGTCGCAGACCGGTTCGCGGGCGGCCCCCCGATCTGCTCTGCGGGCCGGCGTCGCAGGCGGAGAGTACGCCAGGGACAAAGACAGGGCGCGCGGGGACGGGGAGGCGGACCCCTCCGCGGCTCCGGCTCCGATGGAGCGTCAGGAAGACGAACCGGTTGCCCGCACGAAGCTCTTCAGGCAGTCGGGGGCCGTCATGCCCCCTTCACCACCGCAGCCACCGCTTCGGGGGCTGTCTTGTACATCTTCACTGCCGTCCCCTCCAGCATCTTCCGCGCGGCCCCCTCCTCGGCGCCGCTGACCCTGGCGTAGAGGGGTTTCAGCCCGCCTTCGGAGATGACGGCTTTGATCCCGGCAGCTACGTCGGTGCTGCGGGTGATACCCCCGTAGATGTTGACCAGTATCCTGCGGACGCCCGGCAGCCGGTTGACCAAGCGTATGGCAGCCTCCACCCGGTCCTGCTGCGCACCGCCCCCGAGGTCGAGGAAGCATGCGGGCTTCCCCCCGGCGTCCCCCACCAGGTCCAGGGTAGAGAGGACAAGCCCGGCTCCGTTTCCGACTACGGCTATGTCGCCGTCCAGGCTCACGAAGGCGAACCCCTCGCGGGACGCCTCCCCCTCGAACTCGTCTTCGGGGTGGAGCTTGGCGAACTCAGGGTGACGGAAGAGGGCGTTGTCGTCGACTATCACCTTGGCGTCCAGCGGCATCAGCCGCCCGTCCTTCCCCACGGCGAGGGGATTGATCTCGGCGAGCTCGCACTCCTTCTCCCTGGCGAGCCGCTCGAGCGAGCGCAGGATCTTCTCGAACTGGGCAGCCTGCTCCCCCTGCAGTTTGAGCTCAGAGGCAACCTCCCCCGCGAACCTTTCGTCGATCCCTTCGGATGGGACCCTTCGTATGACCTTGCCTGACAGCGACTCGACGTCTATCCCCCCGGCCTTGGCCGCTATCGTCACGAAGGACCTGTCCCCCCTGTCCAAGGACACCGAGAGGTACATCTCTGAATCGTGCGGGAAGCCCTCCTCCAGCAGGAGGGCGGACGGCTTCTCCCCGCCGATGGGGAGCCCGAAGATCCTCTTCGCTTCGACTTCGGCCTTGTCCGGCCCGTCCACCAGGGCGATGCCGCCGGCCTTCCCCCTGCCGCCGGCCAGGACCTGGGACTTCACAGCCAGGGGAGGCTTCAGCGACGTGAACGCGGTCCGCACCGACGCGACGTCGCGGACCAGGGTCGACCTGGGCACCGGAAGGCCGTACTCTCGGAAAAGGTCCTTCGCCTGATACTCGTAAAGGCGCATAGCAGGCGCGCAAAGCCATGGGGATTAAAGTTAGCGTCTGGCTCGTCCCAGGGCAGAGCGGGCGCGAAGGCGGTGGACGCGGGCCATCTGGAAGCCGAACGGCGGCGCAGGGGCGCCATGAGACCGGCTCAGGGACCCGGACCTGCCCGCGGCTCGATGGACAACATGTCCACAGCGGATATATAGGCCGGGACGAAGCGACGTATCAATGTCCAACCAACCAGAACACGAAGAAGCGCAACCACGCGAACCAAACACCATCTACGTCGGGAAGAAACCGACCATGAACTACGTCCTCGCCGTCCTGACCCAGATCAACAACGGATCCAACGTGGTCACCGTGAAGGCTCGCGGACGAGCCATCTCGCGGGCGGTCGACGTGGCCCAGGTCCTGACGAAGAGGTTCGCCACCGACGTGCGGGTGCAGAACATCTCCATCAACACGGAGCAGGTCAAGAGCACCATAACCGGCGGAATGAACAACGTCTCCTCCATAGAGATCAAGCTCGGGAAGTAAAGATCCCAGGAGACGGCCGATGGAAGCCCCGCTGCACCCCGTCAGCCAGCGGCGGCTTTGAGGCCCCGGGGGGCGCACCAGGCGCTCCTTGCCGCAGGGGCCTCCGAACATTTTTTATGCGCGTATAGCGAGCGCCCTCAGAGATGCAGCCAAAGCTCCCCATCTGCGCCTTCGACGCGAAGACAGGGATACTCTGCGGTAACTGCGAGGCGAGGCTTTCGAAGGGGGAGATAACGCATGCCGACGTCGATGCGTCCAGGGCGATCGCCAGCCTGGCCGACAGGTTCCCCGAGCTGGCCAAGGTCACGCTGAAGCGCGCCACTGAGACGCGCGGTTCCTACGTGCTTGAGTTCGAGCGGTCCGATATGGCCTCGCTGAGGTCGAACCCGCAGCTCCACGAAGAGCTGGAGGGGGCGCTGAAGGGGAAGGCGTACCTGGTGGGGGCGGGGGTGAGCGACAGGCAGTTCCTGGAAGAGGTGTTCTACCCGGCCAGGGTGCTCACGGTGAACACCGTCTGGCTCCCGGACGGGGAGAAGAAGACCAAGGTCGTGGTCCCGGCCAAGAGGAGCGAGAGGAGGCTGGGGGACTTCGACAAGCTCAGAGAGACTGTCAAGCGCGCCAGAGGGATCGACCTGTTGGTTGAGACCGAGCGCGAGGTCGCGGCCAGCCTGCACTCCTAGGGCTGGAGCCTTTCCGGGTCCCTCGGGAAGAGCACCGCCTCCTTGACGTTCTCGATGCCGAGGAGCTTCGCCGCGAACCGCTCTATGCCGAAGGAGAACCCTCCGTGCGGGGGGACCCCGTAGCGGAAGGGCTCCGTGAACCACTCGAGGGCCTTCGCGTCCATCCCCTTCTCCTTGATCTGCGCCATTATCTTCTCGTGGCGGTGCTCCCGCTGCCCCCCCGACGAGAGCTCCAGGCTCCCGAAGAAGAAGTCCGTGGACCTGGCGAACTCAGGGTCGTCGTCGTACCTCATGATGTAGAAGGGCTTGGGCTTGGACGGGAACCTGTTCACGAAGAAGAAGTCGGACCCGTGCTCTTCCTTGGCGTAGGCCGCCAGGACGTCCTTCGCCTCCTCGTCGAGGTCCTCCCCCCTGGGGAGCTTCTTCCCCTTCGACTCGAGGATTCCGTAGACTTCTGGGAAGTCTATCTCGGGGAGGGGGAGCTCCGGCATCGGGAGCTCGCGCTTCAGCAGGGAGAGCTCCCCGGAGCAGCTCTTGTTCGCCTTCTCTATGCCGTGGACCATCATCTCCTCTTCGACGCGCATCACGTCCTTTTCGTCCGCGACGAACCCCATCTCAGGGGCTATGGTCCTGTGCTCGCTCAGGTGGCGCGGGGTGTGCGAAAGCTCTGCCCGCCAGTTGGCCCCCAGGTCGTACACCCTGTCGAACCCCCCGGCGATGGTCAGCTGCCGGTGGAGCTGCGGGTCCTGCCTGAGGAACGCCTCCCTCCCGTAGTAGTCGATCTTGAAGACCTCGGACCCGCCCTCAGACACCCCGCCGATGATGCTCGGGGTGAAGGCCCTGATGAACCCGGAACCCTGGAGGTACTCCTCGAACCCCTGGACCAGGGCGTTCTCGATGGTGAACACCGCGGCCGTCTCCGGCCTGCGGAGCTCCAGGGACCTCCACTCGAGGCGGGTGTCGAGCGCCGCCGGGGTCACCCCCCTCGGGTCAAGTGGGAGCGGGGCCGCGGCCCTGGCCACGACGTCGATGGACGACGGGAGTATCTCGAAACCCATCCTGGCAGCCTTGCTCTCCTTCACCTCGCCGACGCAGGAGATGACGTCCTCCTGGTGGAGCCCGGAGACCAGGGCGAAGAGTTCCGGTGGGACCGCCTTCTTGGGGACGGCCACCTGGACCACCCCCCTGGAGTTGCGCAGGAGGACGAAGCTGATCCCCCCGAGGGCCCGGACGTCGTGGACCCACCCTTCGAGGCGGACCTGCCTGCCTACCCTCGCCTTGAGGTCAGCGGGAGAGAACGGCTCTTGCAATGCGGGGGCTCGGGAGCGGGAGTAGAAATAGGTTCGACGCCCTAGCCAGAGCGGCGCGTGGAGGGCGGCCTCTCGAGGGAGAAGAACGTCGCCGCGGCCTCCGGGCTGATGATCCTGATTTCGTAGCTCGCCGCTAGCTGTCTCGCGTCGTCGTCGGCCCTCTCTAGGGGACAGACCACGACGAGCGAGCAGCCCGTGTCGAGCTTCTTGGCGTAGGACTTCACCATCTCTGTGGTGCTGACGGAGTCGTAGATGTCGAAGGCGTAGAACCGGTCCCCGTCTGAGAAGAGGAGGTTGAAAGAATGGACCACCCCGGACTCCCCCTGGACCGCGCGCGGGACCACCGGCTTCAGCCCCGCCCTGGCGGCCCCCACTTCGAGGGTTAACTTCTCTAACTCCAAAGGACCCTACGGGGCGCCCGGCCCGAGGTCTGCTTATAAGCGATGTGGAAGCCCGGCACGTAGCCCGGGCTAGAGCGCGCTGAAGTTGTTCGTCCACTGCTGGTAGGCGCGGAGCATGTCCGGGGACACGGAAGGCTTCCTCGTCCTCATTATCTCCTTGAAGTCGCTGATGTCTATGGGGCGCGGGGTCGACTCCTTGTCCAGGGCGTTGCCTGACTTGAACAGCTCTCTGACCACCCTCAGCTGGACCCCCTGGCAGATGTCCTTGATGTCGCTCCCAGAGTAGCCGTCGCTCAGCTTGGCCAGGGTCGCGGGCTCCACGTCCTCGGCCAGCGTCAGCGGCGCCGTGTAGAGCTTGAACTGGGCCATGCGCGCCTCGTTGTCCGGGAGGGGGACGAGTATCCTCTTGGCGAAGCGGCGGAGGAATGGCGGGTCCAGGGACCAGGGCTTGTTCGTGGCGCCTATGACGTACATGTGGAGGTTCTTCCCCTTGTCGTTGATCCCGTCTGTCTCCTTCAGGAACTGGTCCCTTACCCTCACCTCGCCACCGACCTCCTGGCTCCTGGTGCCGAGCAGGGAGTCTATCTCGTCGACGAACACTATCACCGGCTTGTTGTCAGCCAGCATCTTCCTGGCGTTGTTGAAGAGCTTGGCCACGTTCTTCTCCCCCTCGCCCAGCCACTTGCTCATGATCGACGCCGCGTCGACCGAGATGAAGTACCCGTCTATCTCCGCCGCCGTGGCCGCCGCCACCATCGTCTTGCCGCATCCTGGCGGGCCGTAGAGCAGGATCCCCCTGGGCCAGCCCAGCTTGAAGAGGTCGGGGCGCAGGAAGGGGAAGACTATCGACTCGCGGATGGCCTGCTTGCAGTCCTCGAGGCCTATGACGTCGTCCCACTTGACGTCTGGTTTCTCTGTGACGACGAGCTCGTTGAAGGACGCCTTCAGCTGCTGCACGACCTGGGGCCCGGCCGGTGAGTTGGGGCTCGCCGACGTCGGACCGGGTGCAGCCCCGGGCCTCGCCGCCGGGGGGGTCCATTCGGCTTCTGTTGGTTGGTCCTGCGGGATCAGCCCGTGGGCCGCCTGTATCGCTTTGACCCTCTCCTGGTATGCCATGGCGCGCTCGGTGTACTGCTTGTTGAGCCTGTAGTCAGGGTAGAGGTGTACTAGCTTCACCAGGGTCGATATGGCCTTCTGGTACATCTGGATCGCCATGCCATGGGCCCCCTGCGAGTCAAGCCTGATCGCTTCCGACGCGTACTTCTTCGCGTCGTCTTCCAGCTCCTTGGCTGCGACCACGCTCAACTCTCCGAGCCCCCCTCGCCGAGCTTGACCTTCCCCTGGGCCATGAGCGTGAGCATCGCCTGCTCCACCTCGTCTGAGGGTATCTTAAGGACAGAAGACGCGTCGGTTATGTCGACGTTTCCGTTGTGGATGGCCGCATACTGGAGCACCTGCTCCTCCGCCTCGTCAGGATGCGCGCGCGGCGGGTAGAGGGCGCCGAGTATCTGGGACGCGTCATCCTCCTCGTCGTCGCCGGCCTCGAGGAGCGGGGTCCTCTCCTGGAGCTCCGGGGCTTCGCGCTGGATCGCCCGCGGGGAGACCATGAGTGTCCGCTTCATCTCCTCGGCCCTCTCTTCGGCTAGCCTCCTTGCCTGCTCGATGAGCTCTTCGCCGTTGTCGGTCTGGATGTTCAGCTGGATGTCAGGAGACACGTTCCCCATCCCAGCCATGGTCTCGCTGAGGGCGCTGTTGATCTCGTCTGACGCGTGGTCCAGCGAGGGGGCGATCCCCTGGACGGTCTTGTTGACCTTGCGGAGGACCTTGAAGGCCATGCTCATGTGCGACATCACGTCCCCGACCTCAGCTATGCTCTCCAGCCTCAGGACCACCTGGGTCAGGGCGAGCTCGCTGGCATAGACCACCTTCCCCACCTTCCTGAGCTCGGCCCACTCGTTGGCGTAGACGTTCGCCTTGGACTGGTCCTTGGTCTTCATCGCCCTCAGGGTCGTGTCGAAGAGCGTCTTGCGCCTCTGCTCGACCCGGGCCCGGATGCTCTCCAGCTCCTTGCGGTGGTATTCAATCTCCTTGATCGTCGACGTGATCTTCGGCTTGATTGCCTCCTCGCGGCCTATACCCAGTAGCCTCAGAGGTGCACGGGCGGACAAATACGCCGGCTCAGGGGTCGACCCCCATAATCACGGGGTTGGTCAACAAAAGCGATACAATATGGTGAATGTTTGTTTGAACTCTCAGGCCGTCGCCCTGATCGGGGGAGGAGCTAGCCGACGGCGCGCCGGGGCCGCAGGCCTCAGAGGAGGACACGCCGGAACCCAGTTCCCACTCGGGTTGGAGAAAATAAAGGAGCGAGGGCTCCTTCTTAGTAGGAGGCGCCCTCAGTAGAGGTTGTTTCGGCAGACGGGAGAGACGAGGGGATGTCCGGGAACTTCTCGCGCATGCGAGTCTCCGCCACGGCTGAGGCCTCGGCCAAGATTTTCTCGGCGTCCTCGTTGGCGGCTTCGAAGTTGAGGGAGTATCCACCTACTGTCCCTGCGTCCACCAGGATGCTGCTGAGCAGACCAGAGATCTCGCCGATCTCGTTCTCGGCTTCCGGCAACACGCCCACCAAGCCTTGCTTGACGTTGCGTATCACCGACATGGCCGGTGTCAGGGTGACGACGATGTCGCCCAGTTCCGTGATGGTGTTGAGTCTGAGCACTATCTGCTCCAGAGCGAGCTTGGCCTGGGTGACCATCTTGTTCATCTTTCTGATCTCGGCCAGCTCGTTCGCGAAGACGGACGCGTGCTGAGTGTCGTGTTTCTGTAGAGAGCTGACGACCTTTGTGAAGATCGAGTTGTCTCTCTCCCTGAGTTTGGTGGATGTGGAGTCGAGTTTGGCTACTTGGACTTGGATTTGGCGGACTGCGAGGTCGAGTCTCGGCTTCAGGGGCCCGGGGCTCCTCACGGAATCCTTCACCCGAGTTCCGAAACTCTGGCTGTTTTGCTTTTCCCATTTACCTGCGAACGTGGACATAGGTAGCTTCGAGCCTCAACAGCCCCAAATTCTCTATGTGGGGAGTAGTATAATCTGTTTCACCAACGCATTAACTATTGTTCTTTTTTCTTGACACGCGGTCCGAAGCGAGCTTTTTCTGTCCCCGGGCCGGCGCGGCAGGCGTGAAGGTCGCGGTGCTGTCGGACACCCACGGGAACCTCGAGGCGTTGAGCGCCGTCCTCGGGCAGACGGAAGGGTACGACCTGTACTGCCTGGGGGACTACGTCGACTATGGGGCTCAACCCAACGAAGTGATTGCGGCGCTGAAGGACCGGGGGACGAAAGGAATCGCCGGGAACCACGACGTGGCCGCGCTGACCGGGGACAGGTCCGGGTTCAACGCGAGGGCGGCCATGTCCTCGGTCTGGACGGCGGACCGCCTCACAGAGGAGAGCAGGCGGTACCTCGGGGGGCTCCCCCTTGATCTGAGGGCGGAGATAGGCGGGGCGCAGGCGTACTTCGCCCACGGCAGCCCGGACGACAGGCTGTGGGAGTACGTCGACCCCAGGACCCACCAGGACCTCTTCGGCCACTACCTGGACAGAGCGGGGGCCCGCGCAATCGGACTGGGGCACACGCACGTCCCCTATGCGTGGAAGGAAGGGGAGGGGGTGGTGTTCAACCCCGGCTCCGTGGGGCAGCCCCGTGACGGCGACTGGAGGGCGGCCTTCGCCATCGTCAGCTTCGACGGCGGCCTGGTGGAGGTCGAGGAGAGGAGGGTCGAGTACGACGTACAAGGTGCGGCGAAGAAGATACTGGACGCCGGGCTCCCCGAGCTCTTCGCCCGGAGGCTGCGCACAGGCACCTGAGCCCCCGCCCGCGGGGTTACGGGAAGCCGGGTACGCGGCAGGGCGCAGTGTCCGGACGCGAAGTTATCCTTAAGACCCCCGCCGGGCAGACTTGGGATGGAAGCCTTGGGGAACAGAGCCGGTGGTTACAAAATTATCCCGACGCGCTAAGAAGCGACCCACACTCAGCCAAGACTACGACTGGAAGAAGATAGAAGCGAAGGTCAGGGGCTTCTATGCGTCCCCCCGGACGAAGGCAAAGGCGGCCAGGGCGGTCTCCAAGAGCAGGCCCATCGGCTACGTCGAAGGGCCGCCGACCCTGAACAACCAGCCCCACGTCGGCCACGTGAGGGGGAGGATGATGAAGGACCTCTGGTACAGGTACCGGACCATGAAGGGGGACAACATAGTGTTCCGCGGGGGGTGGGACACCCAGGGGCTCCCGGTGGAGCTGCAGGCGGAGAAGGAGCTGGGGCTGTCAGGGAACAAGTGGGAGGACCTGGAGAAGGTGGGGGTCGACAAGCTGGTCGCCGAATGCAAGCGCATCATAGGCCGATACAGGGCCGACTGGGACGAGGCCGACGCGCTCCTGGGGCTGATGCTGGACCGCGAGCGTGCCTACATGACCTATCGGGACGGGTACATAGAGCGGGAGTGGTCATACCTGGAAAAGGCGTGGAAGAGCGGGCTGCTGGGGGAGGGGTTCAAGGTGGTCCCCTACTGCCCGAAGTGCCAGACGGCCCTCAGCGCCGGGGAGGTGAGCCTAGGCGGGTACGAGAAGCTGGACGACCCGAGCCTCTACTACAAGGTGAAGGCCGAGGACGGGGCATACCTCGTCCTCTGGACCACCATGCCGTTCACCGTCGTCACCGACGAGCTGGTGGGGGTCAAGCCCGGGTCGGAGTACGAGTACGTGGCGGCGGGGGACGAGGTCTGGGTGGTCAACGCCGAGAGGAAGGACGCCCTGGCCAAGGAGCTGGGGGTGGAGTTCGGCGAGACGAAGAAGCGGGTGAGGGGGGAGGAGCTCGAGGGGCTGCGCTACGAGCACCCGCTGCTCGACATCATACCCGGGCTGGGCAGGCTGAAGCTCAGCGGCGCGGTGCACAGGGTGGTGGCCGAGGAGTACGTGGACGTGACCACGGGGACCGGCCTGGTGCACATGTCCCCGGCAAACGGCGAGGAGGACTTCGCCGTGGCCCAGAAGAGGGGCGCCCCGGTCTTCGCCCCCTTCGACGACAGGGTGAGGTTCACCCAGGAGGCAGGGAGGTTCTCCGGGCTCTTCGCCAGGGACGCGGACCAGGCTGTGATAGACGAGCTGAGGTCCAGGGGCGCCGTCGTGGCGGCAGGGAGGATAGTCCACGACTACCCCGTCTGCTGGAGGTCGGATGACAGGCTCGTGTGGCTCGCAAGGCGCGAGTACTTCTACTGGGTGGACAGGATCAGGGCTGACGTCGTGAAGGCGGCCGAGAAGGTCGAGTACTTCTTTGAAGGGCCGAAGAACAGGTTCCTGGCCGGGCTGGCCGAGTCCCCGGCGTGGTGCGTGACCAGAGAGAGAGTCTGGGGGACCCCGCTCCCCATATGGGTCTGTGAAGTCTGCGGCGAGAAGGCAGGGGCGTTCTCCAGGAAGGCGATCGTGGCCCAGGCGGCGGAGCTCCCCGACGGGCCGAAGTTCGAGCTCCACCGTCCCTGGATGGACAGGGTCGTCCTCCGGTGCCCGAAGTGCGGCGGGAGGGCGAAGCGGGAGCCCTATGTCCTGGACACCTGGCACAACAGCGGGGCCGCGCCCTACTCCTCGTTCACCGACAGGGAGTTCGACGAGCTCGTCCCCGTCGAGTTCCTCACCGAGGCCATAGACCAGACCAGGGGATGGGCCTACACGCTGCTCCTCCTGAACGTGATCCGGACGGGCAAGCCGGCGGCCCCCTACAAGGCGTTCCTTTTCCAGGGGCACGTCCTAGACGAAAACGGCCAGAAGATGAGCAAGCGGCTGGGGAACGTGGTGCAGGGGCTGGACCTCCTCCGCAACAACTCGGTGGACGTCGCCAGGTTCTATGTCCTGGCCAAGGCGTCCCCGGAGGACTCGGTCAACTTCGACCAGAAGGAGATGGCAGGGAGGGCATACCAGGTGATGAACACACTCTATCACCTGCACCTGTACCTCCAGCAGAACGGAGCCGTTGACGGCTACGCGCCGGAGAAGCACAGCCTGGCCTGGGCGGCCAGGAGGAAGGCCCTCACCCTGGTGGACAGGTGGCTGCTGCAGAAGCTGGACCAGGCGCAGCGTGACGTGGAGCGGTGCTACTCGACCGGGAGGTACAACGAGGCGGCGAAGAGCCTCGAGGAGCTGGTGATCACCCACCTCAGCCAGACCTACGTCAGGCTGGTGAGGAGCGAGCTGTGGGACGACGACCCCCGGGGGGTCGGGAGGCGCCTCGCGGTCTACGCGGTCCTGGGGCACGCGCTCAGGAGGGCCGACGAGCTGCTCCACCCCATGGTCCCCTTCGCGACCGAGTACCTCTACCAGGAGCTGTTCGATGGGGGGAAGTGGGAGACCCCGGTCCTGGCCAAAGGGATGGGGAAGGTCGCCGGGCGGAGCTCGAAGAAGGCCGAGGAGGTCGTGGACTTTTCGCTCAAGGTCGAAGAGGCGTGCAACTCGGCCAGGGCCAGGGCCAAGCTCAAGCGGCGGTGGCCCCTCAGGGCGGCGGAGCTGCTGGTGCAGCCCGCGGCGGAAGGGGTCGCCAGGCGGGCGAAGGGGACCGTGTCCCTGCTCTGCAACGTGAGGGGGGTCGCAGTGGCGACGGAGCCTGAGGGGTTCCCGGCGTCCTTCGTCCTCAGGGCGAACACCTCGAGGGTTGGCGCACTGTTCAAGGAGAGGACCAGGGAGGTCCTCGCTGGGATCGGGCCCCTGGAAGGGAAGGAGGCCCTCGGAGCCTACTTCTCGGGGAGGCCGGTCAGGGTCGGGTCGTTCGACGTCCCTCTTTCGGTCTACGAGCTGACGGTCACCCCCGCAGAGGGGTTCGAGGTGGCTGAGAAGGGAGGGGTGTTCGTCGCCCTCCCCAAGGTGAGGGACAGGAAGCTGGTGGCCGAAGGCCTCGTGAGGGACCTGGCGAGGAGGCTGCAGGCCCTCAGGAAGGAGAAGGGGTTCGTCCCGACCGCGATGCTCAGGTCGGCGTCGGTGGCCGGGCTGGAGCCCGAGGACCTGGAGTTCGTCGAGCCCCTGAAGGATGAGCTGGCGTACCTGGTGAGGGCGAAAAGGGTGAGCCTGTCCGCGGAGAGGTCCGGGAAGGGCTGGTCTGAGACGGAGCTGGACGGGAGGCCCCTCTACCTCAAGGTCGGCTAGGTCGGAGAAGTCGACGCCTCTTCTTTCTTTATCCAGGTGAACCTGATGCTGAGCCAGTAGCGCAGCAGGAAGGCTACCGCTATGCCGAAGAGGTTCGAGACGGCGTAGTTGATCCCCAGGTAGGCGGTGAACGCGTAGAGGATCGTCAGGTTGACGACGAGCCCGATCACCATCAAGGCGTTGAACTTCAGCAGGCGCACCGCGATGTGCCCATGGCGCCGGTCCCTGAAGGTCCAGTAGTCGTTGAGGAAGAAGTTCGAGAGGATAGAGGCTTCGATGGCCACCGCGTCGGCGTGGAGGTAGAACACCCGCTCGTAGACCAACGCGAGGAGGAGCCCTTCGTTGACCAGCACCCCTGAGAGCCCCACCACGTTGAACTTGATGAAGTTCAGCCAGTAGCTCAGTCTCAGAATCTTCTTGAGGTCCATTGTGTCATCATGCCGCGGCCGCGAGCAATGCGGCGAGCCCTGATTACGGATTATTTAACAGGCTCAGACGTCGAAGTCAGATAGGGACGACTGATAGGCGGCCAGGGGCCTCGCGGAGAATCCGAGGCTCCTGAGGTCCTGGGCGAACTCTGCGGCGAACCCGTGCACCGTGTAGACCATCTCTGGGGACACGGCCTTGACGAGGCCGATCAGCTCCTGGTAGTCGCAGTGGTCGCTGAGGGGGAAGGAGTAGTCGGCTCCCATGGTGAACTTGTACCCCTGGCCCAGCGCCCAGCCGCTGAAGGCCACGACTATGGCGCCGTGCTTCTTCTTCAGGTGGGAAATCATCCTGCTCCTGCCGCTCGCCATGGGGCTGATCATCAGCCACGGGCCCCGGGGGAGGGTGTCCAGGTCCTTGGACGGGTCGAAGGTCGTTCCCCGCTTCAGGGGGACGCCGTGGTCGATGTGGATGCGGTTCATCGCCGCCACCTTTTCGTGGTATATCATCGGCTCCCAGCTGGAGAAGAAGTAGGAGAGGAGCTGGGCCTTCCCCAGGGGGTAGCCCATCAGTACCACGGGGTTCCCCCTGTCGTAGGCCGAGGCGATCAGCGAGTTGACGTCCTTCACCAGCTTCGCCGTGGGAGGGAACACGTACTCCGGCGTGCCGTAGGTGGTCTCCATCACCAGGACACGCGCCCCGCGCGTCCTGCACTTGCCGAGGAAGGCCCTTGTCCTGCCTGATGCGTCGCCGGTGTAGTAGACCTCGTCTGCTATCCTTATGGCCCTGGACCCGAGTATGTGCCCCGAGTCCAGCAGCTCGACCCCCTCCACGGCGTCGGTGGTCTCTCCCAGGTCGAACCCCCTCGCCCTGGCCAGCTCCCCGGTGACCGACGACGCGATGATCCTCTCGTTCTTCGACGGGGCGTGCATGTGGTCTAAGTGGGCATGGGAGACGAAGGTGTAGTCAGCCCTGACTCGAGAGTGGGGGTCGAGGACGTAGCGCCTCCCCTCCAGGTCGACTTGGATGCCGCCGTTGGCGGTCACGGATGCGCCCCCCAAGATGCGAAGCACGACCGTTCGGGCTGGATTTAAGGTGTAGAGAGCCTGTACGCCTTCCAGCCCGCAGGCCCGACGGAGGCTTCGAAGCTCATCGCTGTCGAGACGCGGACGGTCCCGACCTTCGTCCATGAGCCCCGGGCAGGGTCGAGCTCCTCCAGGGGAGTGCTGAGCCGCCGCGCCAGCTCCGCGGCCCTGGGAGCGACGGTGACGGACACCCTCGCGGGCGCAGAAGAGACGTTCCCGAGGCAGACCACCTGGCCTGGGGTGTGGAAGGAGATGCCGCGGACCGAGCGGTTCCCGGACTCGACGCGGTCCCAGCCTGAGAAGCGGCCGCCCCCCTTCGACTCGAGCTTCCCCCCGCCGAGGAACAGGTGACCCTTCCCGCCCCCCCTGCCTACGAAGGCTGCCGAGTCCCCTCCGGCCCAGAAGCCTGCAGTCAGGACCCAATCGAAGGCCGAAACGGCGGGCGGGGCGACCGCGTCCTTCTCGGCGCCCTGGGGGAGGCCAAGCTCGCCTTCGACGAGGCACTGGAGGAACCTGGCAGCGGCGACAGGGTCCGGGGCTTCGCCGTGGGCCTCTTTGGCGTCGGCGTCAATCCAGGATGGGAAGGAACCGGGAGGGGCTCCGAGCTTCAGCGAGTCGTCGGCGACCGCCCTGGCCACCTTCGCGACGGCGAGCCCTCCGACCCCTGCCAACCCCACACGGTAGCAGAGGAGGGCGTGGGCCAGCGTGACCCTGGTCCATACGCCGCCGAGCTGGCCGTCGCCGTAGGAGCTGTTGAAGTACATCAGGTTCGAAGTGGGGACGGTCCTGGGTCCGTATGGGGTGTCGAAGTCCCTTTCGAGGAGCCTGTGGACGGCGGCCTGCTCTGCCGAGCCCATGAACGCGTGGCGGTAGGCCGCGACCGCCATGTCCGCTGTCTCGTCGGGCCTCAGTCGCCCGGCTGAGTCGCGGCAGAGCGAAATGAACCCCCTTTCGTCCAGGAGCTTCCTCCTCACGTGGTCGGAGATCAGCTTCGAGCGCTCGAGGAACTTGCCCGCGTCGCCTGGCTTCGACGTCGCGCGGGCCGCCAGGGAGGCGGCCTCGAGGGCCCCGGCGGCGGCCAGGGACACCTCGGGGAGCTCGTGGGTCGGATACCCCCTCCCCAGGCGCCTCCGCCACCCCTGGGGGAGGGCTGGGTCCGTGGCTACCGTGGCTTCCTTCGACGACGCCAGAAGGAAGGCGGCCAGCTTCTTGAGGAAAGGGTATGACGACCTTGACGCCTTCCTGTCCTGGCCCAGCAGCAGGGCGTAGGACGCGGCCTGGAGGAACACTGCGGTCTCGAGGACCCCGGGCCGGGCCCGGTCCAGGGAGTGTGGGAGTGAGCCGTCCCTGCGCGCCAGCGACTTGGTCTCTGACGTCACCGCGGAGGCTAGCTTCGGCTCGAAGTAGGTGAGCGCCCGCAGCGACTCGTACCTGTCGAGCAGGTCGTCCGCCCAGGGGGCGGTCCTGAGTGCCTCCAGGGCCCAGGCTGCCGCCTCGGCGACAGCGGGGTCCGAGCAGGAGAGCTCGGCTGAAGGAGAGGGGGCGCGGCAGTCGGCGGAGCGGAGCCGGCCGAACTCAGCGAGGGCCTCCTCGAGCTTCCCCGGAGTGTAGATCGACGCGAACTCGACCTCCCTGACCTCCCCCGGCGCGACGTCCAGCTCGTGGACCGACAGGGCGAGGACCTGGCCGGACATGCCGGCGGTCCCCTCGGGGACCTCGCCGGACGTCACCGCGTCCAAGGCCCTGGCCCTGCTGGTCGTCATGAAGTACCTCGACGGAGACGGGTGCGCGCCGATCACCCTGGCGGCCGGCGGGTCGGAGATCTCGTCCATGGCGACGTGGCTCTCCCGGTTGAAGGCGTTGACCCCGAGGGAACCCCAGCGGGCGGGGGCCTCGAAGTGGGCCGCAGCGACGTCGCTGACACCGAGCACCCTGAGCCTCACCTGGGAGCGGCCAGAGTTCCTCAGCGTCACCCGCCTGACGAAGCCGGAGGGCCCGGGGAAGAACTCCAGGGACTGGACGACGTCGACTTCGAACATCCTCCCCGCCAGGCTCGCCGCCTTCGGGGCTAGCCTCAGGAGCCAGTCAGGCCTCTGGCCGGGGACGACCACCCCCGCCTGGACCTTGTAGACCCATATCTGCTCGAAGCCGAAGAGCGCGCGCTTCTCCTGCAGCGACTCCAGTGACCTGACCGCCCCGTCGGGGTCCACCAGCAGCCTGCAACCCCCCGAGTAGAGCGAGAAGGGGCGCCTCAGGGCCGAGGACCTGAAACCGGCGGACCTGGAGACCGATTCGGCTGTCGCAGCCACGCCTGGGACAGGGTCGACGGCGGATAATATCAGGAGGATTTACTGGATTTGAGCTTCGAGAGACCTTCCGTTAACCCCTCTGCGCCCTCTTCGCCCTCTTCCACCTGGTCCCCCCGGGGGTGTCTTCGACGACGACCCCGGCGGCGAGGAGCTCCGCCCTCAGCCTGTCTGACTCGGGGAAGTCACGCCTCTTCCTGGCCTCCTCCCTGGCCCTGACCAGCCTCGCGAGCTCCGGCTCCAGGTCCTCCTCCCCGAACTCGAGGATCCCGAGGACAGAGTCCGCCTTCGCCAGGGCGTCCAGCGCGGCCCGCGCCCCGGCCTCGCCGACCTCCCCCGAGTCGATCATCACGTTCATCTCCTTGGTGAAGGTCAGCATGGCGGCCAGGGCCCGGGGGGTGTCCAGGTCGTCGTCCATGGCCGCCTCGAAGCCTGCGAGGAATCCCCCCACCGCCCCCGGGACGCGCTTCGCCCCTCCCCTGACGGCCCTCAGCCTGGACAGCAGCTCCTGCAGCCGCGTCCGCTGGGACTTCGCCTGGGCCAGGGCCGCGTCGGTGAGGTCAGCCTGGTCCCTGTATCGCGCCGAGAGCAGGAACGCGCGTATCGTCAGCGGGTCCCACCCCCGCGCGGTCAGCTCCCTGAGGGTGACCAAGTTCCCGCTTGACTTGTGCATCTCCTCGCCGCGGACGTTGAGAAAGGCGGAGTGGATCCAGTAGTTGACGAACTTCTTCCCCGTGGCGGCCTCTGACTGGGCGATCTCGTTCTCGTGGTGGGGGAACCTCAGGTCCATCCCCCCGGTGTGGATGTCGAAGGTCTCCCCGAGGTACTTCATCGACATCGCGGAGCACTCGACGCTCCAGCCGGGGCGCCCCCTGCCGAACTCGGACTCCCAGAAGACGTCGCCGTCGTCTGGCTCCCGGGCCTTCCAGAGGGCGAAGTCGGCGGCCTCGTTCTTCTCCTCGTAGTGGTCGCTGGAGACCCTCCCTGCCGGCCTGAGGGAGTTGAGCTTCACCCCCGAGAGGGCGCCGTAGTCCTTGAACTTCGACACGTCGAAGTAGACCGAGCCGTCAGGGGCCCGGTAGGCGTACCCCTTCTCGTGCAGGGCATGGACGAGGGCGAGTATCTCGCTGAGGTGCTCCGTCGCCTTCGGCATCGCCTCCACCGGTTCGATGTTGAGCGAAGCCAGGTCCTCTAAGAAGGCGGCCGTGTAGAACCCCGTGAGCTCCCTCAGGGAATTGCCCGCCTGGGCCATCCCCCTGATTATCTTGTCCTCCACGTCCGTGATGTTCATCACCGATGTGACCTTGTACCCCTTGAACTTCAGGTGGCGCCTGAGCACGTCGTAGAAGACGAAGGTCCTGAAGTTCCCGACGTGGGCGTAGTTCCAGACCGTCGGGCCGCAGTTGTATATCCTGACCTCCCCGTCCCTGATGGGCCTGAACTCCTGCAGTTCGCGCCCGAGGCTGTTGAAGAGCCGGAGCAAGGTCGGTGGAGCCTCTCCGCCGTTGAGATAAAAGGTGGAGGCCGTCCGAGTGGAAGCCTCCGCCGCTACGTGGGACGCGAGGGGAGGCCGGGGGCCATCGCGCAGACTTTGCCTGCAGAGCGTGCGCCGCGGCCGGTAAAATAAAAGGAACGGGAGACTAGAACTACTTCAGCTTGCCAATCCTGAAGATGGCCTTGCCGCACGAGGCACAGGTGCCCTTGATGGCGGGACGACCGTTCTTCAGTTTGATTTGCTTGGGATTCTTGATCTCCCGATTTTTCTTCTTTTCGTAGACGCAGTATCCTGTTACCACTGCGATTGCCTCGGCAACCAATCAGAGCAGTTTGCTATATAAACCTGAGCCAACGGGGCTCAAATTGAGGTTTTTTCAGTTCTGGGGCGGTTTTGGCGGCGATTTGGGATTCCAACGCCTAGGTACCGAAGCGGAAGCGTTCCAGATTATTCAGGAATCAGGGCCTATGGGAGCGTCTTACCGTCTCGCATTTCTGATTTCGGCAATCGCGGCGCGGCTCATAGGAAGGAGCCGCCGGGCTCGCCCTTGGGGCCGAGCCGATTTTGAACCAAGGGACGAGATTCTCGCCTCGCGGCTCCGGCAGGGGCAGATTCCAAACGCTGCGATTCGATTTTAGGAGCGTCAGAAAAGGGGCGTGCCGCAGTTGTCCAGTACGATGCAGAGTCCGCGGGCGTTCGGGTCGCTGGTCATCGCGAGGATTGTCTATGCGATCAACTGGGTCAACGTCGGCGCGATATTCTATCTGATGGGCCCGGACCTGCACGCCGGGGTCCCGGGGCTCGGGCTCGTCACAGCCACGTTCTACCTCGGGCTCGGACTGCTGCAGGTCCCGGGGGGGATCCTCGCCGCGAAGTGGGGACCAAAGAGGGTGGTCGTCCTGGGGATATTCCTCTCTTCGGCTTCGGCGCTCGCGACGTCCTTCGCGTCCAGCGTCGTCGAGGTCGCCGTCCTCAGGTTCATCGTGGGTTGTGGGATGGCTTTCGTCTTCGCGCCTGCGACGATAATCATAGCGCGCCTCCTCCGCGGGGGGAAGTCCGGGATGGGGGTCGGCGTGATGAACTCGACCTTCGACCTGGGAGGGATCGTCGGGATCTTCGGGTGGGTGGTGCTGGCGTCCGTGACAGGGTGGAGACCGAGCCTCATGATGTCCGGGGTCCTGGGCCTGGCGACCGGGGCCATGGTGATCCTCTTCGTCCCTGCCGCCGGAGCGGCGAAGACGCCCAGGGTCGACAGAAAGGCCCTCGCCGCCGTGATGTGGGACAGGCAGCTCGTCCTCCTGGGGCTCGGGACGATCGGCTTCGGGATAGCGGCCACGGTCATCGCCGGGTTCATGACGCTCTACGGGGTCAAGTCGCTGGGGGCCTCCGGCGCCCTGGCCAGCGGCGCGACGTCCTTCGTGTACGTCGTCCCGATATTCGCTTCGCTCTGGGGAGGGCGCGCCTTCGACATCCTCACAAGGCACAGGATGGTGATGGTCGCGTCTCTGGTCGGGAGTGCGGCCGCCCTCGCGCTGGGGGCCTACCCCTCCCTGCTTGCGGCGGCGGCCTGCTCCGCCCTGGCCGGCCTGGTCTCCGGGGTCGGGTACACCTTCGCATTCGCGGGGGCGAGAGAGCTCAACAGGGCGGGGAAGGAGTACGAGAGCCTGGCGATCGCCTGGGTCAACAGCCTCTCGCTTACCGGGTCGTTCTTGCCGCCGATCTTCTTCTCCTACGTGGTCGACGCCTACGGGTACCAGGCCGGGTGGATCTGGTCCGGCGTCCTCACCCTGGCCTTCGTGGCGCCCGTCCTGCTCATGGTGGAGAGCTGGCGGGCTAGAGCGGCGTAGCGATTATCTCGTCGCCCTTCTGCACGTTGACTTCGAGCCCGGCGAGGCCTATCTCTTTGATCTCGGGGACCGGTATCCCCAGCTCCTCTATCTTCGACCTGTGACGGGATATGGCCTTCATCCAGGCTTCGGAGCGGTCCTCCGCCTTGGGGACCCCCAGCCCGGACTTGGCGGCCAGCTCCTCGAGCTTCTGGTCGTACTCGAAGAAGTCCTCCGGGAGCTTCCAGAAGTCGCTCATCGGCCTGAAGAGGAGCGGAGAGAGATAGATGAAGCCGTGCTTGAGCTGCCTCGATATCATGGCCTTGTCTTCCTTGCTCATCCTCTCTGCGAGGCGTTCCAGCATCGCCAGGGTCCCGGTGAGGTGCCTGGACTCGTCCCTGGTTATGTTCTTGAAAGCGGCCGCGTAGACCTTGTTGGTGGACCTCTCCCCCACCTCCTTGAAGATCAGCTGGGCGCCTATCTCGGCGAAGAAGAAGCTGGAGAATATCAGCTCCAGCGGATACTTCCCCCACGCCTGGTTGAAGGCGCTCCAGTAGCGCGCCCCGTTCTCGTATAGGGCCATGATGTTCCGGTGCGCCTTCTCCTCGAGCGTGGACTTGGGCTTGAACTTGTAGGGGAAGTTGGGACAGACCCGCGCGCAGGCCCTGCGGCAGACCTCGTCATGCCTGCACTCATCGAAGGCGACGGCCGACAGGAACTTCTTGGTCGGGTCCTCGAACTGGTGGGTCGCGGCCTGGACGGCGGCGGCGCCGAAGGCGCCTATCCCCGACTTCTCGAAGAGCGCGAGCTTGGACAGCCAGTATGCCTGGGCCACCCCCTCATCGGAGGAGTAGTTCTTCGCGTCGCACTCGTCCCAGGGGAGGTCGGCCGGGCCCCAGTTCTGCGGGAACCAGAGGTCGTAGGTCCTCAGGAGGGTCTCTGAGACCACGTCCCAGTTCCCCGGGAAGACGTTCCCTTCGTCTTTGCCCATGGCGCCATGTAGCCGGGCCGCGCTATTTACTCTTGCCCCGACGGACGGCTCCCCGGGCCGCGCCTGTGTAACGCATAATTATCGTCCGCGAGGAGGCGCCCTCGCGGTGGGGTGGCGGAGCGGTTACGCGTGCGCCTGCAGTCGCTGAACCGTCAGTGAGCGCATTCACATGGGTCCGAAAGTGGGAACGCCACCGGTGATCCCATCCCCACCTGTTTCTCTCCGTGGAGCGCCGGCCGGCCGCAGGAGGCGTCCACCGGGGTCGCTGTCATGGCCCCGCGTCCGTCTGTCAAGGTCGGCTGCCTGCTCAGCAGAAGGGGCCTTCGCGCACCAGGACGGCGGCGGCTAGCTTCAACGCAGACGTACTGCCGCAGGACGCTTGACGGCCCACGCTTGGTAGCATGGCTTCTGAGCGGCATAGAGAACAGCGACTGCTGGCGCCCTTCCGCGGCATCTCAGCCCGGCGAGGGGAGTGCTCCCTGCGGCCCCTAGACGAAGATCGCGAAGAGGACTATCGCAGAGATGAACACTATGGAGATGGTGTTCAGCACCTTGATCAGCGAGTTGATGGCCGGGCCGGCGGTGTCCTTGAACGGGTCGCCGACCGTGTCCCCCATCACGGCCGCCGCGTGGGCCGGCGTCTTCTTCCCGCCGAAGTTGCCGAGCTCGATGTACTTCTTCGCGTTGTCCCAGGCCGCGCCGCCGTTAGTCATCATGAAGGCCAGGAACACCCCGGACGCGACGCTGCCGATGAGGAGGCCTCCGAGGGCCAGGGGCCCGAGTATGAACCCTACCACCAGCGGCGTGGCCACTGCGAGCAGGGCGGGCTTTGCGAGCTCCCTGATGGCCGCCGTGGTGCTGATTCCGACGCACTTGGCGTAATCTGGCTTCGCCGTCCCCTCCATGATCCCGGGGATCTCTTTGAACTGGCGCCTGACCTCGTTCACCATCTTGATGGCCGCGCGGCCGACCGCCTGGATGAGGAAGCTGGAGAAGTAGAACGGCAGGAGCGCCCCTATGAAGATGCCTATCACCACCCTCGGGTCGCTCAGGGCGAAGGTGAGGCTAGCCCCCTGGGCGAGACCGTACTTCGCGAAAAGGTTGTGCTGGGCGATGAGCTTGTTCGCCTCGTCCTGGAACGCGAAGAAGAGCGCCACGGCCGCCAGTGCCGCGGACATCACGGCGAACGCCTTCGTCGTGGCCTTGGTGGTGTTCCCGACGGCGTCGAGCTCGTCGGTGACCTCCCTGACCCCCGCCTCAAGGCCTGCCATCTCGACGATGCCGTTGGCGTTGTCTGTGATGGGCCCGAAGGAGTCGATCGACATTATCACGCCGGTGAGAGAAAGCTCCGCCATGGCTGCGACCGCCGTGCTGTAGACCCCGACCAGGATCCTCGACGACTCGGCTACGCTCGCGGGGGTTGCGTAGTAGCCTATGAAGTAGGACACCAGTATCGCGAGCACCAGGACCACCGCCGACGGGGCCGTGCTCTGGAGCCCGGTCGAGAACCCGGCGAGGAAGTTCGTCGCTGCGCCGGTCTGGCTGGCCTCGGCCACGAACTTCACGGGTCTGTAGTTGTAGGAGGTGAAGTAGTCGGCGACCCTTTCGATGGCCACCACGACGACTATGCCGACGATCGCGCTGGCCAGGAGCGACCACCCCAGGACGCTACCCTTGAAGACGTACTCGCTGGCGACCGCGTCTATCGCCACGGCGATGACCCCGGAGATGAGCAGCGAGGTGTTCAGGGCGCCCATGGGGTTCTTCGAGATGCTCTTCCTGATGTAGAAGCCGCCGAGTATCGACCCGACGATCCCCGACGCGCCGAGGAGGAGCGGGAACGCGAAGAGCTGGTTGGCGGTCATGAGCGAAGCCAGCGACCCGAACGCGGAGCTCCCCGACGTGATGAGGGCCGCGAGTATCAGGACCGCGACGGAGATGACCACGAAGGACTCGTAGATGTCTGCGCCCATCCCGGCGCAGTCGCCGACGTTGTCCCCCACGTTGTCTGCGATGACGGCGGGGTTGCGCGGGTCGTCCTCGGGGATCCCGGCCTCAGTCTTCCCCACCAGGTCGGCCCCGACGTCTGCCGCCTTGGTGTAGATCCCTCCGGAGACCCTCATGAACATCGCGATCAGAGAGGCGCCGAAGCCGAGCCCGGCGAGGATCGCCGGGGTGGCCACTATGGCGCTCTGGAACACTATGTAGAAGAGCGAGACGCCGAGCAGCCCGAAGCCCACCACGGCCATGCCCATGACCCCGCCCCCTCGGAATGCGACGGTCAGCGCGCTGCCGAGGCCTTTCCGCGCAGCCTCCGCGGTCCGCGAGCTGGTCCTGACCGTCATGGCCATGCCGACGTAGCCTGCCAGGGCCGAGAGGAACGCCCCCACCAGGAACCCGGCAGCTGTCGCCCCGTTGGTCTTCAGGGGGAGGTCGATGAACACGTAGATCAGCACCGCGATCACCGCTGCGATGGGCGTGATCACCCTGTACTCCCTGTTGAGGAACTCGTCGGCGCCCTGCCTGACAGCGGTGGCTATCTCGACCATCCTGGCGTTCCCGGGGTCATGCCTCCTGACCGAGTAGACGAGGTACAGCGCATAGATCAGTGCGACCGCGGAGCCGCCGACCGCGAGGTAGCCGTAGTCGAAAGCCAATCGAACGGTGCGCCTTTGAAGTTCCCTTTAAAAGAATTGAGGGCGCTACCGTCTTCCGCGCTTCGTCATGGCGTAGGAGGCTATGAAAGGGAGGACCGTCGTCACCTCGGCGTCGATGCTGGCCTGCCTCGCGCTGACCTTCACCTTCCCCCAGGACACCGCCTCCCTGATGCGGGCTCCGCTGAGGGACCCGTCCGTCTCCTGGGCCGTGGAGACGTAGCACGCCCAGTCAAGGCCGCCCCTGAACTGGGCCCACCAGATCGTGTGGTGCTTTGAGATCCCCCCTCCCAGGACGAGGGCCCCGGTCTCCTTCGCGTCCGAGAACATGTCAGAGAGGCGGCGCTCGTCCCCGAGGAGGTCCAGCTGGAAGTCCCTGTGGCTCTCTGCGAACAGCCATGCCTGGCTCCCCACCGCCCCGTCGGTGATCCCAGGGACGAAGACAGGCACCCCCTTCTTCTGCGCCCAGTAGAGCAGCGACCGCTCGGAAGCGAGGTCTTTGCCTATCTCTGCGGCGAGCTCCTCGGTGGTGACAGACCGCTTCCTGTCGTAGACGCGGCCGAGGAGGGGCTGCATCCGCCTCTCGATCAGCGGGCCGTAGTCCTCCAGCGGGACCAGGACGTTCCCCAGCCGGTGATAGCCGGCCTTCTTCAAACGTGCGTCGTCCATGTCGAAGCTCCCGACGTAGTAGTCCCCGAGGGTCCGGGCTATGTCGTGGTCCAGGGTGCCGCAGGTCGTGATTATCGCGTCCACCAGCCCCGCCTTCACCAGGTCGATCAGGACCCCCCTGAGGCCCGTGGCTACGATAGCGGCAGGGAAGGAGAGGAACTTGGTGCACCCCTCCCTGGAGCACATGGCCTTGAATGTAGAAGCGACGTCGAAGAGGCTCCGCCCCATGAAGCCTCCTCCCTGGCCCATCCCATCCAGCAGAGAGGCCAGGTCGGGGGAGGCGGAGACGTGATAGTCCCGGACCTTCTCCAGCCCTTGGATCCTGGTCATCGGTGGTTCCGCCGGGGCTTGCGATTTTAACCGTTCTGTGGCCAGTTTCGGAGCGCGAGTCCCTCTCCGCGCGGCCCCGCTCCGCCCCGACGTCCTCGGGCGCCCTCCCAACTGACTTCGGCGCCCCTTCGGCGAGATGCCGCCAGTCCTCCGGTGGAACACATGCAGTCTCTTGAAACTCAGTCGTGCCCCGACTGCTCAGTGCCGCTGCTGGACGCCGGGGACGAGCTCGCCTGCCCGAGCTGCGGGGTGGTGAAAGAGAAGGCGGCGACCTGCACAGCGACCGGCTCGCAGCCGGATCAGCGCTACGGCCCGCAGCCCCTGGGGAGCTTCATGGGGACCTTGTGGGGGACGAAGGTCGAGCGCGCGACCAAGGGGATCACTGGCTCGAGCAGGAACTACGGGTATCTGAAGACGGTGTCAGACTTCACGGGGAGGGAGAAGGGACAGGATACGGAGTGCGCGAAGATGATCGAGAGGGTGTCAGAGAAGCTCGCCCTCCCGAAGTTCATCAGCCTTCAGGCCGCGGCGATAGCGAGGAAAGTCCTGGGGTCGGCCCGCACCAAGAGGAGGATGACCGTCGCCGAGGTGTCGGCATACTCGCTGGTGGCAGCATGCAGGATCGATGGGGTGACCTCTTCGAACGTGGGTGAGATACTCGCCGCCCACGCCGTCCTGGGGAGGAGGGTGACCACGTCGTCCATCATCCAGCTCAGCCTGGACTCCCCTGTGAGGACGTTCGCCAAGGGCCCCGAGGACTACCTGACGAGGGTCCTCGGAAGGCTGTCCATGAATCCGAACCTTGACTCGAAGCTCGCGAAGGCCGGAGCAGGGAAGGCAGCCTACTTCAACGCGGTCCGGTCACTCGCACTCGACCTGCTATCGAGCTCCGACAGGGTCGCCATGGCAGGGAGGAGGCCGTGCGCCCTTGCGGCAGCGGCGGTGTACTCCGCTGAGGTGGCCCTGTCGATGGCCGAGTCGAGGGGAAGACGGGTGACCCAGAGGGAGATGGCTGACTGCGCGGGGACGTCGGAGTACACCATCAGGGAGCAGTGCGCCATGTTCTTCACCCCTGCGCTCGCGGAGCTGGCGAAGAGACTGTGACGACGCCCTGCTCATAGAACCTCACCGCGAAGGTCGAGGATATCCCCCTGACATCGTTCTGGACCAGCTGGAGGTCGTAGCTCACCGAGCACGCCGAGGCTGCGGCGACCGAATAGGAGGCCGAGAGGGCGAACCCTTCCTCCGACGCCAAGCGGGCCTGGCTCCGGATCGCCCCGACCACCTCTGCGCCCAGAGACGCCGAAGAGCAGTTCCCCGCCGGGCGGGAGAGCGCCTGCGCGACGGCGGCCGCGGCCGCCTCGCAGCTGGAGACCGCGTCCTGAAGCCGCAGGCCGAGGTGGACGTAGTGCACTTCGCTCTTGGTGAAGTCAATCCCTGGCCCGTCGGTCCCCGAGGCGGCGTAGTGCAAGACGATGTCGAGCTCGCCTGGGACAGATCCTTCGAACGGGGCGAGGGCCGTGAGGTTGTCCACCTCGTACCCTGCCCCTCCGAGGCCGGCCCGGACCGAAACGCCGAGGCCTCCGGCCGCCTGTGAACCAGACAGCCCCCCGATGTCCAGGGCTATCGCAGACGCGGCGCTGGGGCACTGGAAGGCGGAGGAGGCGAGCAGGGCACCTGCCCCGTAGAGGACGTCGGCCCCTTCGACAGCCTCCAGGACCAGGAAGCGCTGATGCATGGCGTCAGAGGCGTCGGCCTCGGAGTAGAGCACCGCCCTGTCCTGCGCAGCCACGTACACCGCGAGGTCGCAGACCAGCAGGGCGGCGAAGACGACCGCCGCCACCATGGTCGCGCCTACGGCACGGCGCCTGACCATGCTTCGACGTCCACCTTGAGGCTGACGAGACGGAATGAGATGGACGCGCGGACGGCGTCGACCGGAGGGGCGCCCCCGCACGTCGTCCCGTTCACCGTGGCGAGCAGGTGAACCGTGGAGTTCGACAGGTCGGCGAAGTAGGAGCAGACGGCGCTGGGGGGAGTGCTCAGGAACCAGCCCATCCCCTTCGCCTGGATGAGCCCCGAGACGATTTCCCTGAGCTCTGCCTTCGTAGCCAGCTCGCGGGCCTGAAGGTCGCCGGTCCCGGGCGTCCAGAGGAGGATGCCGGTGATAGCCGACGCGCCCACGAGGACAGCGACGGCGATGTCGACGTACTTCAAACCGGGAAGAGCTCCGGGAGGAGGACCGCCAGGGCCAGGAGGGCCATGGAGATCAGGACGGCGTACATGACGGCGACGTCGATGTACGTCTCTACCTCAGACGACCCTGCTCACCTCCACCTGTCCCCCGACGAGCCGGGCCGTGTATGAGACGGTCGGCTGCAGGGGCATAGCAGGCAGCAGATGGCTCGTCCCGAAGGAGATGAAGCCATGGCCGTCGTAGATCTTCACCGAGTCCCCTGCCAGTATGATTTCGTCAGCAGAAGGCGAAGCGCCGTAGGAGAACCTGACGCTCACCCCCGGTGACAGCGAGTTGAAGACAGCCTTGACGCCGTCGGCGTAGCGCCAGTCCGCGCCCTCGCGCGAAGCAGCGGCCGCTGCCGAGACGACGGGGGTGAGGACCAGGAGCAGGGCGGCCGCCGCCGCCAGGTACGCCCCCCAGGACCCCTGGGCGGCGATGCTCGAAGCGGGCGAGTCACTCCACCTCCAGGTCGAGCGCGGATCCGTTCCTGCTGAAGATGACCTCGTGCGGCCCACCGGAGACGGCGACACTGAAGCTGCACGACGTGGAGAGGTCATCCACTGCGACCCGGCTCCCAGAGGTCACCGTCAGGACCCCCTCATGGCAGCCGATGATGGAGGGAGGGAGGGCCAGGGCGGACCTGGCGGAGCCGTTGACCTGGGCTTCCATGGCCAGGGCGGAGACGGCCGAGGACGCAGCCTTGAACTGGGCCCCAGAGACGAACTCGGAGAAGGAACCGTAGGTGGCGACGGAGCCTGCGACGAAGAGGGAAGACACCATGACGACGAGGCAATACTCGAAGAGTTCGACCATCGGCAGAACAGCTGCCGAGAGGATTTAACGGGCAACCTTGCCCGTTTTATTGCGCCGGGACACATCCAATCGAGGACCTGTGGAGTCGAGGCTCACGAGATCTTTCCTTAAGGCGGTCCGCAAGCCCGTCCCTGCCGCGGAGCCATCCCCCCTGCTGGTGGAGCTTTTCGAGAGGCCAGAGTGGCGGGACGCGCCCGACGCGGGGTCTTTCCCTTTCACCTATAGGGTGACCGAAGGCGGGGCGACGCCGTTCTACGAAGTCGGATGCACGCTCCCGCCAAGGATGGTCTTGACCCTCAGGGAGGCGGTGCAGGGAGCGTCAGACGACCTGGACCCGAGCGAGGTCGAACCGCTCACCTTCGCCCGGCTCATCGACGTCCTGGCGCAGGCGTCGGCCAGGAGGCTCGCCGCGGCTGGGATCCGGCACCGGATCAGGGACCTCTCAGAGCTGGCGGCATACGAGGCGGTCGGCCTTTCGAGGATACTTGCGTTGGCCAAGGACCCGAAGGTGACCGAGTTCTACGTCGACTCCGAGTCGACCCCGGTGTACCTGGACCACGTGGCCGTCGGAAGGTGCGAGTCAGGGATCGTCCTCACAGAAAGGGAGAGGAAAGCCATCGAGACCCACCTTGACACGTTCAGCGGCTACACCCTCGACTTTCGGACCCCGTCCCTGAAGAACGACCTCGTGATCGGGGACGCGGTGCTCAGGGTCTCCGTCGACCTCGAGCCTGTTGCGGTCAACCGGTTCGCCCTGGACGTGCGGAGGCTGAACGTCTCCACGCTCACCCTCCCCCAGCTGATAGGGCTGGGCCTGATATCCGAGGAGGCTGCCTCTCTCCTGGTGGGGTGGCTGGAGTCAGGGGGGAACGTCACGATAGTGGGCGAGACAGGGACAGGAAAGACCACGCTTCTCAACGCCCTCGACGAGCAGGTGGACAGAAGGCTCCGGCGGCTCTACATCGAGGACGCGGTGGAGACCAGGGACATGCTCGCCGACGGGTACCACCAGATGAAGGTGAAGGTCGACCCCTACGACCGGGGGGAGGGGTCCGGGCGGACCAAGGAGTCCGAGATAGTGAAGGCGCTGCATAGGTCTCCAGACATCGTCATCCTGAGCGAGATCCAGTCGGAGGAGCACAGCAGGGCGTTCTTCCAGGCGCTGGCCTCGGGGGCGAGGGGGGTCCAGACTTTCCACGCCTCCACCATAGAGCAGGCGGTGAGGCGCTGGCTGACGATGCACCACGTCGCCGAACAGAGCCTGCTGGACCTTGGGATGCTCGTCCAGATGGCCAGGCCAGACAGGCTGAGGCAAGAAAGGTACGTGCACAGGGTGGCAGAGGTCACCCAGGACGGCGGGTCGCCCAGAATCAAGGAGATCTACATGCGAGACCGCGACCACAGGCTGAGAAACGTCGCCGGACCAGGCTGGCCGCGCCCTCCCGAGGGGGTGCTGTCCGAGATGCTCGGCACGAAGGTCTCCCTGGCTTCGGCCAGGATCGCCCGGGGCGGCTGCCCGGGTTGAAGTTCGCGTCCCTGGACCACTTCGGGCTCTCCGCCTGGAGGGTCATGGCGGTGGGCCTCGCCGCTTCGTCCGCGTCATGGCTCCTGGCAGACCTCGCCTTCGGGGACGCCCTGGGAGGCGCCAGCATGCTGGTCCTGACCATAGTGGCCGCGGCCGTCTTCTACATCGTGGTTACCACTCCGAGGCGCCTGCTCGACAGGGAACGGGTTCGCCAGGCGAAGGAGGCGGTGCTGCTCGCCTCGTCGTCGAAGGCACTGCTGGAGGTGACCCGCTCCAGGTCGAGGTCAGTCCTCCTCCTGCGTCCCAGGGACCGTGACGTTGCCGCCGCGGTGGCGCGCGCTTCGAAGATGATCCTGCTGGGCGGAAGCGTCGCGAGGTCAGTCGGAGCCGCGTCAGGGTCGCTCGCGTCCTACGCGGTGGCGGCTGCGCTGAGAGGGCTGGCCGAGCCCAGGAAGAGCGGGCCGGACCCGGACGACGAGGAGGCGCGCGGACTGGCCGGGTCAGCAGCGCTGAGCAGGGAGACCAAGGTGCCTATGATCATGACCGTGTCGTTCTTCACCCCGATCATGCTGCTCCTGTACGCGGTCCTTTCCCACTCCTACGGCGCCGTGAGGCTCACGGAGCTGGCGGCCGTCGAGCTGGCCGTCCTGGACCTGGCGTTCCATCTCGGCGCCCCCGGGGGGCCCGGTTGATGAGCGCGGAACTCGACGCGATGCACTCCCTGGGCAGGGCGCTGAAGTCGGCCGGGGAAGGGAAGGGCCTCGCGAGGTCCGCCGTGGAGGAGCTGTGCAGGGCCGGGCCGCTTGGTAGAGAAGGAGCGAGGCTGCTCCTGCTGGGATTTCCTCTCAGCCGGGCCCTGCTCCCTTTGGTTGAAGACGGCGGCGACGAGGTCTCGATGCTGGCGTCTCTCGTAGTCGCCGCGCCCAGGAGCAGCGCACCCATCGTAGGGAAGAGCGGCGAGTCCCTCGCCCTCACCCTCGAACGGTGGATCAGGACCAGAGAGAGCGAGGCGCTGGAGCAGAAGGTGATGAGGTTCAGGAGCCTGGTGACGTCTGCGGTGCTCGGGGCGGTGATGGGGATGCTGACCGCTCTGGGCCCCGTGGTCGGGAGCCTGGGTCTTGGCGCCTCTGCAGGAGGGTCGGGGGCCCTCGTCTACGGGTCAGCCGCGCTGACAGCCCTGGGCGCTGGGATGCTGGGCGCTTTCATGTCAGGCAGGAGGTTCTTCGTGAACGTCCTCCTCTCCCTGGCCGTCTTCGCGGTCATAGCGGCCGCCGCGGCGCCTCTGGTCTCTGTCCCATCGATAGCCCCGTAGGGCGTTAAATACGGAAGCCGGGCTAAGGACGCATGAAAGTCGGTCGCAGGCTTTGGCGGAGCAGGAGAGGGGTGCAGCTGATCGAAGAGGCGCTGCTCATCTCCGTCGCCCTGGTTGCGCTGTCTCTACTCGTCGGCGGGATCGAGTCGATCCTCAAGCAGAGCTCGGCATACACCTCGAACGTGTGGAACTCGATCACCAACTCGCTCAACGGCATCTTCGGGACCCTGTTCCACTGGTGAGCCCCGTTGCACCCCGCCCATGAGCTGGCGTCCCAGGTAGCCTGGAAGCTCCGACCCCAGGCCGGGCTGGGCATAGAAGAGATGAAGGTCGCCGACGGGAAGTACGTCTTTTCGGCCGACGGGGCGAAGGTCAGGAGCATGGCGCTGTTCAGGGTCGGGGTCCCGGACGTCCCCGATGACCCCAGGGTGGACTACTCCGCTGCGCTGAAGACGACGCTACAGCAGCAGAGGATGAAGGGCCTCTTCGAGGGCCTCAGGAGGGCGGGGCTTCCCTTCGTCTATGTCATGCTGATGAACGAGTCAGAAGCCGAAGGCGAAGCGCCCCCTGTCCTCGAGTTCGACCTGGTCGTCGGGACATGGGTGGACGGCAAGAAGAAGGAGGACCAGAGCCAGGCGCTGGAGCAGCGGGCGAGCATACTGTCGGCAGCCCTGAGCGTGGCTCTCCCCACCGCCAACGTCGAGAGGCTGCTGAGAAAGGACCTGGCCGGGTTCATGAAGTCCATGCTCCTCCCCGGCGGGAGGGCGCTCCCCCAAAGCGGGTCCTCCACCGCCGCAGGCGCCCTCTGCACCTTCGACGAGATGTCCCCCCTCTCGGCGACCCTGGAGAGGGCCCCCGACTTCTACATACCCAACGCGGCGGAGTCGGGGCAGGACGGGCTGCTCCTCGGGTCGTTGAAGTCAGGGGGGAGGGAGTACCACGAGATCAGGCTGCAGCTGGACGACCTGCGGAGGCACGTCAGCGTCCTCGGCATGACCGGGTCAGGGAAGTCGACGACGGCGGCCGCGATCGTGAAACAGGCGGCGGAGGCCGGGCTCCCCGTGATGATCCTCGATTGGCACAACGAGTACGGGGCTACCGCCCGGGCGGTCGGGGGCAAGGTGGTGGCTCCGGGGAAGGACGACTTCTCCCTGAACCCGCTGGAAGCGGGGCCTGACACAGACCCCGCCGAGCACATAGCCATGGTGTCGGACATCTTCTCCGACATCTACCACTTCACCCACCCCCAGGCCTACATGTTCCGGAACGCCCTCCAGAAGCGGCTTTCAGAGCTGTCTGCCGACGAGGTCCCGACGATACCGGCCCTGGTGAAGACGATAGAGTCCTATCCCCTGAGGTCGGCCTACGACAACGAGACCAAGGTGGCCCTGCTGCGGAGGCTGGTCCCGCTTGCGGAAGGCCAGTCCGGCAGGGCCCTGGGAGGCTCCGGCCCCATAAGGCTGGAGGAGCTCCTCGGGACAGTGGTCTGCGTCGAGCTCGGGCACCTCAGGGACGTCCAGTCCAGAGCGGTCTTCTGCGACGTCCTGCTCAAGATGATCTATGAAGAGAAGGTGAAGCGGAAGGGCCCGCTGGACCACATGACACTGGTCGAGGAGGCGAGGAACGTCGCCCCCGCCAGGAGGGCCGAGGACCCGCCGACGGTGGGGGAGAGGATGGTCTCTGAGCTCAGGAAGTTCGGCGAGGCGATGATGTTCGTCGCCCAGTTCCCGAGCCACGTGGCGGCAGAGGTGGTCAAGAACTCAGGGACCAAGATAGTCCACAGGCTGGCCTGGCCTGACGACGTTTCCCTCGTCGGCGACTCGCTCGGGCTCGACCAGAAGCAGCGGGAGCACCTGACCAGGCTCAGAGTGGGCGAGGCGGTGGTGGGGCTGTCCCGCGTCCAGAAGCCGATGCTGGTCCAGGTGGCGCCCGAAGAAGCTCATTCAGGCGGGAGCAGCGACCTCAGCTTCAGTGCAGAGTCGTAGCGCCGCGTCCAGTCGATGCGACGCCCCGCCGCCTTCCTTTCTGCGAGCCTGACCACCGCGGCCGCGGCCGCCGGCGGGGCAGTCGACGTCGTGTCGAACTCGCAGGTGAGCGCGCCGAAGGCATTGTAGGCCTCGGACGCGACCAGGCCTATCAGCTCGGCCTCGAGGTTCGCCCTCACCTTCGGCCCAGGATACCCCCGGTCCCTGAGCCTCCCCCCCAGAACCCCAGGCTCGCATCTTAGCACCACCACCCTCTCCGCCAGCGAGCGGCCGAGGACGGCAGGGAGGAGGTGGCCATGGAGGACAGACGGCCTCGGGACCAGGGAGGCGATCTTCCGGCGGAGCCCCTTCGTGTCCACCTCGTAGTCATCCCCCTTCGCCTCGGCGTAGCCGTGGTCTCTGGCCAGCTCGTTGATGCTGAAGCACTCCGCGCCGAGCAGCTCGGCCACCAGGGGGGCGATGGACTTCTTGCCTGTGCCCGGAGTCCCGGTTATGCCGAGGATCCCGTTCAATGCCCCACCAGGCCATCAGCTCAGGCTGGGTGGACCTGGGCGGCCTTCAGCTTGGCCTTCCAGTGGGCCCTGAACTTCGCTAGCTTCGGGGCGACGACCGCCTGGCAGTATGGCTTGGACGGGTTGCGGGCGAAGTATCCTCGGTGATAGTCTTCGGCAGGATAGAAGGCGCCCAGGGGCGCGACCTCGGTGACGATAGGGTTCCGGAAGACCCGCTCGCCGGAGAGCTCCCCGATCATCGCGTCCGCCTCTGACTTTTGGCGCTCGTCCGCGTAGAAGATCACTGATCTGTACTGGGTCCCGACGTCGGCCCCCTGCCTGTTGAGGGTGGTCGGGTCGTGGGTGGAGAAGAAGACCTCGAGCAGCTCCCTGTAACTGATGGCCGCCGGGTCGAAGGTCACCTGAGCGACTTCGGCGTGCCCCGTGGTGTCGGTGCAGACCTCCTCATAGGACGGGTTGGGCTTGCCGCCGCCGGAGTAGCCCGGCGTCACGGCGAGCACCCCCTGCAGCTCCGAGAAGACCGCCTCGGAGCACCAGAAACATCCGCTCCCGAAGGTGGCGACCTCAGTGTCGGGCATCGGGTCCCTGACTGAGCTCCGGGATTAAAGCTTGCACGAGAGCCCCCCGGCCACCCTGAGGGCGCCTCCGTTGAGGTCGACCAGGGCCCCCCTCATCCCGTCCCAGGCCGGGACCGGCCAGGGGAACTTCGCCGTGAGCGTGCCGCCCTCCTGGGTCACCCGGGCCGGGACCATCTCCCCGGGGAGCTGGACGTGGAGGTCCCTGGGCGCGACCTCCTGCCTGTAGAACGGCGACTTCACGAAGCTGAAGCTCAGCGAGTCGGAGAGGGCGAAGGACCCGTCGTCCAGCCAGCGGCTCCTGTCGAGGTCCTTGGGCTCGACCCCTCTGAGGGAGAGCCCCACCCGGATCCCCCGCCCTGCTGACTGGAAGTCCACGTCGTTCACCTGTATCCCCTTCACGTCGGCCCGCAGGTCTGGCGGACCCGGGACGGGGCGGAGCTGGTCGTGCACCGAAACGGTCCCCGAGAGGACGAACCCCAGCGCCACGGTCCCGACCCCCTTCACCGTGAAGACCCTGTCGACGTAGACCAGGGTCTTATCCAGGGCGAGGTCTTCCCTGGGGACGGCCGAGCCCAGGTCAATGGCAGAGGACCCTGACTGGCGCTCCTCCTGCCTGAAGCCCGCGACGGAAGTCCCCTTCAACGCAGACGCAGCGGCTGCCGCAGGGACGGCCCCGTCCAGGAGCTCCAGGGTCCCCCGGAGCCCGAAGGCCCCTACGAGTATGGCGAGTTCGCCATCCGGGGCGGACAGCCGGCCCGAGCTCGGATAGAAGTACAGCGCGTGGTCCGCGAGCGAGGCTATCCTGGCGTAGCCCTGGATCCTTTCAGGATAGTCTGCCGTGTCCAGGAACGAATAACGACGCCCTCCTTCGGTCCTCGAATAGACTGACATGCCTTCCGCTTCGCTCTTCTTGGCCACAGAGCTTTCGAAAGAGGACTTCGCCGCCTGGTCTGTGCCGAACACCCCTACTGTTATTCCGTCCATCGCGGCTCCCTGCTCCTGGCCTCCTGGACCGGCGCGCAGCAGGAAGGTCCGATGGCCGAGCGTGGCGCTCTCCTGCCGTCCTGAGGGGAAGCCTGCCGGAGAGCCGCCGCGCCGGGCGAGTCGGAAGCTCCCGTGGAGAGGCGCAAGGACGCCATGTCAGCCCCAGGCGTCTTATGTCTTCTGGAGCGGTCCCCCGGGACCCTGGGGGGCGGGGGGACGGACCGGCCTGTTGGCGAACCTGTGGACTGCGAAGGCGAAGACCAGAAAGATTGGGACGATGAGGGCGTCGTTGAGCGGGAGCAGGGTCTCGCCGAACCAGAAGGCCGAGAAGGTGAGGAGGAGGGCGGACACGGCCACCTTCATGTTCGCCTGCTTCACCTTCCTGACCTGGGACCGCAGGGCGAAGGTCGCGACTATCACCAGCACCACCCCGGCGGCGAACCCAGCCCCCGCGGAGGAGAAGCTCTGAGGGAGGAGCCCCACGAGGACGATTGACGCCTCGAACGCCTCAATCGCCCCCACCGAGAACCCGGTGTACATCAGCCCCTTCTCGAACGTCTCTGGCTTGAAGCCCGTCGTCTTGCTCCTCACCACAGACCGCCTGGCGCTCCGGGTCAGCCTCAGCCCGAAGTACAGGAGGAGGACGCCCCCCACCAGCCTGATGTAGGCTACGGGGAGCAGCGATATCGCGTCGGCGGCCAGGAACGCCGGGGCGAAGACGGCGACGCACCCGGCTGCGACAGAGGCGAAGGCGAGCGCGCTCCGGGACTCGGCGAAGAGCGCCAGCCCGACGGCCGCCGCCTCGGCGAGTTCCAGGGCGGTGATCCCCAGCGCGGCGAGCAGTATCCCTGCGTCTAGAAGCATGCCTGGCTCATCCGTACTCTTTCATAGCGGAGCGGAGCCCGTCCGCGCACCTGCTCATGGCCGCGGCCCCGAAGCCCCACTCGACCCCCGCGGCTTTGAAGAGCTCCGGGAGCGGCTTCGTGGCCCCCAGAGAAAGCGCCCCTTTGTATGCGTCGACGGCGTCCCGCCTGTCTTTCCTGTATCTTGCCCAGACCCCCAGCGCGCCGGTCAGCGCGATGCCGTACTCTATGTAGTAGAAGGGCGACTCATAGAGGTGGAGCTGCCTCTGCCAGCGGTACCGCCTCGCTTCCTCGACGCCTTCGTAGCTCTCCCTTCCGCCGAACCGGTCGAGGGTCGCGAGCCAGGCCCGGGCGCGCTCCTCAGGTGAATGGCCGGGGTGGTTGTAGACCCAGTGCTGGAAGGCGTCTATGGTGGCTATCCAGGCGAACAGCTTGACGTTGGCCGCTGCCTCCCACCAGTTGGAGCGGCGGGCGCCCTCCTCGTCGTAGAAGACCCCCCCATAGTGCTCCCCGGAGATCACCTCCATTGACATCGAGGCCACCTCGGCGAACTCGAGGGGGAGGTTGGCACCGGCGTTGAAGAACGGGAGCCTGCCCTTCCTCATGAGGAAGGTATGGAAGCTGTGCCCCGCCTCGTGCAGCAGGGTCCTCACGTCGGTATCCCGGTTCGCGGCGTTCATGAAGATGAAAGGCAGCCTCAGCTCCGCGAACTCGTCCTGGTACCCCCCGGGCGCCTTCCCTTTCCTGCTGTCTAGGTCTAGGAGCTCGAGTCTCGCCATGGTGTCGAAGTAGCCGGAGAGCTCCGGGTCTACTCCGGCGACCACCTTCCTGGCGCCGCGGACGAGGCCGCCGATGTCTGAGAACGGCGCGAGCGGGGGCTTCCCCTCGGGGTCGACGTTGAGGTCCCAGGGCCTCAGCGTGTCCACCCTCATCTTCTCCTCCCTTCCCCTGTCTATCTCCCTACTGAGCGGCACGATGTACTCTTCGACCGCCTCGTGGAAGGCGGCGCAGTCGTCAGGGGTGTAGTCGAACCTGTTCTTTTTCACGAAGACGTAGTCTTCGAAGTTCTCGAAGCCTGCGTTCTTCGCCTCGTCGTCCCTCAGTTTCACCATCTTGGAGTAGATGTCGTCGAGGGCGCCGCTGTCCCTGACGGCCCTCTCGCTCGCCAGGCGCCAGGCTTCCTCCCTGACCCTCCTGTCCGTCTCTTCGAGGAACTTCGCCATCTGCTGGAGCGTCCGCTCCTGGCCGCGATACTGTACCGTCATCGCCCCCATGGTCCGCTGGTACGCCTGGGAGAGGGCGGAGTCCTGCTTCTCCAGCTCGACGTTCTCTGCCCTGAAGGTCCTGACCGCGGCGTCTCGCCGCCTGTCTTCCATGGCATAGGACGGGGGGAGGGCGCCCCTGAACGGCGAAGCCGCGTATCTCTTCAGCAGCTCGAAGGACGCGACCTTGATTCTCGGCTCGAGGCCTTCCACGTAGTCCTCGTAGGACTTCGTGAACTCCGGGTTGTCGGTCTGCCTGGTGCTGTTGATGTAGCGGATCGCCCTCTGCTCGTAGAGGTATGCGTCGAACTCGGACCCGTCGAGGACCCACCTCTCGAACTCGGGCGGGCCGGCGATCGCCCTGGATGAGAGCTCCTCGAACATCTTCGAGATGTCTCCCCGCTCGAACCTGATGCCTTCGGGGACGTATCTCCGCCTGAACTCCCTCGGCAGCGTCCCGTAGTCGAACGCCATGGACGGAGCCCGGCTCGGACCCGAAGCTACTTATGTCTCACGAAGCAGCCGCTTTCTTCGCGTGTGCTCCGCCGTCCGCACCATCTCAGCCCGGCGGGGGGGTCGCGACGGGTCGACGTGGCCTCCATCCCGAAAATTTAACTTCAGGAGCATCGCGGCGCCAACGGCGAAGAGGATGTCAGTTAGTTTCGTGGGGGAGGAGCAGGATCCCGATGTACGCTTCGTGCGTGGTGCGGGGAGGTACGTAGACGACATCAAGCTCGAAGGGATGCTCCATCTCCACGTCGTCAGGAGCCCGTACGCCAGGGCGCGCGTCCTCTCGGTGAGCGGCGGGATAACAGGGAACGAGCTGAAGGCGACCATGGAGTCCGTGGGCGAGGACGCCGGGGGGAAGGCGTCGGTCTCGTTCCCCGCGCTCTCGGCAAGCTACGTCAACTACGTGGGTCAGCCGGTCGCTGCGGTCCTCGGCACCGACAGGTACGAAGCGGCGGACAAGGCCGAGGAGGTGGACGTCCAGTACGAGCCGCTGAAACCTGTGATGGACCCTGAGCGGGCCCTGGAGTCAGAGCCGATTCATCCGGGGATGGAGAAGAACCTAGTCGCGGCGGCCGAGTTGGGGAAGGACTTCGAGTTGAAGGCGCCGGTGGAGGTGGAGGAGACGCTGAGGATGGCGAGGATCGCGCCCAACCCCCTGGAGACGAAGGGGATGGTGGCGGTCTACGATGGCTCCGTCCTGACGGTCTACGCGTCGACCCAGTCCCCCTTCTCGTGGCGCGAGGGCCTCGCAGGGTCGCTGGGACTGAAGGAGGAGTCCGTGAGGGTGGTGCAGCTGGACACGGGCGGGGGCTTCGGCTCAAAGGGTGGGATCTACCCCGAGTATGTGGTCGCGGCCTACGCGGCCATGAAGACCAAGAGACCGGTGAAGTGGTCCGAGAGCAGATATGAGAACATCCTGTCCACGAACATGGGGCGAGGGGTCAGGGGGAAGATGAAGGTCTACGCCGACAGGAAGGGGAAGCTGAAGGGGCTGAAAGCCGACATCCTCGTCGACGTGGGAGCATACCCTCTGGGAGGAGGGGCGTGGACCCCGAAGTGGATCGCGTCTCAGCTGATCGGACCCTATGCGGTCCCAAACGCCTACGCCACCGCGAAGGCGGTCCTGACCAACAAGGTGAACATAGGCCCCTACCGCGGGGCGGGGAGGCCGGAAGCCGCTTTCTTCATGGAGAGGATGATGGACAGGCTCGCCGACGAGACAGGGGTCGACGCAGCCGAAGTGAGGCTGAGGAACGCTACATCCAAGAGGACCACGTCCCCCCTGGGGATGGAGGCGCCGCCGTCGAAGCGGTTCTTCATGGAGGCGCTGAGGGCGTTCAAGTATTCGAGCCGGAAGAAGAAGGAGAAGGTCGGCCTTTCGTTCTTCATGCTGATCCCCGCCTCATACGGAGGCGAATCGGCCAAGCTGGCGGTGAAGGGGGGCAGGGTGAGGGTATGGATGGGAGGGAGCTCCCACGGCCAGAGGCACGACGTCTTCGCCAAGAGCCTGGTCAGCGGGGAACTCGGCATCCCCCAGGACGTGATAGACTTCCAGCACACTGACACCAGCTCCATCTCCGGAGGGGTGGGGAGCTGGGGGAGCAGGACGGCCATACTGGGCGGAGGGGCGGTCGTGGAAGCCAGCAGGAGCCTGAAGGCGGCGGCTAAGAAGAAGCTTGGAAAGAAGTACTCACCGGCCCGCCTGCTTGAAGGCGAATACGAGGCCGAGGCGTTCTTCAAGCCGAAAGACCTCCTCAACACCCTCGGGGCGAACATGGTGTCCGCCCGCCTGACCAAGGATGGGAACGCGGTCGTTGACGAGGTCGTGTCGTTCTACGACGCGGGCAGGGTCCTGAGCCAGTTCATGCTTGAGAGCCAGATCACGGGGGGTGTAGCCCAGGGGATAGGGGAAGTGATGTACGAGCAGGCGGTCTACAGCGAGGACGGCCAGCTCCTGACCGCGTCCATCGCCGACGCGGGGTTGATCCACGCCACCGAGATGCCAAGATCAGTCGTGATGACCGCGGCAAGCCGGTCCACCCTCCCCCACGGAGCGAAGGGCGTGGGAGAGAGCCCGACGATCGGGGTCCCTCCGGCAGCCACGCGCGCCATCGAGGTCCTCCTTGGCAGGAGGTTCACGGCCCTCCCCATAGGGCCCGAAAAGCTCTGGGCCGCAGACGTAACCGGAGCCAAGGAGGAGCGTGCGAGATGATTCCACCACGGTTCGAATATGCCGCCCCGAAGAGCGTCCGGGAGGCTGTTGACCTCCTGAAGAGCAGGGGAGGCGAGGCGAAGGTCCTCGCCGGGGGTCAGAGCTTGATCCCGCTCCTCAAGCTGCGCCTGGCCGCCCCCGCCCTGTTGGTAGACATCAACAGGGTCACCGGGCTCGACTACATCAGGGAGTCAGGGGGGTTCCTCAGGATCGGGGCGCTGACCAGGGTTTCGACCCTCAACAGTTCTGCCCTGCTGAAGAAGAGATACGGGGCGCTCCACGATGCCTCGCTGACGATAGCAGACCCGCTGGTCCGCAACCTCGGGACCGTCGGCGGCAACCTTTCGCACGGTGATCCTTCCAACGACCTCCCCGCGGTCCTCCTTGCGGCTGGAGGGGACCTCGCAGCCACCGGGCCTTCCGGAGAGCGGTCGGTCAGGGCCGAAGACTTCTTCGTCGACACGTTCACAACCGCCTTGGCCCATGACGAGATACTCACCGAGGCCCTGATCCCGGTACCGCCCCCGCGCAGCGGAGGGGTCTACCTGAAGGTGGAGCAGAAGGTCGCAGACTTCGCTACCGCCGGCGTCGCGGTGCAGGTGAGCCTTGGCAGGGAGTCCGAGTGCACCAGGGTCGGGATAGGCCTCACCAGCGCAGGGCCGACAGCGCTGAAGGCCGCCAAGGCAGAAGAGGCCATGCTCGGGAAGAAAGCCACAGACAGGAGGGCGGCCCAGGAAGCGGGGGAGCTCGCCGCCGACGCGTCGTCGCCGACGTCGGACATCAGAGGCACCGAGGAGTACAAGCGGGGCCTGATCAGGCTGCTCGTGGCCAGGGGTTTGGAGAGGGCCAGCCAGCGGGCGAGGAGGCGGACGTAGATGCCTCAGACGAGGCGCATCGCGGTGGAGGTCAACGGCGTCAAGAGGGAGGCCGACGTGGAGCCACGGCTGCTGCTGGTGCACTTCCTCAGAGAGAACCTCGGCCTCACCGGGAGCCACATAGGGTGCGACACCACCAGCTGCGGGGCGTGCACGGTCCTCCTGGACGGGAAGGCGGTGAAGTCGTGCACCGTGCTGGCTGTACAGGCAGACGGGAGGAAGGTGATGACGGTGGAAGGCCTGGGAGACCATGGGAAGCTGGACCCGGTGCAGGAGGGCTTTGTGGCTAAGCACGGCCTGCAGTGCGGATTCTGCACCCCCGGGATGCTGATTTCAGCCTACGCTCTCCTCAAGGAGAACCCAGACCCTACCGAGGACGAGATCAGGACAGCGATATCAGGCAACATATGCAGGTGCACGGGCTACGAGAAGATCATCGAATCGGTGAAGTACGCAGCCAAGGCCCGACGCAGGCGCAAGGCCTAGACCTGCTCTGCCGGGGCCGCGCCTAGGCCCGGTCGAACTTCGCCCGGAGGCACGCGAACATCTCCCTGATTATCTTCTCGGCCTGACCCTCCAGGAGGCGCTCCCCGAGCGAGGCGATCTTCCCCCCCACCCTCGCCTCAGCGGACCACTTCATGGACGAACCTCCCCCTGCGGCTTCCGAGATGTCCATGGTCGCCTCGATGTCGACGACGCTCCCCATCCCCGACCCCCTCCCCAGGAGCTTGGCGTGGGTCGGTTCCCGGGCCTCTGCCAGGCTGAACCTGATGGTGAAGTCCCCCCTGATGAAGGAGACCCCTGCCTTCACCACCACCGTGAACTCGCCCGGCGACTTCACTTCTGCCCTCTGGAAGCCCGGCATGCAGGCTGAGAGCTCGTTGGGGTCCATCAGGGCGGAGTAGACCCTCGCGGGTGGCGCCCGAGCGTCGAAGTTCCCTTCGAAGTGCATCGCCATTCCTCCCGCGAGGAGCCCGGCGCAGGTGGATGTAAGCATCTCGGAGCGGCCCAGTCAGACCCGGGCAGCTCCGTCCATTTCGCGCGCCGCGACGGCTCCCGATAGTTATAAAGTCGGAAGATGGCCGGCGGCGAAGGGTTGAGCCAGTCAGAGCTCGCCAAGACGATGGGTGCGCTGGCAGAGAAAGGTGAGCCTTTCGTGGTCGCCACCGTGGTGAAGGCCGAAGGCGGGTCCATGGGGGGGCCTGGCTCCAAGGCCATCGTCTCGGGGACCGGGAAGGTGGTATGCGGCGGCCTGGGCGGATTTCCTGAGTCCGCCCTAGCGTCCTACGCAAAGAAGGTCATGGGGGCTGGTGCGCCGAGGACGGTCAAAGTGTACCTCGACGCGGCGGAGGGCTCGGCCGGGCCGGCCGTGAGGTCCCAGACAGAGGACGAGGTCCACGTCGAGGCCAGGGTCGGAGGCGCCATGGAGGTATACTTCGAGCCGTTCCTCCCGGCTCAGAGGCTCGTCCTGGTCGGCCAGGGAGGCAAGGACGACGTCGAGGATGCGCTTGTCAGGCTGGGCAAGGGGCTCGACTTCGAGGTGGTGGTGGTCGACCACAGCCCGGTGCTGAGCGAAGAGCCGGACAGGCTGATCGGCGACCCTTCTTTCGACCTGTCGAAGCTCGACCTCTCACCTTCCGACTCCGTCGTGGTGCTGACGAAGGGCGAGAGGGACGTCCTGGTCCTGCAGGCCCTGTCGCAGTTCCACCCGAGGTACGTCGCCCTGGTGGCGAGCGCCAAGAGGGCCGAGGAGGACCGGGCCGCGCTGAGGAAGGCAGGGGTAGCAGAGGCGTTCGTCGCATCCCTCCGGTCCCCGGCAGGGGCAGACATAGGCGCGGTGACCCCCGCAGAGATAGCCCTCAGCATAATGGCCGAGGCGGTCGCTGAGAGATACGAGAAGAAGCTCCCGGCCAAGGCCCGTACGTCTGGGGGGCCTGCGGCAAGCGCCCGCGGCTAGCTCGTTTCGCTCGGCGGCACGGAGCACCTTGGACGGCTCGTGGGCGGAGAGGCGCTTGACGGAGGAGCAGATATAACTGGACAGACGAAGAAGGGAGACCGTGCGGTCCGAGGAGTCAGGCGTCCCCCAGGCTGCAGTGGAGCGGTGACGGCGGCGTCGTGAGGCCGCACGAAGACCACAGAGCCCACGCCGGGGGAGGGGTCAGCGTCAGAGTGGTCACGGTCAGTTCCAGCAGGTTTTCCAGAAAGGAGGCAGGGGAGGAGTGCACCGACGAGGGAGGAGACGTTGCCGTAGCCGAGCTACGCAAGGCAGGGCACAGGGTGAGCGGAAGGAGCCTGATATCAGACGACGTGACGATGATCAGGCAGGCGGTGGGCGACTTCCTGTCCGGGAAGGACGACGTCCTCCTGTTCACCGGGGGGACCGGCGTCTCCCCCAGGGACGTCACCATCGAGTCGGTCAGGCCGTACTTCGAGAAGGAGCTGGACGGCTTCGGCGAGCTCCTCCGGAAGCTGAGCTACGACGAGATAGGGGCGGCGGGGGTCCTGTCCAGGGCGACAGCCGGGGTCGCCAGGGGGAAGCTCATGGTGTGCATGCCAGGGTCGCCGGGGGCCGTAAGGACATGCCTCGGCGCCTTCGCAGCGGAGTTCTCGCACGTCGTGTTCATAGCCAGGGGCCAGGGACCGTCAGGCGAGAGCGTGCCTCATCACGAGCTGCGACCAAGCCGCCAGGCAGGTCGCCTGAAAGCGAGGCCCTCAGTACACGGGGATTGACGAGTCCACTTCCTCGGCCCAGGCCCTGATCCCGCCAGCCAGGCTCCTCGCCTTCCTGAACCCGAGCGACTTGAGCAGGCCGACTGCCGCCGCGCTCCTTACCCCCACGTGGCAGTAGACGACCAGTTCTTCCTCCCTGTCGAGCTCTCCGGCCCTCTGCGCTAGCTCTCCGATGGGTATGTGCCTCGAGCTTCCTATGCTGCACAACTGGCGCTCGTAGGGTTCTCGGATGTCGAGGAGGACGACCTTCGTCTCGGAGCCGAGCATGCGCTTGAGCTCGGAGGGGGCCACCTCCTCACGCCGCGCCTCCTCTCGCCTCAGCCCGCAGAATTCGTCGTAGTCGATGAGTTCCCTGATTCTCGGCGCCGGCGAGCAGACGGGGCACTCCGGGTCCTTGCGCACCTTGACCTCTTCGAAGGTCATCTCCGAGCCGTTGAACAGCAGCAGCCTCCCGACCAGCGCCCTTCCGTTGCCGAGCAGGATGTTCAGCGCCTGGGCCGCCTGGATGGTCCCCATGAGCCCGGGGAGGACCCCCATCACCCCCGACTCGGCGCAGTCCTGGACAGCCCCAGGAGGTGGGGGCACAGGGAAGAGGCACCTGTAGCACGGCCCTGACTCAGCCGCGAAGACCGACGACTGGCCGTCGAACCTGAACACGCTGGCGTAGACGTCAGGCGTCCTCGCGATGACGCAGGCGTCGTTGACGAGGTAGCGCGTGGGGAAGTTGTCCGTGCAGTCCAGAACCACGTCGTAGCCTCGGATGATGTCCAGCGCGTTCGACCTGTCCAGCCTGACATTGTGGGGGAACACGGACACGTTGGGGTTGGTCTCCCGTAACCTTTCCCGCGCGACCTCAACCTTCTGCCTCCCGGCGTCCCCTTCGGCATACAGGGGCTGCCTGTGGATGTTGCTTACCTCCACCTTGTCGTGGTCGACTATCCCTATTTCCCCCACCCCGGCTGCGGCCAGGTACGTCGAAGCAGGGATGCCCAGTCCCCCGACGCCCACCACCAGCACCCTCGAGGACTTCAGCTTGCGCTGGCCCCCCATGCCGACCTCGGGGAGGACCAACTGCCTGCTGTACCTCTCCAGCTCTTTCTTGGAAAGCGCCCCGGAGCCTGCCGTGGTCAAACCTGGCAGCCAGATTCTTGGGCCATGTCTTAAGAACAGCGCTTGGCGATACCACCACCCTCCCGAGCCGCCGCGGGCTGGCGCGCGCCGTTGTGCTCAGCCTGCTCAGGTGGGGGGAGCGGAGCGGGGCGAAGACGGCCTGCCTCCAGGTTGTCCCGGGCAACGAGCCTGCCGAGGTGCCATATCGCGCGCTGGGCTTCGCCGAGGGATACCGGTGCTGGTGCAGGGTCAAGGAACGCGCCTAGCTCGGCGCGGAGAGTCTTGCGCCCTCTGAAGGCGAGGCGCAGGCACGCTCTAGTCCGAGAGAGCCTGCTGGGAGGGCGGCTGACCTACGCCGTTCCTGCTCCGCCGTGCGGAATCGCAGATATCGCTTCTGCGAGCGAAGCCGTCACCCTTGCCCGCTCGTTGACCAGATTGGCTCTCTCCATCCGCTCGTTCTCCAGCTCTTCCAGCCTCGTTTGAGCAGCCTCAAGTTCCTCCCGCTCCTTGGCGAACGGCGACCCTGGGGGTCGGTAGTCGATTTCTTTCAGCAGTCTCTGTTGTGCTAGCAGCTCCGCAGACAGGTCGGATTGCCTCGCCTCGAGCTCCCTGACCTTGCTGTCGCGGTCGTCGTTCGGGTGCCTTTTCCTGCCGAGGAGGCGGCTGAAAAGAGAGTCGGTCTTCTGCGCATTTGCGGCTGAAGCTGCGTGGGCCTTCTCTGCATCCAGCTCGCTGGAGCGCCTCGCACGCTCTGCCTTCAGTTCTGTGATCTTTGCAGCCACCCTGCCGCTCTCGGCTGCCATCATGCTCTCCATGGCTGAGACGGTTGCCCTGAGCTCAGAGATTCCCTCGTCGAGTGACGCGAGTGGGACGGGCTCGGAGACAAGGCGGTTGAGCTCTTGGCGCCCGGCGTGGTATTCGTGTGAGAGGTTTTCCTTGCCCGCCTTCTCTTCGAACTCGTCTAGCAGGACGCCCACCCCCCTGGCCCAGCTCTCGAGCGAATAGCCTCCCGGTTCGTCGGAGAACTTCTGTCTCCCGAGGTTGTTCAGGGCGTTGACGGTCCTGTCCCTGAGCTGACGGAAGTCAAGCTCTGGGGACCCTTGAATCCTCGTCCTGTGCCTGTGGTATGATTGGTTCTTCACCTCTCGTTCATCTCCTGAGGGCCGACTTCAACTGGCACGCAGAGCTTAGCAGGAACCGGATTTAAGCGGTCCATCTGGCGATGTTCGTCGGGGGCGGAGTGGAAGGTGAGCGGGAACCAGGCGCGCAGGAGGCTAGCCATCGGGCCGTCGGAGCGCCGGGGGAGCGAAGGGCCGCCCACCGTTCCAGTTCAGTGTAACGGCGGTTACCTTATATCCCCACGATAGCTGATGCCCGAGCTGACAGGTGGGAGAGCCCTGCTGAGAAAGCTGCTTTTGGGGTACGACGGGTCGGCCCAGTCGGAACGCGCCCTCGCCCTCGCGGTCGAGATCGCCTCGCAGAACGAGGTCTCGGTGATTCACATCGCATATGTGGTTCGGAAGCCGGCCGGAGCCCCAGACCCCGTCCCCGACGAGCTTGTGGAGTCGCTGAAGAGGTCAGCCGCTGAGACCCTGCTGAACGCCGAGCGGACGGTGAAGAAGGGCCTGCTCGACGCAGCGTCCCACATAGAAGTCGGGGACCCGGGGGAGAAGCTTCTGGAGCTGGCATCCGCGTTGAAGCCAGACCTCGTTGTCCTCGGGGCCCTACAGCACTCCGCTTCCGAGAAGCTTGTCGGGACGACGTCTTCGCATTTCCTGAAGTCCAGGCCCTACTCTCTGCTCATAGTGCCCTGATCTCTCTCAGCCTGCGGTGAGCAGGATGTAGGTCAGCACAAAGACGAGGGCGGCCATTATGTAGACGATGTAGAGGCCCAGCTTCCCAGGCATCACCTTCCTGCTCGTATAGGCGGATAGCCCCAAGGCCCACTTGGCGAGGACGTCGTAGAACTTCTTGAACACGTCGAGCACCTCGAGGTCCACCACATACTCCTCTGGGGACCTGATGACCGTCCGCTGCACAGGGCCTACCTGGACCACGCTCTCCTTGGTCCTGAAGAGGAACCTCAGCATGACTCTGATCGGCGTGCTGTAGCCGAAGGAGTTGTACATGGCGGAGGAGTCGTCCGCCAGGGCCGCTCCCGCGAACCATCCGGGGGTCCTCCTGACGCGGAGCCCGAATCGGGGGGGACGCGCTCGGACGGCACCGGCGACGGCCAGGGTGACCATCAGGATGGAGAGGAACGCCAGGGCTGTGAAGGTGGGGGAGAAGCCGCCGAACGGGCTGCCTGAGAGGATCACGAACGGGGCGGGGACGCCCAGCAGCCCTGTGACGAACAGCCCATATGGGTTCGCCCCCAGCATCCGCGATGCCGCCTGAGAGGCGAGGTAGAACACGCCCGGCGCCGCTACGCCGACCGCGACGATGAGCGCTGCGAAGTAGGCGAGGCCCCCCTCGATGTACCCCCCTCCCTTTTCGCCAGGCGCAGCGATCCTCTTCGGCCAGAGTATTCCGAACCCATAGACTTTGGTCATGGTGACCACCATTATGCCAGCGGCGAGGGCGACCACCGCCCCCACCAAGGCACCCAAGATCTGGCTGGCCAGATCTCCGAACCTGAACGACTGGAACAGCGCTTCGAGGATCATCCACTCCGAGACGAATCCGGCGAGTGGGGGGACGGCCGCGAGCGAGAGGGCGGTGAAGATTCCGATGGCGCCTACCCCCCTCACCCCACCCGCGGGGACCGGGTTTGCGCTGGTCAGGTCGAAGGTCCCCCTGAGCTTGCTCATCCACCCGTTCAACAGGAAGAGGGACGCCTTCGAGACGGAGTGAGAGAAAGCGTGGAAGAGGGCTGCCACCAGGGCGAAGTCAGCCAGGAAGGTGAGCCTATAGTAGGTGGCGATGAGATACACACCGATGGCCACCACTATCATCCCGTTGTTCTCTATGGTGCTGTACGCGGGCAGGCCCTTCGAGTGCTCGGAGACCGAGCTGAACAGGGCCCCCAGGAGGGCCGACACCCCCCCGACGGTCAGGGCGAGCCATCCCCACCACAGTTGATACCCTCCCAGGTGCGAGACGACGTCGATGATGCCGTAGACCCCCATGAGGGTGAGCGTTGAAGAGAGCAGGGCTGACGCGTTCGAAGGGGCGCTCGAGTGAGCTATCGGGAGCCATTCGCTCATATGGAACGGGGCCAGCCCCATCTTCAGGCCGAAGCCCAGGAGGGCGGTGACGAAGATCCAAGGACCCAGAGGCGTGACAACCCTGGCGGCGGGGCCCATGAAGCTGAAGGTGCCTGCGGCGGAGAAGAGTCCGGCAAAGGAGAGCATGATGAGCACGCTGCTCCCTTCCCCGAAGGCCAGGAAGAGGTAAGCCGCGTTCCTCACCCCCTCCTTGTCCCCCTTCCCTTCGAGGATCATGAAGAAGGAAGCGATGGTCATCGACTCCCAGCCGATCAGGAAGGTGAACGCGTCACCGCTCACCAGTACGATGACCATCGACAGGATGGTGAGGAGCAGGAGAGAAGAGAGGGAATTAGGATAGTCGTCATCGTACCTCACAGAGTACAGGCAGGTCCCTAGCCAGACCAGCGAAGAAATCAGGAGGAAATAGGCGTTGAGCGAGGAGACCTGGAGTTGGGCGTGGCTCGTGGAGTTCACCAGCCAGAGGTCGATGGAGACCGTCCTGCCCGACGTCAGAGCGATAAGCGAGAGCGCCACCCCCAGGGCGGAACCCACGCCCCCCAGCACGTATGCGGCCTTCTTGGCGAACAGCCCTAGCGCGAAACCCGCACCGAACAGCGCTAGGGTCCCGAAGAGGAGGCCGGAGATCAGGTATGCCGGGATCATCGCATCGCCCCCGTCTCCTTCAACCGGCCGGCGGCCAGTAGCAGCCCCTCCAGAATCTGAACTGGCGAAGGAGGGCAACCGGGGACGACGACGTCCACGGGGATAGCGTCGCCCACGGGGGAGACGAAGCCTTCCGCGCTCCTGAAGATCCCTCCGCTTATGGCGCAGGCGCCGACGGAGAGAACCAGCTTCGGCTCTGGCATGCTCTCATAGGTCATCTTGAGGGCGTCCACCATCGCCGGGTTGAGGGCCCCCACGACGATCAGGGCGTCAGCGTGCTTGGGAGAGTTCGTGAAGGCGATACCGAGCCTCGAGAGGTCGTAGTATGGGTTTGAGAGGTTCAGCACCTCGAGGTTGCAGGCGTTGCACGACCCGACGTCGATCATCATGACGTGGAGCGACCTCCCGAAGATACGTCGGGCTCCCGCGGCGTGCCTCCCTGTGAGGCCAGCCTGCAGGGCCCCTGCGCGGCTCCCGGACCCGTCATCGAAGGTGAACCCAGCCGAAGAACAGAGACGGCAGTAGACACAGCGCCCCAGGTCTACCCTCTTGCCCCCTGAATCAATGGCGCCGGTTGGGCAGCCCCTCTCTCCGGCGGACCAGTCCACGGCGTCGGTGGGCCTCGGCGGGAGCGAAGCTGTCGGGACCTCCTCTGACGTCGGCTGAGACTTCGGGTACGCCGTGGTGAGTATCCCTTTCTTCAGCCCGCGGAAGACCCAGATCTTTGGCATGTCCCACATTCACCTGTCTGAGTCCGCGAACGAGAGGCCGAAGCTTTCGAAGGCGAATTGGAAGTCGGTGAACACCGTGCCTTCAAGGCTCCGTGCGAATGGGAGCCAGTTCACCAGGGAAGGTGGCCGAACGTGCAAGCTGCCCACCCTCCCGCCGCCGTCGAGTTGGACCGCCTGTATCAGGTCCCCGCTGGGGCTTTCGACCCTGCAGAAGGAGAAGCCCGCCCCAAGGCTGTCGGCTCGTCGTCGATGGGGGCCGCTCTTCGTTCCGTCCGAAGGCATCCTGTCCAGCAGCTCCCTCAGCGCGATTGTGCTGGACTCGACCTCCTTCACTCTCACCATGGTCCTCGCCATGGTGTCCTCTCCATCCTCGGTCTCCAGGTTGACGTAGATGTCTTCGTAGGGCTCTAGGGGAAAGGTCAGCCTGTCGTCCCACTGCACGCCCGACCCTCGGGCCGAGGGCCCGACCGTTCCGAGGCCGAGGGCGTCCTTCCTCGTGAGCTTCGCAGTCCCCTGGAGCCTGTCAAGGAATATGCGCGAAGAGAGGAAGTACTGTACGAGCTCGGAAAACTCCCTGCCGATCAGCCTGACCTCCGTCGTCAAGGTTCTCCGCTCGTCCTTGGGAAGGCCCCGGCTCACCCCACCGATCGAATTGATGCCGAAGAGGTACCTGTGCCCGAAGTGCCTGGAGTTCAATCTCAGGACCCTCTCCCGAAGCGCGTGTGCCTGGGTAGCCGCAATGTTCTGGGACGCTGCCTCCGCCAGGCGGCCGAAGACGTACAGGTGGTTGTGGATCCTTTCGAGCTCCAGGGCCACGGCCCTGGTCCACCTTGCCTCCGAGGGGACCTCCAGGCCGAGTGAGTCCTCCACCGCAGCCGCGAAACAGGTCGAGTAAGCCGCGGAGAAGTTGCCCGCCGACCTCTCGACGAAAAGGAGCGCGTCCTCCGGGGTGCGCCCCAGGACTGCCCGCTCTATGCCGCGCTTCTTGAAATTGAGCCTGGGGACCACCTTGAGGACCCTCTCGCCGTAGGTCATGAGGCTGAACGCGCCTGCCTCTGGGACGCCCCAGCTGACCGGGCCGTAGGGGAACTCGAACACCCCATAGCCCTCGACCCTGCCGCTGGCCTCGAGCACCAGCGGGGACCCTGGCTTCGCGCCGCTGCCTCGGAGCAGCGCGCCGAACTCTTCGCTGAGGGTCAGGGGGAGCTCGCTGATGATGGTCTTGTTGGTCTCAGTGTCAGAGATCAGCGCGTAGTTGAGGCCTCCGGCCTGGAAGACCGATGAGAGCTGCATCTTCTCGCCGAGGCGTTCCAAGTTGCGCATCTCTACGCGACCACCGCCCAGGGTTCCCGGCCCGCGGCTCAAGGCACCATCCCCTGGGCCGCCTGTAGGAGCATCGGGCTCATGTACACGCCAATGACGAGCGCCACGGCCAAGTTGGCCAGCGGGATTGCGACCGAGACCCAGTGTTCATGCTGCGGTGCGGCGCGCGGGGCCGGCCCGGGGGTCGTCCCATCTGCCTGTTGGCCTGCGCTGCCCTGGCCGAATACCATCCTCACTGACTGCCTGTTCAGGCCGATGAACCCGTAGATGTAGACGGCCGCGAGCAGCAGGACGAGCGCGACGTTTCCTGTGCTCAGCGCCATCGTGAGTATCATGAATTCTCCCACGAAGACGCCGAACGGCGGGGCGCCGGTCACGGCAAGGCAGGAGAGCGCGAAGAGGTGGCCGCTGTACTTCAGCCTCCACGCCACCCCCTGGACTTCGGCCATGCTCTTGCTTTCGTAGGCGACGAGTATGTTGCCTGACTCGTAGAAGGCGGAGGACTTTGCGAAGGCGTGGGCGACTATCTGGACAGCGGCGCCTACAATCCCGATGCCGCCGAGCGCGAAGCCGACCAGTATGATGCCCATGTTCTCCATGCTGGAATACGCGAGCATCCTCTTGTAGTTCCGCTGGTGTCCCATTATGATGGCGGCGAGCAGAGCAGTGAATATCCCGAACCCGATGAGAAGGTTCCGCATGGCCCCGAAGGAGGCCAGCCCCTGCAGCAGGTTGAACGTCCTCACGAGGGCATAGATTGACGTCGGAAGTAGGATGCCCGAGAACATGGCGCTGACTGGCGAGGGAGCTTCGCTGTGGGCGTCTGGGAGCCAGGCGTGCATAGGCGCGATGCCTGCCTTGGTCCCGTAGCCAACGAGTGCGAAGCCGACGGCAATAGGCATGAGCAGCCCGGCGCGTATGGAGGACCCGGTGAGGTCGGAAATCAAGAGAGTGCCCTGCGAGTAGTAGACGAAGACGACGGAGAGTAGCGAAGCTACGAGGCCCGCGGAGACGATGAGGGTGTAGCGCCAGGCCGCTTCTACGCTGGTCCTCTGGCGTTCCAGGGCGACGAGGAGGGCGCTGGTCACGGTCGTTGCCTCAATCGCAATCCACACGAGGCCGAGGTCGTTCACCGTGACGGCCAGGAGCATGGTGAAGGCGAAGAGGTCGAGCAGGGAGTAGTACCATCTGAAGCGTATGAGCGGCTCGTTGATCCGTCTCACGTAGAACCAAGAATAAGCCACGGAAGTGAAGAACACTGAGGAGATGGTAATCGCCATTATCCGCGTGAGGCCGTCTGAATAGAACAGGCCGAACGCCCCCGATGCGCCGGAGGCTAGCAGGAACAGAGAGACGAGGACGGCCGCGGCCGAAGAGGCCAGGGATGCGGCGACCTCCACCCCGTCCCTGGGCACAAGAGAGATGGCCGCCCCGGCGGCCGGGGCAGCCAGCAGCGCGACAAAGATCAGGCTCTGGTCCATTCGATATCACCCGGTGAGTTGCTCCAACTCGGGCTCTTCAAGCGACTTCAGGACGTCACGGGTGGCGGACAGGATCACCCCCACCAGGATGACCCCCAGAACGTCCAGAACCACCGCGAACTCGATCAGCAGGGGCATCGACGGGGCGATGAGGGCCCCCGCATAGAGCACGGCGTTCTCCTCCTCCAGAAACCCGGTCATCTGGGTGAGGGCGTTCCGTCGGGTGGCTATGAGGAGGAGGCTGAGGAGCACCAGGACGAAGGGGACCGAGGCGGACGGGTTGGAAAGGGTAGGCAGCAGCGCCGTCTTGAACAGGGCGTATCCTCCGATCACCACGATGACCCCTGCTATCACCAGCGAAGGCACCCTCTGGCCGGGTCCGCTCTCCCTCAGGCTGTGCCTGAAGCGGCGCACCTGGTACAACATCACCCTGGGGATGAGGAGCCCGCGTATCCCTGCGGTTATCGCTGCCAGGTAGAGGAGGTTCACGTCCCCCGACCCCAGGAAGAGAACCACGAAGAGGAGGGCTAGGAGCAGCGACTGGACGGCCACGCCCCGTATCGTGGGGTCCACGAAGGTCTGGCTCTGCAGGTAGAGGGCCGTCAGGAGCACCAGTATCCCCAGGAGCCCGGAGAGCTCGCCGAGGAGAAGCTGAGGGAGGATCATGACAGCGGCCCCCCTCCGACCAGGAAGAACGCGATGACCGCGAGGAGCCCGAGGCTGAACGAGATGGCGAGGAAGTCGAGAATCTTAAAGAGGCGGAGCTTCGCGAAAGTCTCTTCTGTTATCACGATCACGACTGCTAGGCCAAGAAGTTTGAGGACCAGCGTCCCGACGGAATACAGCGCCCCCTGGACTGAGACAGCGCTGGACATCCACCACGGGAGGAGGAAGACGTTGAGGAACACCGACATGAGCATGAACTGCTTCATGTAGCCGCCCCACGTGGACATCGCCAGGAGCCTTCCTGAGTGCTCCATCACTTTGGCGTCATCGAGCATCCCCAGCTCCATCAGGCCGGAGCTCTCCACCGGCAGGCGACCGGTCTCCACCAGCAGGAGCATGAAGAAGGATGACAGGACGAGGATGTGGGTGGCCGAGAGGTACCAGGCTGTCGAGGCGGCCAGGAGGTTGTTGGTCACGTAGGGGTTGTTGGTCCCGGTGATTAGCGCGACCCCGAAGAAGACCATGATCAGCGTCGGCTCGGCCAGGGCGGAGAAGGAGGCGCTCCTGCTCGCCCCGAGGGCAGTGTAGTTCGTGTGGGCGTCTATCGCCGCGACTATCCCTACCACCCCGGCCAGGCCGAACATCAGGGCCCCGCCCAGCAGGTCGAGGAGGATGCCGTAGGGGAGAGGGTACGGAGTCACGACGGGTATGACCAGCGAGATCACGACGTACGCTGTGAACGAGAGGAACGGTGCCAGCATGAAGAAGGCCGAAGCCCTTTCGGGAATGACAGTCTCTTTCTTGAACAGCTTGGCAAGGTCATAGTAAGGCTGGAGGACGGGAGGCCCTCGCTTGGACTCCAGGATCGCCTTCAGCCGGTTGATGACCCCGGCTATGAGCGGCGAGAGGGCAAGGACCGTCCCCACCTGGATGGCGTTTATGGCCTGAAGTGTGAGCTGGTCTGGCAATCTGGTATCGCTCCGATGCGGGCTACCCGAATCCTGCGCCGGGTCTCACATCCCCAGCGGCGCCGGGGAGTTCTCCATAGCTGAAACTGCGCTACAAGAGGCAGCGTTAGGCTTGACGGGGCGCATGAGGGGTTTACGGCGCCTCCCCATACTTGGTAATTAAATGTAACTGTTGTTACATCAAGGTTTTGGCTATCTGTTGAGTCTCCGAGGCTGCGCCTTCTCGGCGAAGCCTGCCAGCGCCTTCATGCACCTGGATAGTATCTCCTCCACTTTGGAGGAGTCCTCGCCTCGCCCGTACCCCTTCTCTCGCACGCTCTTGTACCACTTTTCGAGAGACTCTAGAATCTGCTCGAGCTCGTCGGTCTCCTCATAGGTGATTTTCTTGCTTGCCAGGTTCTCGCTTATCTCGTCTAGGAACTCCTGGCACTCTTCATAGATCTCTTCGAACTGCTTCCGCCTGTCATCCTGGAACATTCTGGAGAGCACGTCCGAATCCCGGGCGTCCAGGGCGCCGGCGTTCATCGCCAGGACGGTCCCGTGCTTCCTGAATTCCGACATGAACTGGCCGATTTCTTTTCTTGCCTGCGGCGTGTTGGGGAGGATGCAGAGGGACACCGGCGGATAGAGGGCGCCGAGCTTCTTGAGGTTCCTCCAGGCCCTGACTCGGAGCTTTGAGGGCTCGTTCGGCAGGTCGTAGGCCACCACAATCCACTTGTCGGCGGGCTGCCTGCTCACTGGCGGAAACCTCCACCCAGGCGATTCAAGCAGGTCATGGCCGGAACTCGCATGGAGAGTCAGCTATATATTCCTCTTGTAACTGCTGTTACAGCGGTCGATTTTGCGTCACAAGGGAAGGGGGGAGGCGGCGGCCGAAGTTGTGGAGTTCTCCGTGGACAGGGAGGACTACGAAGGCTTCGAGCGCCTCTCAGATTCCCGCCATCTCGATAGGGAGGACGCGCTGAAGGTCGTCCTTACCGAGGGCATCGGCAGGTACTGGCCCCTGCAGCTCGCCTACATGGAGAAGGACTACGCCGAGCTGAAAGAGAGCTTCAAAGAATACAGCAGAGACAACGAGATTCTGAGGAAGATATACGCGCAGAACAACGGGCTTAGGAAGCTGCTGGAGCCCGCGAAGTCTGCGGGGAGGGGCGGGTAGGTGTTCCATCTGTTCGGCACCGCCGGAGAGAGGCGGCGTGGCGAGGAGGTCGACGTTCACTCGATCCTCGAGGCGCGCGTCACGGGTGAGTCGGTCAAGATCACAGCGAGGTTCGAGGGGAGGACATGGCAACAGATAACCGACTTCGCCAGGCGGATGGGATACACCGACATGAAGGAGCTGATTCCGATACTCTTCTCGTATGGAGTCTCGGAGAAGGAGGGCGCCGACGTCGAGAGACGCCGCCTGGAACTGTACTCACTGGGTAGCAAGTATGCAGCAATGAAGTTCGAGGCGTACCAGCTATTCAATGACAACCGGGCGCTATCTATGGCCCTCTCTACGATGCTGCCAGAGAATAGGAGGCTCAGGAAGCTTGCTGCCGAGAGAAGCCTCGGCCCATATAGACAAGAATCGTGGGACGACTGGTCGCAGGAAGACATCGACAGGTTCCACAAGAAGTACGTCTACAGCCTGAAAGGGACCTAGGTGAAGCTGAGTTTGGTCCCTGACGGAGTCAGAAGTTCAGCGCGGGTTGGCGAGTTCGGGGCCTCCCCGCCGTTCCGGCCGTCATTCAAAGGGGGTCGCAGGATGTGCGCACGGACGTCAAAGAGGAGGAGGGACGGCAGGGCAACCGTGAGCGGGGCCGGGGAAGACGACCTTCGTTTGGCAATAGCGGCCTGGAGGACCGCGAGCTCACAGAAGCATTGAGCGGGGCCTCTGAGTGTTTGAGGGCGTGAGAAGGCCGTTCCAGCTGGCAAGCGACGTCGCTGCGAGTCTCCGGCCAATATGGCGCAGGGACGCGTCCCGCCTGATTGCCCCACGCAGCGACGTGGGGGGCGGAAAGGGGCCGGGAGAGAGATATGCCGACGAGGCGGAAGACACCGCTGATTCGATGGCTCTTTTCATTGACACTGTAAGGCCTCCGCTGCGCGTACGCAGAGGTCACACCCTACCAGTCAGATAGCCTTACGCACCGAACGTATTTAGTGCCGCATTGGAAGGTGGTAGCTGGGAGCCGACATTACGAAATGGCGATCGTCACCGTGGACAAAGTTGTCCTGATCGTAGTCGTCACCGTCATTGTGATCGTCCTGGCATACGTCTTTCGCTTCGGGAGATTCTCCCGATCGAAGCAGACAGGGACGGCCTCCGGCAAGGGTCGGCAGAGCCTATAAGATCCCGACGAGGGCTGCGCCACGCCGAGCGACGTAGAAGGGCCGCTTTAATGGGCGAAAGAGGGTCGGCCAGATGGGCAAGACAGGCATGACCGATGCCCGAGAACCGGACGAAGCCAGGCGACAGCACCGCCGTCGACTCCGCCACGCTGCGTGTGGGCAGAGGAGAGGCGTTTGGCGTCCGTGTGGCCCAGTGGCGCCGGCACGACGACCACTGTAAGGACGCTGGCGCCTGCGCTGCGCAAGGTTTATCTGATATGCTATGATTTCTTATGATATGGCCCAGATACTAGTCAGGGTGGATGAAGATCTCGCAAAGGAGGTGAGAAGGATAGTCAAAGAGAAGTACGGAGGGAGGAGAGGGGCCCTGAGTTTCGTGGTGGAGGAGGCGCTGCGGGAAGTCGTCTCGCCTCCTGCTGAAATCTCGGCGTCATCCCTTCTCGAGGTGATCGATTACGTCTCCAGGGCTTCGAAGGAAGGGCAGCCGAAGGACCAGATACTTACGAATGTCTTCTTGATGCTGGACAGAGAGTTCGAGCAGAGCATCATAGCCGGGGTGGAAGACGTCGACAAGGGGAGGATTCGCGAGGTGCCGAAGGGGCACGACGCTGTCGAGTTCCTGAGAGAGCTCGCAAAGCAGGCGTGAGCCGTGCTGAGACGCGTGAGGTACACGGACGAGTTCGTCAGAAGACACCGCGAACTCACTCCGTCCCAGCGAGGGCTGGTCGAAGAAGCCGTCAGGCTGATCCTGTCTGCCGACGACCCGACGCTGCTGGCTCACCACATGGAGCGGAAGGCGTACTTCTGCAATTGGAGCCACCGGGTTAGGGGTAACCTACTGGTGGTGTTTGGAATGTCGCAGAGGGAGGTGACGTTCCTATCGACAGGCACCCACTCCCAGGCCTACCGCCCCAGATAGATGGCCTAGTTGCGCCTCCCTCGAGGGTGCTTTGGCGTTGGTCTATGATGAGCAGACGAAGCCCGGTCCTCGCCAGACTCGCGTCGCCCGAACCCGCCGCGCTTAGGGCCTGTTGCGCATCGGCCTGGAATAGCTCTCGCCGAAGGACCAGGCCTTCGAAAGGAGCGTCATTGTGCCAAGGTTTGACTCGCACGTGCTATCTCAAATCCGACCCGCATCAAATGGACGGGGGGTGTCCGACCCGCGGAGTTCGACCAGCAATACTCTTGCGTTTTGATGCCCCAATGGGTGTTATCAGATTCGGCAGGGAAAGGGGCACACGACCATATCGTAGGCTGCCCCGGGCGAGATTTGAACTCGCGTCGCTAGCTCGAGAGGCTAACATGCTTGACCGGGCTACACCACCGGGGCCCGGCGTGCCTTCCTAGGGTGCGGATATAGCGGTTGCTGGTGCAAACTCGAGGTTTTCAGGCAGGAAGCGCGACGGTTGCCCCTATGCGTTGGGCTTCAGTATCTCTTCGGCGGCCAGTTTGATGTCCGCCGGCTTCACCGTCTTCCGTCCCGCATGGGCCGCCAGAGTCACAGCACGCCTTGATATCTGGACCCCCAGGGCCTCGAGTTCAGACCTGAGTTCGATGGCCGCGTCGTCCCCCACCCTCTCAGCCCCCGCCTTCTTTATCACCCTGTAGACGGCTGCGAGGCCGAACTCCGAGCTGGACATGCGCCTTTGAGTTAGTCGCGGTGTGTTAAAAAACTTTTGGCAGGTTTCACCCCCTCTGCTGGCCGTTTTAGGCTTAGAAACGCCCAAGTCCACCCCTATTTGTGAAATGGGTAAGAAAATTAGGGTCCGCAGTTGCTGCGTTCGTGTTTGGGACTCGGCTGGATGTAGTGGCCTGAAATACCTCTTTGCCCAAGGCTGGGCGTGCGTTTCTTCGATTCCCACCTCCACCTTGACTCCCCTGACTCGGCCCTGGCCATGGCCAACGCCAGCAGCGCAGGGGTGGTCCTCCTGGCCTGCGGGGTCGACCGCGAGACCTCTGAGGGGGTGGTTGCCGCCTCGGCAGCTCATCCCGGGACGGTGGTGCCGTTTGTGGGGCTGCACCCCTCGGAGGCGGAGAAGTGCAAGGACCTAGCGTGGGTTCCCGGAATGCTGGAGCGGTCCAGGGGGCTCGGGGAGGTGGGGCTCGATCCATCCTACTCCCCCACTGCGGAGGGGAGCGCCCAGCTGAACGCGTTCAGGTATCAGCTCCAGGCGGCGGAGGGTGCGGAGGTCCCCGTGCAGGTCCACTCGCGGGGGGCCGAGGCCCAGGTCTTGGAGGTGCTGGGGTCGTTCAGGGTAGGTCCCCTGCTCATGCACTGGCTCGAGGCTGAGGATGCCCTCCCCGCGGTCATTCAGAGAGGATACTTCGTCTCATTCGGCCCTGCCCTACTGTACTCGAAGAAGCTTCAGCGCATGGCCAGGAGGTGCGACCCCGCCTTCACGCTCGTCGAATCCGACTCCCCAGTCGCCTACGGGCCCTTGGGAGGAGTCCACGGGCCCGCGCTCGTCCCATCGGTCGCGTTCAGGCTGGCCGAGCTCTGGGGGGTCCCCCCTCTGGACGCCATCTCTTTGACCTCAGGCAACGCCCTGCGCTACCTGGGGACGACTCGAAAGGTTAATGACGCCAATCTGTCGGGCTTGACGGAAGTTGGATAGGACTCGTAGGCTGTCGGAAGAGATCTTGCAGCGGCACCCCGAGGCCTTCGGCACAGACTTCGAAGAGAACAAGAAGTCGCTCGAGGGTCTGGCGGTCATCCCGTCCAAGCAGCTCAGGAACCGCATTGCGGGATATATCACGAAGAAGAATGAGGCCGAGACCGAGGAGCCCGAAGGCCCGGCCGTCGAAGAGCCGCCGGTGTAGATCCTTGGCCCTGGCGACGGCGGGCTTCAGTCTAGGGATCAGGCCCGTGAGTTCGCTTCGTCCCCATGAAAACACGATCCCGCGGCGCGTCAAAGAGCTTGTGCAGGAGATGACGCGCGACGGCGTCCAGAAGGACCCCATCATAATCGACAGGGAGTCGGCGACGGTCCTGGATGGCATGCACAGGTTGGCCGCGTTTCATGAGCTCAAGATCGAGAACGCGGTCTGCTGCGCCGTGGACTACAGTTCTCGGGCCATAACCCTAGGGAGGTGGGCCCGGGTCTACACGCCGAGGCAGACTGACAGCCTGCACGACGTCCTGAGGGCCCTGCCGAGCGCGAGGAGGACGACCCTGGCCGAGGCGTTCTCAGCCCTTGAGCGGAGGGAGACCGCTTTGGCTGTTCTGACAAGCGATGCAGCTTACCTGGTAGGCAGTCCGTCCATGGAAGAGGTCAGAGAGGTCGTGGCGTCCTTCGACCGGATCGCTGAGCAGTTCGGCTGGGAGAGGCGCTTCGTCCCCGAGGACGACATCGATATAGAGCTGCAGGAGCGCAGGAAGTTCGTGCTGCTCCCCAGGAAGCTGATGAAGGACGACGTGGTCGCAGCCGCCAGGTCGGGGAAGCTCTTCCCCTGCAAGACGTCCATGCATGCGATAGACCCGAGGCCGGTCTCCGTAAGGTTCCCCATCGGAGAGCTCGGCGACGCGGACAGCGATACACTCAGACTCAGGCTCAAGGGGCGCCGAACTCGCCTGTCGCCCCCTGGGTCCGCCTACGAAGGGAGAAGGTATAAGGAAAGGCTGCTGTTCTTGGACCAGGGATGATCAAAGTCAGGTGCCTGGGCCACATTGGCACCGCCGTCGGGGCCAGGGACGTCACCATCCAAGACGGGGGGCTAGACGCCTCCGACCTCGTCGACCGGGTGAGGGCGATGACCGGGCTCAGGGACCCGGGGTTCAGCAGATACAACACCCTGGTCATGGTCGAGGATGGGGAGGCCTTCGTCCCTGCTGGAAGGGCGGTTCGCATAGCGGACGGGGCCAAGGTGGCGTTACTGCCGTTCTCGCATGGTGGATGATATGGAGAGAGTGACAGCCCGAGCCTACCTCTGCGAGGGGATGGACCCGGACGAAGCGAAGGGCGCCCTGGCCCGTGCGAACCCGGGGGCGGTGGTCCAGACGGTGAAGGCGGGTTCAGTGAAGAACGAGTTCCTGGCTGAGATGGTCGCCGCCCAGACGCTGCAGGCGATGGAGTCCGGAGGCCTCCTGGCCAAGAAGCCAGAGATCGACCTGCTGCTGAGGCTCGCTGGGACCACCCAGATCTCGAGGGCCATCCGCCTGGAAGGGTCGGTGAATGGAGGGAGGTTCCTCGTCATCGTGGCAGGACACATGGCGCTCACCTCGCCGCCCGGGTTCACGGGGGCCCAACTCCCAAGAAGGCTGCTCTCGCGCTCTGAGCTCGCCAGGGTCGAAGGGGCGGCGCTCCTCGGCGCCGAAAGGTCCTAGGCTGCGCGCTTCAGCTTCTGGATGCTCACTATCTCGCTGGGCGAGATGACAGAGACGCCCGCGTACTCCCCAAAGATCTCCAGGAGGACGACCTTGTCCGGGGAGTCCAGGTTGACTTGCCTGTCGATGGCGTCAGCGAGGGAGTCTATGAGCTCCCTGTCTGAGTAGGGGGAGTCCCTCGCCTCTATGGTTATCCTGAAGGTCTCGCCGGGCCCGATGGCGTCCGAGAGGTCTTTCACCGCCTTCACGATGTCGTCCAGCTTGGTGTCCACCACCCGGCCGACCGGGATTATCCTCAGGATGTACCTGACCCTGAACGGCTCCGAGCGGACGTAGTCTGTGATGAACGCGAGAAGCGCCTTGGGGTCCTCGACATCCACCTCTATGACGCCGTCGTAGGCAGACCTATCTATGACCAGCTTCCTGATACCTGACAGTAGGGCTATCTCCTTGAACTCGGCCGAGGCCCTCGCCTCGAGTCCCTTGGCTGAAGTTACTATTAGGTTCGTCCTTCTCTCAGCTCATTTCGACCCCGATTTGACCGGTTCTTAAGATTGTGAGAGTCCCCCCTACCACGCTGACTACGGTCGACCCGGCCCCTGGCGATGGCCCGCCGTCCAGGATCAGGTCCACCGTGCCACCCAGTTGCCTCAGCGCGTCCCCGGCGCTCCTGGCCGACGGCGCCCCCGAGACGTTGGCGCTCGTCCCCGCTAGCCACCCCCCGCAGGAGGCCACTAACTCGAGGCAGAGCGCGTGGTCGGGCACCCTGACGCCCAGATGGGGCCCCTGGCTGAGCATATCCGGCACCCTCATCTTCAGCGGCGCGACTATGGTCAGGGCCCCTGGCCAGTAGCGCCTGGCCAGCTCGCCCCCCCTGGGCCCCAGGTCGACCAGGTCGGCCGCCTTCTCGCGGGAGCTGCAGAGGACGGGGACAGCCTTGGCTCCCCTCCCCTTGGCCGAGAAGAGCCTCCGCACGGCCTCCTCGTTGAATGGGTCGCAGCCGAGGCCATAGACCGTGTCAGTCGGGTAGACGACCAGGCCCCCGCGCATCACCGTCTCCGCGGCCCTCGATATCGCCCTCCCGTCCATAGCCAAGACCTGGCCCATGGCGTCCCCGTGCACCGCGACATTTAATAGTGGAATAAAAAGCGCGGGGGCGACATGTCCGAAGAGGACCAGGAACTCGACGAGGACCTAGACGACGACTTGGACGAAGACGGCTGGGAAGAGGACTCGGACGACGAAGGGTTCTAGCAAGAACCTCCCTCTACCGGAGCATCTCCTCCACGCCATCCTTTTAGACACCTAGCGGAGGCTGTATCCAGCGGTCGGTTTGGGGACTATCATAGTCAACTGCAAGAATTATCCCGAGGTCCTGGGCGAAGGAGCGGTGAAGCTCGCCCGGGCCGTCAAGAAGGTCTCCGACGAGCTGGGCGTAACCGGGGTCACGGTCCCGCCGACCCCCATGCTCTCTCTGGTCGCCAAGTCCGGGGCGAAGGTCTACAGCCAGGCGGTTGGATGGGAGGAAGGGGACAAGACCACGGGGGCCGTGATCCCGGCGGCGGTCAAGGCTGCGGGAGCGTCCGGGACCCTCCTCAACCACAGCGAAGCCCGCGTCTCGCCTGGGGTGCTCGCGAAGCTTGTCCCGAGGCTCTTGGCGGCAGGGCTGGAGGTCTGCCTGTGCGCGCAGACCAGCCGGGAGGCCGCAGAGCTGGCCCTGTTCGGACCGAAGTTCGTCGCCATCGAGCCGCCAGAGCTGATAGGCAGTGGGATGGCCGTGTCCCGGGCCAGGCCGGAGCTCGTGGAGGAGACTGTGGTGGCCGCCCGAAGGGCAGGGTTCAAAGGCGGGATACTCTGCGGCGCCGGGATAGTCACGGGCGAGGACGTGAAGAAGGCCGTGAGCCTCGGCGTCGACGGGGTGTTGGTGGCCAGCAGCGTGGTGAAGGCCAAGGACTGGGAGGCCAAGGTCCGCGAGCTCTCTCGTTCCCTTCGTTGAGAAACGTAGACTCGCATTATATAGAATGTTAAAAGGAGCCGGTTTATGGCCCAAAAATACGAAGTGAAACAGTTGCAGACACAGCAACAGGTTAAGCCAAACCCGTTTGAGAACTCTCTCGAGCAGCTGAGGATTGCTGCAGAGTACCTCAAGCTGGATGAAGGTATCCATCAGATCCTTGCCCATCCCAAGAGGCAGCTTATCGCCTCCCTCCCCGTCAAAATGGACGACGGGAGCATCAGGGTGTTCACCGGGTACAGGGTCCAGTACAACGATGCGAGGGGCCCCTTCAAGGGAGGGATCAGATACCACCCGGGCGTCACCCTCGACGAGGTCAAAGCGCTGGCCGCGTGGATGACATGGAAGACCAGCGTGGCCAACATCCCCTATGGCGGCGCCAAGGGAGGCATCATCTGCGACCCGAAGCACATGTCAGCCGGGGAGAACGAGCGCATGACCCGCCGCTTCGCCGCATCCATCGCGCCCATCATCGGACCGTACAAGGATATACCAGCGCCCGACGTCTACACCAACTCTCAGACGATGGCCTGGATCCTTGACACCTTCAGCACCATTGAAGGGTTCATGTCCCCTGCCGTCATCACAGGCAAGCCCATCTCGCTCGGGGGCTCGCTCGGAAGAGACAAGGCCACCGGACGCGGAGCGGTGTACACCACCGTCGAAGCGGCCAAGGTGAGAAAGGTCGACCTGAAGAAGGCGACATTCGCGGTGCAGGGGTTCGGCAATGCGGGCTCGAACTTCGCCGAGATACTCGAGTCCTACGGCCCCAAGCTGATGGGAGCCAGCGACTCCAGAGGCTCGATCATGAGCAAGAGCGGCATGGACACCGCCAAGCTCATCGCCTACAAGGAGAAGACCGGCTCGGTCGTCGGGTTCCCCGGGAGCCAGGCGATCTCTGACAAGGAGCTCCTGCAGATGGACGTAGACATCCTGAGTCCTTCCGCTCTCGAGAACGCAATCCTACCTGACATCGCCAGGGGAGTCAAGGCCAAGATAATCACAGAGTGCGCCAACGGACCGACCACCCCTGAGGCAGACAAGATCCTGCACGCCAACAATGTCTTCATGATCCCAGACATCCTGGCCAACTCGGGCGGCGTGATCGTCAGCTACCTCGAGTGGGTCCAGAACCTCGAGAGGAACTACTGGACCGAGGACGAAGTCAACTCCATGCTGGAGAAGAAGATCACCTCCGCCTTCCACGACGTGCACGCCGCCAGCCTGAAGCACGACGTGGACATGAGGACCGGCGCCATGATAGTCGGCGTCGGAAGGGTGGCGGAAGCGGTCAAGACCCTGGGCGTGTTCCCCTAGCCACCGGACGGTTGGACGCCCCGGCGGCCTGCCGGCGGCGCCCGTCCCTGTTTTTGCAAGGCGGGGCCCTTAGGTCGGCGAGATGCTCTTTTCGATCTCGTGGACGAGGCCTGCGCTCCCGATGTAGAGCGGCGACGTTTCGGCCAGCGCTCTAGGCTCTATGTCAAGCACGTCGCCTGAGCCGTCGCTGGCATACCCTCCTGCCTGCTCGTTGATGTAAGCCATGGGTGCGCACTCGTACAGCACCCGGAGCTTCCCCTTCGGTCTCTTGACCAGCGCCGGATATGAGAAGATCCCGCCCCTGGCAAGGACCTGGTTGTAGTCGCCGACGAATGTCCCGCAATACCTGTTCCTCAGCCCTCTGCCGTCGAAGGAGTCCCAGAACCTGGCTACGGCGGGGATCCACTCGCTCCTCGAGCCCCCGAAACCATAGACCTCGGGCTTCTCCGGCAGTTTCAGGCCCACCCCGAAGAGCTGGAAGGACGTCCCCGCTCCCTCCCTCAGCGCGACGAACCGGTGGACCCCCTTTCCGAAAGAGAAGGTCAGCGTGAGCGAAGCCCCATAGGTGACGTAGAGGGCCCCTGCCAGGCGCCTCCCGGACGCCGGGAGCCTGTCTGAGTAGAAGCCGAAGATGCTCCCCAGCGGATTGTTGGTCTCCACGTTGGAGCTCCCGTCGAGCGGGTCCATTGCCACGCTGACCCCTCCCTTGGACTCCACTGGCTCCTCCATCTCCTCTGAAGCGACCTCAGCGGCGTGCCCTGTAGCAATGAGGGCCTCGACGAACACGTCGTTGGAGTAAACGTCGATCGCCTTCTGAGCCTCCCCGGACGGGTTGGTCTCCTCTAGGAGCCCTGTCTTGAACGGTATGCTCCCCCAGACCTCCAAGCTGGCCTTCGCGACGGCGGCGGTGAGGGCGGCCAGGTCTTCGGGCGCGTTGAGCCTCAGGAACTCTTCCAGTTTCATCGGTCGCCGCTGATCGGGGCGGGGCTTTTAGGCGTATGGACAGGCTGCCTGAATGTATGTCGAACGGTGAGAGCGTTAAATAGGCCAAGGGCGGCTTCCCCCTCATGAAGCGCGACCTGATGGAGAAGTTCCTCACCGGGGGGAAGAGCATGATCCTCGCCTATGACCAGGGGCTGGAGCACGGGCCTTCGTCCGACTTCAACGACAAGAACGTCGACCCAGCCTATATCATGGACATAGCCGCCAAGGGGAGGTTCAACGGTGTCGTGTTCCAGAAGGGGGTGGCCGAGCGGTTCTACGACGGGAGGGTCCCCTTGATTGTCAAGCTCAACGGAAAGTCCAGCCTCCTCAAGGGAGAGCCAGTCTCGCGGCAGGTGTGCAGCGTGGAGCAGGCGGTGTCGCTCGGGGCGAAGGGAGTCGGGTACACCATCTACCTGGGGAGCGAACACGAGCCGAGGATGTTCAGCGAGTTCGGAGAGATACAGGAGGAGGCGCACGAGAGGGGGATGCCCGCCATAGCCTGGATCTACCCCCGAGGCGCGGCGGTCCAAAACGACACCTCGAAGGAGACGGTCGCCTACGCCGCCCGGGCCGGGCTGGAGCTTGGGGCGGACGCGGTCAAGATCAAGTACACTGGTGACCCGGAGAGCTTCTCCTGGGCTGTGAAGGCTGCGGCGGGGGTCAGGGTCTTCATGAGCGGCGGGCCTAAGGCACCCACCGACAACGACTTCCTGCGCCAGGTGGAGGGGGTCGTCCGCGCTGGCGGGACAGGCGTAGCCGTCGGGAGGAACGTCTGGCAGAACCAGGACCCCCTAGCCATGGCCGGGAAGCTCGGAAAGGCAATCTTCGGCTGACCTTCAGTCAGTTCGACAGAAGTCTCCAGGACAGGACTATCCCAAGCGCGGAGAGGACCGCTGCGAAGCCTGCAAGGACGCTGAAGTCTACCCAGAGGGGGGCCAGGACATGGTAGCCCGCGGCGGCTGCCGACGCGGACCCTGAGCCCAGCAGCATCTGCCTCACCCCGTCGACGGCGTAGCTCACGGGGTTATACTTCACCACGGACTGGAGCCAAGAGGGCATCATGGCGACCGGGAGCATGGCGTTGCTGGCAAAGAGGAGAGGGAGGTTGAGGAGGTTGATGATGGCCATCTGGGTCTGCCAGTCGCTGGACCTCAGAGCCAGCATGACGAACAGCGAGGAGAGCCCGAAGGACATCAGGAACAGCAACACGAACGACCCCCCTATGGTAAGCACGCTGAAGTAGGAAGTGTCCATCTGGACCCCGCCCACGCTCCCCAAGACCACCGCAATGACGAGGACTATCGCCGCTTGGATGAGAGACCGCACCGTGCTCTGAGAAATCTTCGCGACCACGATGGCTCCCCGCCCGACCGGGGTGCTTAGCGCCTTGTTCATGAACCCGAATCTCCTGTCCCAGACGACCGACATCCCTGAGAAGGCGGCGGTGAACAGGATGATGAACGCCAGCATCCCGGCGGCGAGGTAGGAGAAGTAGCTGCTGGTGCCGAAGGTGCCGAGGTTGAGGACACTCGCCTCTGCGGGTGTCACCCCGGGGAGGCTCGTGAAGATCTTGCCGATGTTGAACGCGAGGCCGAACAGGCCCAGCCAGACCACGGGCTGGACCAGGGATATGATCAGCTGGATGGGATTCTTGTACCACTTTACCAGGTCCCTGTTGGTCAGCGCCCACAGGCCGTGAAGGGGGCTCTTGTTGAGCGTCGGAGCCGCGCGGAACGACCTCTCCATCTCCCGTTCCTTCTGCTCCTCCTCTATCGCCTGCTCTTGCGTCGTGACCGTGGACCTTGCCGGGACGTCCTCCGCCATCTTCACGTCACCTGCGGGCCCTCATCATCGTCACCCTCTGCTTGAACGCGTCCATCTTGTTGGACTCTTCCTCTCTGATGCTGCGCCCGGTGAACTCCAGGTATGCTTCGTCGAGGGTGGGCTTGGTGAGCGATATCTTGGTCACGTGCAGCCCCTTCGACCTGATCAGGTCGATGACCTTGATGGAGGACTCCTCGCCTGCCTCCGACTTTATCCTGTATTCATGGCCGTTCTTCTTGACCTCCCTCACCAGCGGTATCTTCTTGATGTCCTCTGAGATGTCCGGCTCCGCCTCCGCTACGCCCACGACTAAGACGTCCCCGCCTATGCTGGCCTTCAGCTCGTCCGGGGAGCCTATCTTCACTATGCGGCCGTGGTCCACGATCGCTATCCGGTCGCAGAGGGAGTCGGCCTCCTCCAGGTAGTGGGTGGTGAGGAAGAGGGTCATCTTGTACTCCTCCTTCAGCATCTTGATGTAGCTCCATACGGCGGTCCTTGTCTGCACATCCAGTCCAAGCGTCGGCTCGTCGAGGAAGAGCAGCTTGGGGTAGTTGATCAGCCCGCTGGCGAGCTCCAACCTTCGCCTCATCCCGCCGGAGTAGGTGCTGACCTTCCTGTTCGCGGCGTCTTGCAGTTCGACGAGCTTCAGGAGCTCCATGGCGTGCGGCTTGGAGTTGCTCCTCGGTATGCCATAGAGGTCTGCGCAGAGCACTATGTTCTGCAGGCCGGTCAGGTCCTCGTCGGCGGTATACTCCTGAGGGACGACCCCGACCACCCTCCTGACCTCGTTGGGGTGCCTGTGGATGTCCAGTCCTGCTATCTCCGCCTGCCCGCCCGAAGGCTTCAGCAGCGTCGTGAGCATGCTTATGGTGGTGGTCTTCCCTGCCCCGTTGGGTCCTAGGAACCCGAAGACTTCGCCTTCCTTGATTTCAAAGGAGACGCCGTCCACTGCCTTCAGTGCCCCGAAGTTCTTTGACAGCCCCTCCACCCTGACCAGCGGCCGTTGGCTCATTGCTTCTCTCCCAGCTTTGAAAGCCTGCTCGCGAGCTTCCTTATCTCGTTCCCCCCGCCCGCGAGTTTTGGATCGTTGGACCGCGAAAGGTCTTCCAGATATGACGTGTAGCTGGAGATCACTTCAATGGCGCCTTCTACGGACTTCGGCGCCTGCCCCATCTGCTCCGGCCACGGCCAGGGGTGGTCTACCTCTTCCTTCCCGCTCGTGGTGAGGGAGTATCTGTCGTCCGCGGAACGGCTGAGGACGCCCTCCTCCACCATGCGCTTCAGCAGGGGATAGATCGAGCCAGGGGACGGCCTCCACCAGCCTTGGAGATTCGCCTCCATCACGTCCATTATCTCCGCACCCGACTTCGCACTGTCCCGCACGATGTAGAGGATCCAGCGGCGCAGACCCTTGTGCGTGCGCTTGGCCCAGTCGAAGTTGAACATGGTCTCTATTTTCCGATATCGGAACTCCGATATCGGGTAGATTTCAAGTTATCTGAAGGCGCCCTGCGGCAGGGAGCGCGGCGGAGGAGGGGGCGGCTCTGAGAGCGTAGCCTGTCTCATGGTCGACTTCACCACCCTGAGACGGCGCCCCGCAGGAGAGCCTGTCCTCAAATACCTATCCGGTGCCCCCCCACCAGGCTTGAAGGCTCAATGTCAGCTCGGCCGCGCAGGGGACCCTGGAAGGCCGAAGCACTGGTCTTGGAGTTGACCCCTGTTGGCGCTCTCTCCTGAGACGTTCCTGCTAGTTCTATCCTCGATCATATTCATCGGGTTCGTGGGGAACATCCTGCTGAACAAGAAGGGGATACCCCAGACTCTGTTCCTCATAGCCGCGGGGATCGCGACCCGCTGGTTCGCGGTCCTACCCACGTCCACGGTCAACGCGATGCTGCCGCTGCTTTCCCAGGTCACCCTCGCCATGGTGGTCTTCGACATAGGCATGAGCATGAAGATCAGGGAGGTAGTTTCGGAAGGGAGGTCGGCGATCACCCGGTCGAGCGTCTACATGATTCTCTCCATCTTGGTGACCTCCTTTCTGTTCACCGCGGTCCTGCACTGGAACCTGTACCAGTCCCTCTTCCTCGGCTCGGTAGTCGGAGGAGAGATCTCGATGGTCATAATCCCCTACATGGGGAACAGGATTTCGCAACGGGGGCTGGTCTCCAACCTGTCGATGGAGTCCGTCTACGATTCGCTCGTGCTGATCATACTGTTCACGGTCCTGCTGAACGGATACAGCCAGAACGCGCCCCTGGACTTCAGCGGGTTGTCCCTCATCTCCTCGAGCTTCTTCCAGCAGCTCTCCATCGGCCTGGTCGGAGGGGTCCTCCTCGGGTTCGCCTGGGTCAGAGTTGCCAAAGCGCTCGGGCAGTCGGAATACTTCTACGTCGCGACTGTGGGTTATGTCCTCCTGGCCTACGTGCTGATAGGGAACATTGGCGGGAGTGGCGTGATAACGGTCCTAGCCATAGGGCTGGTGATGAAGAACATGACAGACATCCCCGCTTCATTGGGCTTCGGGACTGCCATGCCTGCGGTCTCGCTCAACTACATCTCGGCGTTCCAGACCGAAATCTCATTCTTCTTGAGGACGTTCTTCCTCTTCTTCCTCGGATTCTCCCTCCCCCTCGGCGTCCTGACGTCGCCCCTGGTGTACTTCGAGTCGATTGCGGTGGTGGGGACCCTGGTGGTCACCAGGGTGCTCAGCACGGAAGCGGTCGACTGGAAGAAGACGACCAAGGACAGAAGGGTAATCGAGTCGATGATGGCCCAGGGACTGACGCCAGCCCTCCTGGCCACCACGCTGGTTGCGGACTCGATCGCAGGCTCCAACCAGATACTCCCCATCGCAACTCTGGTAATCATCGGGACTAACGTGATCACAGCTGTCGGGGCGAGGCGGTTCAAAGGCCAGACCGAAGGGCTCGACCTGGCTTCGCTCGCCACCATCAGCCCGCTGGTCAAGGAGCTGAGCGGGATGGTCGAAGGGCTCGACCAGAACCAGCTGGAGAGCTGGGCTGAGAAGGTGGAGGAGGATGCAAGGAACGCGGCTCCCCCCGACGTGAAGGCCAGGGTAGGCCTCCCCAGGCCGAGCACAGGAAGCGACAAGCGGGTTGAGCTGAAGGTTTCGTCGAGCGCCCTCCCTTACATCATCGACGCGATCCGGAAGAATAAGGAGTCGATGCCGCAGGGGACGAGGTCATACTTCGAGACTCTGGAAGAAGTCCTGACCAGGCAACTCGGCGCCCGCCAGCCGTGACCCGGCTCTGCCTCCTGGACGCTTCCGACGACCCTCACCAGAACCAAGGCTCGGAGTCAGGCTTCGTTCTCCCTGAAGCCCAGCTCACTCAGCGCGCGCTCGAGCGCCAGCATAGCCCTCCTCGCCTGACGAGGGCGGGCGTTGTATCCCATGTTCCCGAGCCTGAGCACCTTTCCGGAGAGCTTACCCCAGGACCCTGCGATCATCACCCCATGGCGCTCCTCCATGAGCCGCAGCAGCCTGGCCTCGGGGACTTGCGCCGGGCGCCTGACCGCGGTCACAGTGGGAGAGTGATAGTCATCCCTCTTCGGATAGGGGACCAGCCCCATCCCCCTGCAGCCTGACAGGATGAGCTTTGAGACCCGCCTGTGGCGCTCGAAGGCGCGCGGGAGCCCCTCCTCGAGGGCGATGTCCAGCGCCTCGTCCAGGGCGGCGATGTCAGAGACCGACGGGGTGTACGGGAACAGCCTCTTCTTGTTCCACCACTCTTCCCACTGCCAGAGGCTCGCGTAGTACGCAGGGACGCGGGGGCCGCGCCGTCTCACGACGCCCCATGCCCTCTCGCTCACTGAAACCAGAGCCAGGCCAGGGGGCGCGCTCAAGCACTTCTGGCTCCCACCTAGGCAGACGTCGACCCCCCAGGAGTCTGTCTCAACCGGAGTTCCGCCCAAGGACGAAACGGCGTCGGCGATGAGCATGACGCCTCGCTTCCGGCAGGCCGCGGCAACCTCCCGCAGCGGGTTCAGGACACCGCTGGGTGTCTCGCAGTGAACGAAGGTGGCGACCTCTATCTCTCTGTCGGCGTCGAGGGCTGCCGCCACCGACTCGGGGTCCACCGGCCGGTCATAGGGTCCCCGGACCGCAACCGGGATCCCGCCGTACATCTTCACGAAGTCTACGAAGCCGTCGCCGAAGACCCCGTTGGTGACGGTCAGCACCTTCTGCCCCCTCGCCACGAGAGACGCGACCGCGGCCTCCAGTCCGAGGAGTCCCTCCCCGGACATGATTAGGACGTCGTTCTTGGTCTTCATCAGCCGCCTCAGCTTCCCCTGGGTCAACTCGTAGGACTTCGCGAAGGCTGGGTCCAGGTCGGGGTTCGTTATGGGCCGCGCCATCCTCCTCAGAACTCTAGGGGGGACCTCCGTCGGACCGGGGGTGTAGATCAGCAAGTGGTTGGTTCGCCCGGGCGCTGCGGAGACATGAATCGTTTATACATTGTCTCTGGGCCTGAGACCTGTTTGACGGAAGAGAAGGTCTTCGTCAGGGAGTCGACCGGCCTTGTGAAGGCGATGTCCCCACACCACGCTTTCATCTACAACATGATGGCGGTGGGCCTGACCGGGTTCACCGAAGCCGTCCTCTTCAGCTATGGGCCCGCCGTCCTCCCTGGCGGGGACGTTGGCCTCGGTATACTGACCACGGTCCTGGCCGCCGTCCCTTTCTACGTCGTCGTCTCCATGCTTGCGTCGTCGATGCCCAGGGCAGGCGGCGACTATGTGTGGCAGAGCAGGGTCCTGAACCCCGCGGTCGGGTTCGCCGCCACCTTCAGCGCGTGGTCGATCTGGCAGTGGTTCTTCTCGGCGTTCCTCGGATCAGTGATGGTGACGCTCTGCCTGCAGCCGCTCTTCGCTGAGCTGGCTCATGCCACAGGGATCGCCGGATACGCCTCGCTGGCCACGGAGCTCCAGGCTCCCGCGGCGACCTTCGCGGTCACCACCGTCATCCTCCTGCTGGGGCTCTTGGTGGCAGCCCGGGGGATGCGGTTCTATGTGAAGGTGCAGTACGTCCTCTTCGGGGGCGCACTCCTCTCGCTCCTGACCATGTTGGGGCTGCTACTGGCGAGCACCCATCAAGACTTCGTCAGCAGCTTCAACGCCGCCGTATACTCATACAACAGAACGATCGGGCCGGACGCATACCAGACCATCATCAGCGCCGCCCAGGGGAGCGGGGTGGCGCTGGGGCAGAAGTTCAGCGCGTATGAGACGATCACCCTCTGGGCCATCGCCTGGCTGTCGCTGGGGTACGCCGGATGGTCCATCTACAACCTCGGCGAGATCAAGCGCGCCGGGAACTTCAGGCTTCAGCTCTTCCAGATAGTTGGGTCCTACCTTGCCATAGGCGCCCTTTGGGCCCTGACCTGGTACGCCTATTCCGGGACAGTCGGCCTCCAGTTCATCCACGCGTTCAACGGGCTCTGGTTCGGGAGCAACCCCGGTCCGGTCGGAGCGGTCCTGAACGTAGTGCCGGACCCGTTCTTCCCATACATCATCAGCCTCCTGTCAGGTAATCCGCTCGTCCTCGCGGTGATCTTCATCGGGATGATGATGGGGATATTCCAGGTGGTCCTGATAGTCTACTTCGCCAGCACGAGGATCATGCTTGGGGCCGCCATGGACAGGGTGCTTCCGAGCAGGGTGTCGTCGGTCAGCCCCCGGTCGGGCGCACCGCTGTTGGCGCTGCTGGTGTCCTTCGCCGGGAGCATGGCCTGGCTCTACTTCGTGGTCTACCAGTTCAACGCCATAGGGTCCTACGTTGCTTCGGCGGGGTTCGGGACAGAGGTCGCATACCTGCTCATCTGCGTCACCGCCATGGTGTTCCCGTTCAGGCTGAAGGACGTGTACGAATCGTCCCCGATAAGCAGGTACACGGTCTGGAAGATTCCCGCCGTCTCGGTGGCGGGAGCCCTCGCGCTGGCATTCAACCTCTTCCTCGCCTACGAGTACGTGGCGGGGCCGAACCTCTTCCTGACCTACCCGCTTCTGCAGTCGGACGAGTTCGTGCTCGGGCTTTTCGTCGCCTGCCTCCTGGTCTACCTAGTCGCCAGGGCGGTCAGAAGGAGGCAGGGGATTGAGCTGGGCCTCTCATACAGACAGATCCCGCCGGAGTGAGCGACGGCGGGCGGCTCAGCGCGGTGGCTCGAACGCGCCCAGCACCAAGTTGACGAACCTGTAGCACTGGAGCTTGGCTATGAAGAAGCCGACGAGGACGAGCATCACGAACTCCAAGGTGGCGAAGGAGAATAAAGACGCGAAGACTAGGAGAGGTATCAGCGCAGCCCTCTCCCGCCTGGAGGAGGTGAGCAGCTGGGCCGCCAGGTAGAGCGTCCAGCCCCTGGACATCCTGACCTGCGCCTTCGCTCTAGACTTCCAGCCGTCGATCGCCCGCCGCGTGGAAGCGGTCTTCGCCTTCAAGTCTCCAGAACCACTCGACGGCAACTGCGACAAAGCGATGTTTATCCTTTGTTGACACAATGGCGGGTCGAGCCATCTGGGGGACGGGCATGGGCACGGGGTGACCGAGGTCCCTGGCTGATTTCATTCACCAGACGAAGAAATAAAAAAGGAAGCAGGTCCTGCTGCACGATGGCTGGAGGAGCGCTCATTTCAGCTGCGCAGCGCATCAGTTCCGTCGAACCTAATGGACATGGATTCCCTAGAGTCGGGTGATAGCTTGTCAGCGGCCTCACCGACGGCGGTGGATTAGATGGTATGCCTGATTTCTGCCCCGTCTAGCCTCGGCCTCCGACCCCCCAGGACCGGAGCCATACCAGGCTGCTACAAGGCTCCTGAAGCATTGCGTAGAGCGGGACTCTTCGAGTCGTTCGAGCGGAGAGGCGGGTCTGATTGCGGGACGGTGGAACCAGGCAGTTATCTGCAAGAGGTCTTGCCTGGCTCGGTGCGCAATCAGACCAGGATCGTCGAGTTTTCGAGACTGCTTTCTTCTAAGATACTGGACACACTTCGGGGAGGCGACGCCCCGCTGGTCGTGGGAGGGGACTGCAGCATCCTGATAGGATCAGGAATCGCTCTCAAGAAGGCGGGCCGCTATGGGCTCGTCCATCTCGACGGGCATACAGACTTCAGGAACCCTGGCAACAGCGACTTGGTGGCGAGTCTCGCGGGGGAGGACCTCGCTGCGGCTGTGGGCTTGCACTGGGACGGGGTATCGGACATCGACGGTCTCCGACCGTACTTCGAACCTGAGGCCACAGTCCATGCGGGGTGCCGAGACGGCGACGAGCACATTTCAGAGGTCGCCGAGAAGATAGGGGCGGTTCTGCCAGCCTCGGAGATGCGACGCCGGGGGATGAAGAGCGCGGCCTCAACGATACGGGCGACCGTGGAAAGGACCGGCCTTGACGGGTTCTGGCTCCATTTGGATGTGGACATACTGGACCCGACGGTGATGCCCGCCGTGGACTCTCCATCACCTGGAGGGCTGGACTGCGGACAGCTCGTGGAGCTGGTGGAGCGGCTCTCCCCTGGCGCAGTGGGAGCAGAGGTCACCATTTTCGACCCTGAGCTCGACCCCACTGGAAGATATGCACGAGTGGTCGCCGGCCTGGTGGACGAGGGCATGATGCACCTGGGCGAGGAGTCCCAGGCCCGAGTCTGAGGGCGGATCCGCTCCGCCCTGCGCTTACGGTATCAACGGAGCACGCTGACTGGACCAGCCCAATCAAGGAGACTCGAGCCGCTTTCTGCAAACGGGATTCGCCATGTGCGTCACCAGCTAGCAAGGCAAGGCGAGGGCGCGGTTAGCCCGGTTTCGGAGGCCGTTCGACAACGCGCTCGTAATGCGTAGCGGGTCTGCGCTCTGGGCTCCTTTGGCAGCCAGGCCTATCTCGTCGAAGTGTAGCCGCTGACTGCCCCGACGAGGCCCCCGGCTAATCCGAATGCCACCGCTGCAAAGGGACCGAAGAACACGCCGACGACGATTCCGATGATCGTGCCCACGGCGAAGTCTTTCACGACCGCGCTGGACCAGTTCTGGGCGACCACAAGCCCTGTCAGGGCATAGTTCGTGAGGTACAGGCCCACGTACTCGGGGGAGAACGCGCGTATCACTACCAGGTCCAGATACCACAGGTAACCCGTGAGGATGTTCCCGACAGAGAGGAGAACCAGGAGTTCCCTCCTCAGACTGTCGCGACCGAGGCGGGTGACCAAGAGCCCCACCACCAGCACGAGGGGGAACCAGACTACGCCTAATCCCCAGTAAGGGACGCCAAGGAGTGAAGCATACGGAGAGAATTGCACGTGGGACCAGTATGTGGTGAACGCGTTTTCCTGCCAGGCGTGCACTAACGCCTCGGCCACCCCGACCACCGAAAGGAAGATGAAGACAACTGACGCCTTCATGCAGCAGCTCTACGAGCCGTCAGTGTATTAAGCGGCAAAGACGTTTTCCAAGGTTGAGAACAGGCCACAGGATTCATCATCGAGTAGGCGCGCGTCGATAGTCTGGCCGTGCGGGGCCGAACGCTGACTCTCTCAGAAAAGGCCGGGAGCTCGTCATTCACGAGGTCCGGCATCGCCTTCGTGCCAGGCACCCTCGTGCAGCCCTCCTCAGACTCTCTGAGCCCAAGGTGATGTAGCGCCTGTGGAGTGAGTCTGAGCCCTTCCAGCCAAAGTGGGTTGTGGAAAACCTCCCCGAGCGAGCCAGGGCGCGGACAGCAGGGCACGCCTGAGGTTACAGGCACGCCTCCGTGATTCTCAGTTCTGAGAACCGCCTTGGGGGCTTAAATGATTCTATGGCGAGAAAATGCGGTCCATGAAACTGGCGGCAATCGTCCTGATAGCGATGATTGCGCTCGGGATAGTGGGGTGGGGATGGGTCATCGGAACCACCACGAGCGTGAACGTAGCTGTAGGCGCCCCCCAGCCATTCAAGCTGACATTGCTGATAACAGCAGATTCGCCGTGGAATGCCACTACCAGCGGCCCCCGCTATTGGGTAGTCACGCCGCAAGGATTGGAGTCGTCTGCCAACATCACCCTTCCGGTCAACACGGTCATCCAACTGACCATCATAGACCAAGACGGAGCTACACCAATTCCAGCGCAATACAGCAATGTTGAAGGGACGATAACCAACGTGATCTCCGTGACCAATGACACGACGGGCGCCATGCAAACCGCTACTTCGCTGGATAACGATACGCAGATCGGGCATACATTCACCATTCAGCAGCTGAACCTGAACATTCCAGTGGGAGCCCATGTGAATGAAACCGCGGAATTCATTCTGACCCAGACGGGAACGTTCACTTGGCGTTGCGAAGTCCCATGCGGGTTCGGGCCTGCTGGATTGAATGGGCCAATGGACGGGCCAGGCTGGATGCAGGGAACTGTCACAGTCAGATAGGACGGCCCCACAGATCTGGCGAACGACTCCTTTCCGTTCAAGGACGGCGACCCTCCTGGAGTTCGAGACCGAAGGCAGAATCTTCGAGTCAAGAAAGGCCTTGCGTCCTAGCCAAAGGGTCGAGTTCTCGGGCGGCGGGGGCTGATTTTGGTTATCGGTAGCCTTGGAGTTTGATATATGCTCCGATTCATAGAAAGTCTAAGAATAGCCCGGCTAGGATTCGAACCTAGGTCGAAGGCTCCAGAGGCCCCCATCCTTGACCACTAGACGACCGGGCTGCAGTTCGGGAGTGCGACCGCGGTGCCGATAAAAGCGTTCTATCGAGTGTTCCGTCGTTTCGCAACAGCCACGGGCCGCGCCGACGCCCCTGTCTCTTCCATCACATCCCCCATGTGGCCCAGCGCCTTCCCGAGCACGTCGGGCTGCAGGATCCCGAAGTGGCCTATCCTGATCATCCTGTCCTTGTCGTCGTAGATCCCCCTCGACACCATCACATGGTGCTCGCTCTCGAGGTTCTTCTGTATCTGGCCCGCCTTCCCATCCTCAACCCAGAAAGAGGTGACCGTGTCCGCCCTGTGGCCTTCCTCTGCCACGAATTCCTGGCCCCACTCCGCCACCTTGGCTCTGGTGATCTCCCCCAATTTCCTGTGCCTCTCCCACCTGTTCTCGATCCCTTCCTCCTTCGCCTCCAGGAGCGACTCCCTCAGGGCCAGCAGGACCTGGGTGGCGGGCGTTGCCAGGTACATCTTGGGGTCGTCCATGATTGGCTTCCACCTGAGGAGGTTCATGTAGTATCCTTCTATCGGGCTCTTGCGGTTCTCCATGTGCTCCAGGGCGCGCGTAGATACGGCCAGGAGGACCGCGCCAGGAGGCCCGGCCAGGGCCTTCTGTGAGGCCGTGAAGACCACGTCCGCACCGAGCCTGTCGAAGTCCAGTGGGACGCCTCCCACGGCGCAGACCGAGTCGACCACCGACATAGCCCCCGCTTTCTCGCACTCTTCCACCAGTTCGGCGACGGGGTTCAGTATCGAGCTCGAAGTGTCTACGTGGGTGATGAACACCGTTGAATACTTCGACTTGCGGAGCTGCCGCCTCAGGGCGTCGGGGTCCGCCGCGCTCCCTCCCTTGAATTCGAGCTTGTCAGCCTTCGCCCCGTGGACCTCGTTGAGCATCAGCATCCTGTGGCCGAAGTAACCGTTGATCAGCGTCAGTGTCCTGTCCCCCCTGGACACAAGGCTGACCACCGACGACTCCATCCCGATGGTCCCAGACCCCGTGAACACGAACTGTACACCCGCCTCGTTCTTGAAGACGTACCTGGCCAGGGCTACCGTCTCCTTGAACGTCGAGTAGAACTCCGCGCCGACGTGCGGGAGCTGGGGGCGGGCCATGGCGTCCCTTACGCGCTTGGAGAGGTTCGTCGGTCCCGGTATCAGCAGGAGCGTGTCATCCAACATCACAAGTGCCCCCCTCGTCTTGGGCCACCGTGTGTAAAAACCCTCCCCCTATCTGAGGTGGCCGAGGACATCGGAGAGCGCGTCTATGTGTATGATCTCCGGGTCAGGGACGCGGGTGGTGTGGGCGAGCATGAACCCGAGCCCTGCCGACTTCAGGAAGGCGAGGTCGTAGATGGTGTCCCCGACGGCTATGGTCCTCTTCGCCGGGATCCCCACCTTCTTCAGGAGCCTGGCGTAGGCGCGGTCCTTCCGGGTAGGGTCGACGCGGCCGACGCCGGTCGGGAGGAGCTCGCCAGATCCGTCGAACCTGAGCCCGTTGGCCACCCAGTAGTCTATCTCCAGCTCCTCTGCCACCTCCTTCGCCAGGATGTCGATACCGGACGTCACCAAGGCGGTCTTCATCCCCCGCGACCTGAGTTCTTCGAAGAGCCCCGGCGCCTCCTTCCTGATCCTGTACCCCGACAGTATCTCGGCAACCTGGCCGCGGGTGACCCTCCTCGGCCAGCAGGCGATGTCCCTGCGCATGAACTCCTTGTAGTCGATCTTCCCCTCTGTGTAGAGCTTCAGGGAAGCCTCGCCGAGACGCTCTGTCCCGAAAGCCTTGTGCAACGCCACCCAGCTCCCGTTGTGCTCGAGGACAGTCCCGTCCAGATCGAACGCGGCCAACCTGAACTGGCTCATATCCTGTCCCTGACAGGTATCCCCATCAGGCTCATCGCCTCTGCCAGCACCCTGCTCGACGCGTCGACCAGGGCAAGACGCGCGTCCCTGGTGTCCGGGTCGGGCTCTTGGTTGACCGGGACGCTCTCGTAGAAGTCGTTGAAGGCCTTGGCGAGGTCATGCGAGAACTTTGCTATCTCCCTGGGGGAGAGGAACTCCCCCGCGGTCTCGGCCGCGAGGTCCAGCATCGACATCTTCTTCGCTAGCTTCGCCTCCTGAGGCCTGGTCAGCTTTGAAGCAGACTCTAGCGAGACCCTGGGCTTGCCCTCGGTCTTCCCGAGGATCCGTCGCGCCCTCGCGTAGGTATAGAGGAGGTAGGGGCCTGTGTCCCCCTGGAACTGGAGGGCGTCGTCCATGTCGAAGACGATCATCTTGTCAGGGTCCTGCTTGAGGAGGTCATACCTCAGCGCTGCCACCGCCACCCCCTCGGCCACCCCGTCGACCCACGCCTCGGACTCCGAGAGGTTGCGCTTCCTGGTCTCTGCCTTTGCCTTCTCCTTCAGTCGTTCGAGGACAGTGTCGACGTTGACATAGAGCCCCTTCCTCCCGGACATATGGACGAACTCGCCGTCGATCCCGAACCCCAGCTGCGAGGCGGTCTTCTTCGACAGCGCCACCACCTCGTAGCTCCTGTGCAGATAGCGTCTCGATGCCCCCTCTCGGAGCCTGTCCAGCACCTTCGCCACTATCTTCTGAAGGTAGCTCTGCCTGGTGTCTATGACCGAGACGGCCAACTCCGCCCCTCCGAAGTGGACCCTGGCCTTGCCACCTGAGAGGGTCGTGGAGTAGACCGGCCCGTCGGGCTGGACCTCGGGATAGACTTCGTAGCCGAATGGGTCCCCTATCAGTCCGATCTTCCAGGCTGCATATGGGATGTCTTTCGCCACGTACACGGCCGTCCCGTCTGACCTCACAACCACCTTCTCCTCCCCCGTGTCTGGGTCGGGTATGACCCAGCATCCCTTGTTCTCCCCCTCCGGCTGGAACCTGACGTACCCCAGCTTCTTCAGGGACTCGAAGATCTTCTCCCACATCCCCGAATGCACCAGCTGCGACTCCCAGTTGAGCAGGTCGTAGCGGGCCCCAAGCCTCCAGCAGGTGACAAGCTGGGCCGCGAGTATCTTCCTCACTATCCCCCGCGTGTATTCGGCCAGGTCTCCCGAGCCCTTCTCGATCTCTCTCAGCACCAGGGACCTCTTCTCCTTCAGGGGCGGGTTGGTCTCGTACTCCTTGGTCACCCTGGTGTATACGCTATCGCCGCAGTACACGTCATACTTTGCGCCCGGCGGAGCCTCGTCTGGGAGCCCCAGGAACTTGAACCCGACGATGATGTCCGCCACCTGGGCCCCGGAGTCGTCCACGTAGTTCAGGGCCTGGACCCTCTCGCCTAGGTAGCGCATCACGCGGACCAGCGAGTCGCCGAGGACGAGGTTGCGCGCGTGGCCTATGTGGAGTGCCTTGTTGGGATTGACGTTGGTGTGCTCGATCGCCACCGGCTCCCCCTTCTCCTTGGAAGCCCCCAGGTCCCCCGCCGAGATTTCCTCTATGGCGTCGAGGACGAACCTCGGGACGTTGATGCCGAAGTTGATGAACCCTCCCCTATGCGGGGACACCAGTCCGATGTACTTCGACTTCTTCGCCAGCTCCATGGCCTCGGCGGCTATCTCCAGGGCCAGGGCCCCCGGCTCCTTACCCGACTCCTTGGCCAGGCGGATCGGGACGGCGCTCGCTAGGTCCCCGTAGCCGTCGTTGGGCGGGAGGGCGACGTCTACCGCGGCGTCCTTGTAGCCCAGCGCCCTGCAGGCATCGGCCAGGACCTCTTCCACCTCCGCCTGGAAGTCGAGGAACTTCAAGACAAGATGTCCTAGAACGTTCACGATAAAAGGTATCTTTGAGGGCGCGTCACGCCTGCTTGGACTGGAGGGCGTACATCTCGGCGAAAGCGCCGCCTGGCACAGAAACGAGCTGGTCGAAGGTCCCCTCCTCCACCACCCGCCCATGGTCGAGAACCACTATCCTGTCAGCCAGCCTGATGGTAGAAAGCCTGTGCGCCACCATGATGGCTGTCCTCCCCTTGATCATGGCGCCGAGCGACCTCTGGATCTTCAACTCAGTGAAGGGGTCGAGGCCTGACGTTGCCTCGTCCAAAATCAGCACCTTCGGGTCCCGCATGAGGGCCCGGGCGAAGCAGATCAGCTGCTTTTGGCCCATGGAGAGGTTCGTGGCCCCCTCGGCGACCATGGTCGCGTATCCGTCCGGGAGGGACGAGATGAAATCGTCAACCCCGAGCGCCCTGGCCACGCCCTTCACCTCCTCGATGGAAGCGCCCGGCCTGCCGTACCTGATGTTGTCTGCCACGCTGGCCGTGAAGAGGATCGGATCCTGGGGGACCACGCTCATCCGCCCCCGGAAGTCCCTGAACCTGAGCGTCTTCAGGTCGACCCCTCCGACGAGGACCGACCCCTGCTGAGGGTCGTAGAAGCGCTGGACCAGGCTGACGATGCTGGACTTCCCTGCTCCGGTCGCCCCGACTATAGCCACCACCTCCCTGGGCTCGACCTTCAGGTTGATGTCGTTGAGGACGGGTGGGCCTTTGGAATAACCGAAGGTCACGCCCCTGAGCTCGACCCCCCAGTCTGCCTGCGGGTCGATGGAGACAGGGTCGGCGGGCTCCTTGACCTCCACCTGGGTGTTGACTAGTTGCGTCACCCTGTCGAGCCCGGCGACCGCCGACTGGAACGAGTTGTAGAACGTGGTCAACTGGATTATCGGGTTGAAGAAGGCGTTCACGTAGAGCATGAAGGTCACTATGGTCCCGACGAGGAGGCGGCCGGCGAGGACCTCGGTGGCGCCGTACCACAGGACGAGGGCGAGACCTACCGCCTCTATCGCCTGGACGATGGAGTTGAACGCTGAGGTGTACTTGGTGGCCCGCAGGTTCGCCAGCATGTTCTCGCTGTTCACTGCGTCGAAGTTCTCCGAGACCCGGTCTTCGCTGACGAAGGCCTGCGTCACCCTCACCCCGCTTATCCCTTCCTGCAGCTTTGCCGTGACCGCGGCGATCTTCTTCCTGGTCTCCACGAAGCTCCTGGAGATCCTCCCCTGGAAGAGGAGGGTGGTCACGACCAGGGTCGGGATCACCGTGAAGGAGACGAGACTGAGGTCGATGTTGAAGACGAGCATTATGATCACGATGGAGACTATGGTCAGGAAGCCCGAGAGGACCTGGGGGAGCTGGAACGTGACGAAGTCTTCCACCGCGTCTACGTCATTCATTATGTAGGACATGATGCGCCCGGTCTCCTTGGAGGAGAAGTAGGACGGCGAGAGGCGCTGGAGGTGGTCGAAGGCGTCCCTCCTGATGTCCCTCAGGGAGTTCTGTCCCACCACCTGCATGGCGTAGGTCCTCCTGTTGTCTGCCGCGTAGTTGGCGACGTAGAGCAGGGCGTAGGAGCCGGTGAGAAGGGCGACCCCTTCGTAGTTGCCCGCGAGCATGTCGTCCACCGCGAAGCCCAGCAGGACCGGTCCTACGATACCGACCGCCGAGATGGAGAGCAGGCCACCCAGGGTGACGGCCAGGTCCCGCCGGTAGCCCATGACGTAACCCACCAGCTTCCTGATGAGGTAGCCGTCGCTGTATCTCCGGTCCTTGCGCGTGTCGGGGTCGTCGTCGCTGATGTACATCCCGCGAGTCCCCACTACGGCCCGACCTCCTCTGACGACACTTCCTGGGGGGCATACTGTGACCGGTACAGCTTTGCATAGGTGCCTCCGAGCGCCAGGAGGTCCTCGTGGGTCCCGTCCTCCACCACGTTTCCTCCGTCGAAAACCACTATGCGGTGGGCCAGCCTTAGGGTCGAAAGCCGCTGGGTGATGATGATGGTGGTCCTCTGCTTGACCACCTCTTCCATGGCGTCGGCGATGGCATACTCGGTCCCCGCGTCGACGCTGGAGAGCGAGTCGTCGAGGATGAGAACGCGAGGGTCAGTCAGGAGGGTCCTGGCGATGGCGATCCTCTGCTTCTGGCCCCCGGAGAGGGTCACCCCTCGCTCCCCGACCCGCGTCTCATACCTCTCTGGGAAGCGGTCAATGAACTCGTCAGCCCGGGCGAGCCTGCAGACGTTCTCCACCTCCTCCTGGGGGGCGTCGGTCCTTCCGTAGCAGACGTTCTCCCTGATGGTCGCCGAGAAGAGGAAGATGTCTTGGCTCACCAGCCCCACAGACCCCCTGAGGGACTTCAGGGTCACGTCCCTGACGTCTATCCCGTCGATTTTCACTGCCCCCTTGGTCGCGTCGTAGAACCGCGGGATGAGGTTCGCCATGGTGGTCTTCCCTGAGCCGGAGACACCCACGAACGCCGCGACCTGGCCTGGAGGGATGACCAGGTCGACCCCCTTCAGCACCTCCCTCCCGGCGCTGCCGTACCCGAACCTGACGCCTTCGAACCTGAGCTCCCCCTTCACCTCGCCGAGCTGCACCGCGCCGGGTCTGTCCTTCACCTCCGCCTTCGCGTCGGTGACCTCGAGTATGCGGTCGAACCCGGCCATACCGTTCTGCCCTATGAGGATGAGCTGCCCCAGAAACCTGCTGGGTCCGGACAAGAGGGCGAGCAGGCTGGCGGCGGCGACGAGCTCCCCCAGCTTGGAGGCTGCGATGAGGGGTTCCCCCGCCCTTGAGGCCGCGATGACCGGGCCGCTCCCGATGTAGTAAAGCACGGCCACGGCGAGGCTGATGACGAGGCTCAGCAGTGGGACGTAGACGGCCCTGACGGCGGACGAGCCGACGATGCCGTCTCTGTAAGCCTGGTTGGCGGCAGCGAAGCGCGACGCCTCGCCATCTTCGGCGGTGAACGACCTCACTATCCGGGCCCCCGTGACGTTCTGCTGGAGGACCGAGTTCATCGTCCCGTAGTTCTTTCTGGTGAGCCGCCAGAAGGGGCCCTGGGTCTGGCTGAACTTCCAGCTGAGCGCCAGGATGACAGGGAAGACGACCGAGACGATGGCCGCCAAGCGAAGGTTGAGGTAGAAGAGCGACACGACCACTCCCCCTACGAGGAAGGCGTTCGAGAGGAGCTGGCCCAGGCCGAATGCGACGAACCTGCGGACCGCCTCCACGTCCCCCGTGGCCCTCGACATCAGCTGGCCGGTCTCGTTGCGGTCGTAGAAGCTGAACGACTGCGACTGGATGGAGTTGAAGATGATGTTTCGCAGGTCGTAGACCAGTTTCTGCCCCAGCGTCTGCCCTCCGTAGCTGAGCCCGAAGCTGAAGGCCGCGGAGGCTGCGCTGACAGCCACGATCTCCACGGCGAGGAAGGCTACGGACGAGACCGGCGACTTGGCCACTATGTCACTGACCGCCTCGCCGGTGAGGAACGGGACCAGGACCCTGAACCCGGTGAGAGCGGTTACGCTGACAAGCATCACGACTACTGTGCGCCAGTGCCCTTTCGCGAGCGAAATCAGACGGAAGTACTTACCGAACATCAACACGGACCGCTGGATTGTAGCCCCGCCGTGCTCGCTTCTTAAAAACCGCGAAACCCCCGACTTATAGCGACCAGCCTGGGCGGGGCATCTTCGTACCTTGAGCGGCGACCAGCCTGTGAACAGCGAGCACGAGACGGACAAGCGGTCCCTGGGCTACCTCGCCGCCCTTCGCGTCCTCAGGAGCGTGGCCGCAGGGATGATCAACGTCGCGTTCCCGTTCCTGGTGCTCACCGAGTTGCACTTGGGCACCTTCATCCTGGGGGTGATGTACTCCGCCGCGACGATGGCCACTGCCCTCATGGGGCTCGGCGTGGGGGTCGCCGCAGACTTGGTGGGGAGGAGGATCTCGTTCGTGGTCGCCCTGGCGCTCCTGCCGCTGTCCGCATTCCTGGTGGTGGCGAGCACCAGCGTCCCCTCGCTATTCGTCGCGGCGATCGTCGGCGGGATCTCAGCCACGGGGTCCCTCCCCGGCGGAGGGGTCGGAGGGGCGGCCCAGCCCATACAATCCATCCTCACCACGGAGCTCACGTCGAGGAAGGACAGGACCAGATACTACTCGCTCCTGGCGTTCATATCGGGCGTCGCCTCAGCCGGAGGCGCCTACCTCGGAGGTTTCGGTGCGATACAGGACGTCTTCGCGGTCGCCGCCGTCCTGGGCGCGGCCTCGGTGCTTCTCACTCCACTGGTGAGGATGGAGAAGTCTGTGCGGCGCTCGTTCAGGATAAAGTCTGGCTCGGCCATAGGCAAATTCAGCATCACTGGGATGCTGAACGGCCTGAGCCAGGGCCTGGTCACCCCCTTCCTGATACCGTTCTTCATCGTGCTCTATGGGGTGACCAGGCAGGAGATGAACGTCTTCGCCGCCGCGTCTGGGCTCATAGCGTCCTTCGCGCTCCTCCTCGCCCCTAGGATAGAGAGGCGACTGGGATTCCTCCGCGGGATGCTGGCCACCCGCGGCTTTTCGGTGGTGCTTTCTGTCTTGATGCCCCTGATCCGCCTGTTCCCGGTGTCCCTCTCGATCTATCTGCTGCTGCCTGCCACCAGGGTGATGGCATTGCCGGTCCAGCAGGCGGCCATGATGGACATGGTCTCCGGAGACGAGAGGGGGACCGCATTCGGCATCAACCAGACGACCAGGCTCGTGGCCTCGTCAGGCGGCACCTACTTCTCAGGGTTCGAGTTCGCGGCCGCGGACGCCGATCCGTTGGCCATAGACTACCCGTTCGCGCTGTACGGGGTGGTCCTCGCGCTCAACCTCGGCCTCTACTGGTGGTTCTTCAAGAGGTACAGGCCCCCGCCCGGGGTGACCGGCGCGGCTGCGAAGTGAGATTGGAGGCGTGCTTAACTCGTCGGCCCCAGAAGGGTGACGCGGGCCCGTAGCCCAGCACGGACAGGGCGTCAGCCTCCGAAGCTGAAGCGCGAAAGCTCAGAGACCGTGGGTTCGAATCCCACCGGGCCCGTTCAGTTTCTCCGGACATCACCTGTGAGCAAAGCCGTAGATTTGTGGCTGTTAAATAGCAGACCGCGCCTTGTTATTTATGATGGCCACGAAGGTCCCCGGCTGGCTCGAACGGGTGCTCCTCCCTCAGATGAACGAGTTGAAAGGGGAAATAAAAGCGCTCGATGCGAAGGTTGGTGGGTTCGAGAGCAAAGTAGAAGGAGAGTTCAGAGCCGTTCATTCCGAAATAGGACGACTAGACGAGAAGATAGAGTCTCTGGACAAGCGACTCGAGACCAAGATTGACGGCTTGGACAAGCGAATGGATGTGACCCAACGTGTCGCGGTCATCGAAGAGAGAATGCGCGAACTCGAAGCCAAGCACTAACCCACGACGGCGCTAGGCGAGCACGACGTTGCGTACCTCCCCCGCCATTCAGATTCGAACCTGTTACGAGTCCAGACCCCACTGGGCCCGCGTTGAAATAGTTCGGAATGGGTTCCGTCTAGCTCGAGTAGCCCGAGTCAGGCGATTCTTTGGCACGGCTTCAGACTGATGTGAAGTGATCGGCCAATGTGAATTACTACAACTTGCCCCTGTTCATCGCCGAGAGTTGCGGCATTGATCCCTACCACACGTGGGTCCGGGCAAACTTTTTAGGGTAAGAAAGTAAGAACGCTAAGTGAGTCGGCATGGAGAAAGCTGATGTCGTGGTCGTAAGCAGCAAGGGCCAGGTCGTCATTCCCCAGGACATAAGACAAAAGCTTCGAATCGGAGCAAAGAGTAAGCTCTTGGTATATCAGTACGAGGATGCGCTCATTATGAAGAAGCTCGAAGTCGAGGGAGTCGAGAAGTCGCTGGAGGCGATTTATAGGCGGGTCGATGCCAGGAAGGCTAAGTTCGGGAAGCTCGGAGAGGCAGAGATAGAAGAGCTCGTGCAGAAATACAGACACGTGAAGAGTTAGCTTCTACGATGAGGGCAGTCCTCGACACGAACGTCCTCATATCGGCGCTCATAAGAGGCGGAAAGCCTCGCAAGTTGATGAACGCCCTTCTCGGCGCCAGACACACTCTGATCCTTTCAGAGCGCATAGTTGCCGAGTTCTCGCTGGTGAGCTCGGACGATAAGATCAAGAGGTATGTGGACGACGACGATGTTGCATCATTCCTGGGTGCGGTTCTGTCGAGGGCGACCTTCACAGTGCCCGAGGGAACAATTCAAGTCCTGGGTGACGCCGATGGCGATGTCTTAGCTGCGGCGAGGGCCGGAGACGCTGATACCCTCGTCACTGGTGACAAGCACTTGCTGGAGCTCGGCAAGTTCGGTCGCACCCAGGTGGTCACAGTCAAGGGGGCCCTCTCTTTACTGGGACGTCAGAAGAGGGTCCGCGGTCAAAGGGTCAAATCGAACTAGACACGTCCTATCCTGGCTTGGATTCGAACCCACAATAGGTCTGTACCCTATCCCGTCCGTAATGCACTCTCCTTCAGTTACGGCAGTCTCCCGAGGCAAATTGATCTTTGCGATGAAAGGCTTATATCGATAGTCTGCACGTTGAACGACTAGACGAACGATGGAAACAGTGAAAGTTTCGCGGAAGTATCAAGTAGTTATTCCCGAGAAGTTGCGGGAAGAGGCGCACATCAAACCGGGCGATAAGATGGTGGCTATAGCAAAGCATGGAATCTTGCAGTACGTGCCCGTGCGTCCCCTGAGCAAGACAAAGGGGATGGTCCCCGGACTCGATGTCAAGGAGCTTAGGGACGAGAGCGATAGTGCTTGATCAGCGTGGACAGCTACGGCTGGATTGAGAGGTTCACAAGCGGCCCGAAGGCCCCCGCGTACAACCGGCTCATTGACGCCGAGAAGCCCGAGGATCTAGTGACCTCGGTGGTGGTGCTCTACGAGGTCTACAAGAAGGTGAAAGGAGTCAAAGGTGAAGAGAAGGCGCTCGAGGCGGTAGCGGCCCTCAGCCAAACCAAGGTCGTGGTCGCAGACCAGACCCTGTCTTTGGAGGCGGCAGACTACAGTCTCGAGCACGGGCTGCACATGGCGGACGCGCTCGTCTATGCCGCTGCCCGTCAGAATTCGGCCGTGTTGTACACCAGTGATGAGGATCTCAAAGGGCTTCCTGGAGTCGCCCTCGTCTAGTCACGACAAACGGACGTCTTTGTGGCGAAAGGATTCGAACCTGACTCTCGCGGATTACTTGGCATTTCTATCCTTCAAGTAGGCTTCTGCGCCTCGTGCTAGGAGGACGAGCGCGCAGGCAAGGACGCTGGGGGGCCTTTACCGACTTCTGATGCTGGCCAATGGGAACACCGCCAAGTGTGAGTCGTTTATGGCATGTTGAACCAAAGCTGCACTCGGTGCTCTTCAAGACGCACTGTCATAACTGAATGCCATGCCGAAAGTTTTGAATCAATCCGCGGGCACCGTTGGTTCTGGACAAGCATCAGCGGGCAGGGATGCAATTCGCGGTCAGGGCCTTCGTCGTGGGAGGAGACCCCCGCGTCGACGTGACGTGCAGGACCTTCTGCCCGATGGAGAGGACAGCCTACACCCCCCTGAGGGACAGCGCGAAGGTGGGTGCCGTCAAGGCACCGTGTCTGAAGGAATCTTGAGCGCACCAAGCACGGAATCGCATTCATGCCGGACACCTGAAGCGAGATTCTCTGCTGAGCCCAGTTTTCAATTCTGAGAATCGACCCGATGTCTTATATCATATTGAAAGACCGGTTTTGGTACTTGAGCACTCGGACTACCCTAATCGGAGGCCTTACCGTTGCGGTGCTTGCGGTAGCCCTCGTCATCTCCGGCTTTGGCGCGGCGCTTGCAGTCGGCGGAGTCGGGTCAAAGGTCGTGTCCACCACGACGGTGACTCCGACCACCAACTCCACCGCTGCTTCCCCCTATGTGGTGACCTTGGTCATCACGACGAACAGCGTGTTCAACTCCACCGTCAAAGACCAACCCGCCTTCTTCGTTCTCGGCCCAAACGGCCTGGAGTCCACGGCGAAGATCTCGCTCCCTGCGAATCGCCTGATCAAGCTGGTGATCGTCTGCTATGACGACGGCAACGCGTCCCTCGTGCTCCCCAACGACAACGTCGTGTCCGGGACCACAGGCAACAGTATCTACGTGACCTCCAACGACAACGTCAACGCCAGCCAGGGCCCGTCCGGAATAGTGCTGAAGGGCGGAGCGAACCTCACTTCGGTCCCGCTCTCTGAAATCGCCCACACCTTCACCGTGCCAGCGCTCAACCTCAACATCCCTGTGCCGCTCAGTTCGACGGTGGTCGCCTACTTCAAGGTGGGCCAGGCCGGGTCCTACTTCTGGTTCTGCGAGACCCGCTGCGGCTTCGGCCCCGACGGCACGCTGGGGGCGATGTCATCCTCCGGTTGGATGACCGGCTCGCTGGTGGCGAGCTGAAATACCGGCGACGCATGCTCTGGGAGCGGTGACCTGGAACCAGTGAGCGCTGAACAGCCTGGGGACTCAACCGGAGGAGAGGCTGACAAGTCGAGGCGGGAGTTCCTGAAGATAGCTGCCGCCATCTCCGGCGCCCTCGCCGTGGGGGGGATAGCTTCGGTGATGAAGTCCGTTGTGATTCCTGCGGTCCCCACTACGTCTGGACCGCAGACAAGCTTCCCTCGTGTCAAGATCTCGAGCGTGTCGGAGCTCTCCACTGGGGTCGTTGTGATATTCAACTATCCGCTCGGCAACGAGCCGAACATCCTAGTGAAGCTCGGCCAGAAGGCCGAGGGCGGCGTAGGGCCCGACGGCGACATCGTTGCGTTCAGCCAGATCTGCCAACACCTTGGGTGCATATGGGGGTTCGTCGCCGCGGGCAAGTCCCCCACTGTGAACCCATCCTTCGTCGCCCCTGCCCCCGTAGGATACTGCCCATGCCACGGGAGCGTCTACGACCTGCTCGAGGCTGGCAAGGTGATCGGAGGGCCTGCTCCGAGGCCCGCGCCACAGGTCCAGCTACAGGCCGACTCGTCCGGAGACATCTATGCGGTGGGCATGGGGCCGCCCACGATATTCGGCCATGACACAGGGTCCACCGATGTGGCGGACGACCTCCAGGGCGGAACCCTGGTCAGCTCGACATAGAGGTGTGGATCAGGTGGCAGAAAAGTCCGGTCTAATTCAGCGGATGGCTGGCTGGTTCGACTCGAGGTTCGGCCTGAGCTACCCCCTCCTCCGGCCGGTCCCGCGCTACGCACTGAGCCCGTTCTACTGGCTGGGCGCCCTGGCGGTGGTAGCCTTCGTCATCCAGGGTGTGACAGGGGCAATCATGATGCTCTACTATGTCCCCAGCCCGACCCAGGCGTACTCGTCCACCCAGTACGTCTTCCAGAGCGTCTACAACGGCAGGTTCCTTGAGACCATCCACCTCTACACGGCCTACGCCATGATCATGCTCGCGTTCATGCACATGATGAGGGGGTACTTCGTGTCTGTCCACAAGAAGCCCAGGGAAGCCATGTGGATCATAGGGATGCTGATGGGCTTCGTGACCCTGGGGTTCGGATTCACAGGATACCTGCTCCCCTGGACGGTCGTCTCCAAGTCAGCCACCGACGTCGGGATAGGGATGGTCACCGCCCTCCCCCAGCCTATCTCATCTCTCCTGACATTCCTGATAGTCGGCAACGGAGGGAACTCGGCGGAGCTCCTGAGGTTCTTCGACCTGCACGTCATGCTCCTCCCAGCGGCGCTGTTGATACTCCTGGTGGCGAAGATGTACATGCTCGAAGCCCACGGAGTGGCCGACCCCACGAGCGGGTCCCCCGCCGAGCCCAAGCCGAAGCTCTCCCCCATCTTCCCGGACGTCACCATGTACCTCTTCGAGCTGTCACTGCTCTTCGGGGCCGGGATGCTGCTGATATCCGCCCTGTTCCCGCTCAACCTCCCGCCCCAGTATACCCCCGCGGCCGCTTCGCAGTTCATCCCCCAGCCCGACTGGTACTTCCTCTGGGTCTACCAGGTCCTCAAGATCAAGATATTCGAGGGCTCCACTGGCCTTGCCATGGCGCTCACCGTGGTGTCAGCGATCTTTGTCCTCCTGATCATACTCCCGTTCATCGACCGGGGCAAGAACAGGGAGATCTCCAAGAGGCCGGTCTACACCACCCTGGGAGTCATATTCGTGACGGAGGTAGTGGTCCTCTCTTACTGGGGCCTGGTGACGCCGGGAATGATCATCCCCGTAGAACAGGCCGCGCTGGTGGTAGGCGGTACAGCCCTGCTGATGGCGGTGGGCTCGGCCTTGGTCTACAGGCTGATGTATTCCAGGGCCAAGGGGAGGCTTGCGCTGGCGCCAGCGAAGAGCATACCTTCCTCGGAGCTGAGGAACGGGCTCGCGTTCACTGGGCTGGTCGCCCTGGGCGCTTTCTCGGTCGGGACGCTGGTGAACGGCTCCGCAGGGCTCCTGATGGGCGGCCTTTCTGTCGCCGGCCTGGAAGTGGTGAGCGTCTCCGCCGTGCTCCTCGGCCTCGACCTGCTAGGGAGCGTCTTCCTCATCTACAGGCTTGACCTCAGGACTGGGAACATCAAGCGGAGGGTCAGGGTCCTCGAAGCGGGATGGAGGGGCAATTGAGGATCGCAGCGACCTTGCTGGCTATCCAGGTGGTCTTCCTCGTCGCCCTGCAGGGGACCTCCATCGTGGTCATCTGGCTGCTCAACCCTCTCACGCAGTCCGCGACCGACACCTTCGCGCTCTACCTCAGCGTCGACCTGCTCGCCTTCGTCATGATGTCTTACCTGTACAGATCTAGGCGCTCCGGTGGGGAGCCTAGCTCCGCCTGGCTCGCCGTCGGCTACCTCGTCCTGGTCGTGCTGCTGGTGTCCAACCTAGCGCTCTCCTAGCGCACGGGCGCCGGGGTGCTCTTCTCTTCCTTGTGATATAGGAAGCAGGCCACCTCCCTCCCTCCGGCCGATGCAAGCGCGGGGGCCTTCTCCCTGCAGAGCCCGAAGGCGTACTTGCACCTGTTGCTGTACCTGCACCCCTTGGGTAGGTCGGTGAAGCTCGGCGGGTCCCCCGAAATCTTCACGTCGGCTACCTTCTTAGAAATGTCCATGGTCGGGACGCAGCTGAGCAGGTCCTTGGTGTACGGGTGCATCGGATCCCCGATCACGTCCTTCGAGGCCCCGCGCTCTACCATCTCCCCGGCGTACATCACGGCGACGCGGTCTGAGACATACTGGGCGACCGCCATGTTGTGGGTGATGAAGAGATAGGAAGCGCCTGACTTGGACTGGAGGTCCAGGAGGAGGTTCAGGATCTGAGCCTGGATGGAGACGTCCAGGTTCGAGGTCGGCTCGTCTAGGACCACGAACTGCGGATCCCCGACTATGGCCCTGGCGATCCCGATCCTTTGCCTCTGCCCACCCGAGAACTCGTGGACGTACCTCGACTTTGCCGAGGGGTCGAGGCCGACAAGAGCCATGGCACGAGCGGTCCTCTCCTCGATATCGGCCCGGTCCTTCATCCCAGACCCGTAAAGGGGCTCCGACACTATGTCCTTCACATGGAGGCGGGGGTCGAGGCTGGAATATGGATCTTGGAAGACGATCTGCATCTTCCTCCGGAGCCTGCGGAGCTCCGAACCCTTCAGTTCGCCTATGTCCTGACCGGAGAACACCACCCGCCCTGCGCTCGGCTTCACCAGCCTCAGCAGCGCGAACCCCAGGGTCGACTTGCCGCTCCCCGACTCCCCTATGACAGTCATGACCTCTCCCTTCTTGACGGAGAGGCTCACGCCGTCCACAGGCTTCACCTCCCTGTGGACGCTCCCGAGGAACCCGGTCCTGACCTTGTAGGTGACGCTGAGCGCTTCCGCGCTCATCACGTCGTCAGTAGAGATGGCACGCGACAAAGTGGTCTTTCTCCATCTCTTTCAGAGCCGTCTCTTCAACCCTGCACCTATCCATGGCGAACTTGCAACGCGGGTTGAACTTGCACCCCGACGGGAGCTTCATGATGTCCGGCGGGGACCCCGGTATCTGCTCTATCCGCTTCTCCCCCTTGAATCCGCCTGGGATAGAGCCGATGAGCCCCCTCGTGTACGGGTGGAGAGGGTTATGCAGCACCGCCTCGGTGGGGCCGAGCTCCACCACCTCCCCAGCGTACATCACAGCCACCCTCTGAGCCACCTGCCCGACCACCAAGATGTCGTGGGAGACGAATATGATAGACGTCCCCTCGTCCCTGCTGAGCTTCAGCAGCAGCGAGAGGACCTGGGCCTGGGTGGTGACGTCCAAGGCGGTGGTGGGCTCGTCCGCGACCAGGAGCCGGGGGCGCAGGAGGAACGACATGGCTATCATCACCCGCTGCCTTTCTCCTCCTGAGAGCTCGTGCGGATACTTCGCCGCCGTCCGCTCGGGGTCGCTTATCCTCACCTGGCGCAGCGCCTCCACCGCCTCCTTCGACGGGGGTGCCCGTCTCTCTGGGCCCATGGAGAACCTCGGGTCCGGGCCCCGGGGGACGGAGACGCTGTCCGAGCGGAACATCTCGAGCTTGTGGTGCTCCCTCCTGGAGACCACCGCTTCGGAGAGCTGGTCCGAGACCCGCATCACCGGGTTGAGGCTGGTCATCGGCTCCTGGAATATCATGGTCATCCCCGCCCCCCTGTAGAGGTGGGCGTCCTTGCTGGGCAGCCCCACTATGTCCTTCCCCAAGACGTCGACCTTTCCCCTCGCCCGCGCGTTGGCCGGAAGGAGCTTGATGATGGCCAGGGCGAGGCTGCTCTTCCCCGAGCCGCTCTCCCCCACCACACCGATTACCTCGCCGGCACCGACCGAGAGGTTGACCCCGCGGACCGCGCTTGCCCAAGCCGACTTGGTCCGGTAGTCTACCCACAGGTCAGAGACGGCCAGCGTCTCTGTCATCTCTGTCCCCTCAGCCTGGGGTCGAACACGTCCCGCAGCCCCTCACCTGCCAGGGCGAACCCCAACGCGAGCATCATGAGAGTGAGCCCGGGGAAGAAGGACCACCACCAGTTCCCAGGCAGCGCGCTCAGGCCGTCGTAGACCATCCTTCCAAGCTCCGGGGTCGGAGGTGACGCCCCAAGCCCGAAGAACGCGAACACCGAGTAAAGGAGGAGCACCGTCCCCATGTCAAGTGTGGCGTAGACTACCATCACCGAAGCCAGGTGGGGGATCACATGCGTCCTTATGATCCTCAGCTTCCCGAGCCCGGAAGCCTCGGCGGCGCGCACGAAGGGCATCTGTTTGATCATCAACACCTGCGCCCGCGCGAGCCTGGTGTAGAACGGCCATCCCACGATTATCAGGGCCATCTCGCTGTAGAAGACCCGGAGGCCTTCGGCACTCGCACCCAGGATCGCGGCTATCGTGAGCGCGAGCACTATTGAGGGGAACGCGAAGAAGAGGTCCGCGACCCTAAGCACCAGCTCCTCTATCCATCCCCCGTAGTAGCCCGCGAAGGTACCGAGGAGGAGCCCGATCCCCACGCTCGCCCCGACCACCTCGAAGGGTATGGCTATGTCGATCGGGAGGGCGGCGACGACCCTGGCGAAGATGTCCCTCCCCTCTCTGTCGGTGCCGAAGAGGTGGGCCAGGGAAGGGGAAGCGTTAGCGCTGCCGAAGTTGAGGGTGTCAGGAGAGTAGCGTGCGACGAGGTGGTAAGCAGGGGGCCAGGTCGCAAGGGCGGTGAGCACCAGGAAAGCGACCAGTATCGCCACGCCTGCCACGGTAGCCCAGTTTCCGAACACGATGCTCAGCGTTACCGACGACTCGCTCCTGCTCAATATCCCACCCTGGTCCTCGGGTCGAGGAAGCCGTAGCCGATGTCGACAACCAAGTTGCTGAGTATGATGACCACGGTGATGAGGATGAGGCTCCCAATCAGCGAAGGCGTGTCGAAGGTGATGAGGCTCTGGGCCACGTAGTAGCCCAGCCCGTAGTAGCTGAAGACCGTCTCGACCACCAGGCTCCCGGCCACCAGCCCGGCGAACACCACCCCCATCAGTGTGAACGCCGGGAGGAGCGAGTTCCTCAGGGCGTGCTTGAAGATCACGGCGTTCTCCCTGAGCCCCTTCGCTCTGGCCGTCCTGATGTAGTCCTGGTCGAGGACCTCGAGCATGGAGACCTTGACCAGCCTGACTATCCCGCCGAAGCCGAAGAGGACCAGGGTCACGACGGGGAGGACCGCGTGGGCCACCGCCGATGAGAAGGCCGCCCAGTCACCGACGAGAAGGGCGTTGAGGATGGGCATGTTGTCCACAAGCCAAAAGCCGGTGACCTTCCCCGCAAGAGGGTTGTAGAACTGGAACGGAGGGACGGTGGCGCCAAGTATGGGGTTGATGGGCTGCGAGGACGGGAAGGTGTGCGTCCCGTAGGCGAAGACCAGAAGCAGCCCCAGGGCGACGAGGAATGGTGGAGCGCTCCTGACCGTGGTGTACGTCACCTTGATCAGGCTGTCCGCTGCGCCGTTGGGTCGCATGGCTGAAACGACCCCTAGGACAGTCTCGAGGCCTATCTTGATGACGAACGCTATGAGCGTCAGCTCCAGCGTGACCGGGAGGTACTCCTCGATGAGCGACAGGACCGGCTGCTGGTAGAGTGGAGAGGTCCCCCAATTCCCCGTGAAGACGTTCATGATGTAGTAGTAGAACTGGACATACCAGGGGCTGTAGAGATGATAGGTCTGGGCCACAAGCTGGACCTGTGCCTGAGTAGACTCAGGCCCAGCCCAGATCACAGCGGGGTTCGGCGCGGCGATGTTGGTCAGGTAGAAAATAATCAGCAGCTCTCCGATGATGACGAAGAACCCGAAGAGAACCCTACGGGCTACGTAGGTGGCCAGCCCCAACGTTACTGCCTAGGTTAGGGTAGCGTAGAAGGTCCCGAGCAGCGCCGCGTTCCAGGCGAACCCCTGAAGGCTCGATGAAGCGACGGTATAGGCGGTGAAGTCATCCAGCCATACGTATTGCGCCTGCTGCTTGTATATGCTGGTCATGTTGTTGTAGTACTGCTGAAGCAGCACTGGGTTCGAAGTGTGTATCGCCTCGTTGATGAGCTGGACTACCTGGGTGTTGTTGAAGTACGCAGGGTCGCCGTGGTGGCACCTCGCGGGGCAGTTCCCGAGATACGCCGATGGGTCAGACGGCCCTACGAACACGACCGAGTTGCCGGAAATCTGGAAGGCAGGGTAGTTCGAGGAGGTCGCTGGGTTCAGTTCGTCCTCGATGATCGTCGCGAAGGCCTCAGGCGAGGGCGTGACAGTCACCCCTATCTTTGCGAGCTGCGACTGGATGATGTTCGCTTCTTCCTGGTCGGCGCTGCTGCCGGAGATGTAGATCAGGTTGAGGACAGGAAGCGTTTTGCCTCCGCTGTTTATCACGGTGCCGTTTGGCAGGTTAAGCTTGAACCCCGCCTGCGACAGAAGGTGGATGGCCATGTTCGCGTTGTAGGGGTAGCCGGGGAAGGTGGAGTTGTAGTATGCCATGGCCGGGTCCAGGGGCCCCACATAGGACTGGCTGTATCCTGCGTACACGCTGTGCTGGATCTGGGACGCATTGACTCCGTACTCCAAGGCCAACCTGACGCCGGTGATGTTGTAGGGATACTGGTACGCGTCGATCGCCAAGAAGTCAATCGTCGGGGTCGGTCCCCAGTTGTGAACCGTGATCCCTGTGTAGTTGCTCACTTCGTGCAGGTCCGGAATCTCCACTTGGGAGATCTGGGCCACGCCCTGCTGTATGTCGCTCACACGGATCGCCTCGTTCGACTGGTAGTCGATGACCACCGTCTGAATCGACGGAGGAGTCAGCCACACGCTGCGCTGGGAAGCCGACAGCTTTGCCGCCCAGTAGTTTGGGTTTGCCTTCAGCACGACGTTCGACCCTCCGAGAGGGGTCGTCAGGGTGTAGGGCCCTGAGCCCAAGGCGTTCTTGGTCGTGTACGAATTCGCGGTGTCTATCTGTACCCCTCCATGGGAGGTTACGAAGGCCGGGTCGACTGCGTCGCCGAGTCCGCCGGAGATCACCTGGAGGAAGTCGGCGTATGGGAAGTCGAGGTTGATCTTCACCTGGTCCGTCCCTGACACAGAGACCGCCTGGTTGGAATACGACATTATGCTCTTGACCGTGGAGTTCGCGGCATCAAAGTGCGAGAGTATCGACGCCAAGTCGTTGGCGGCCTTCTGATACGCCTGCGTCTGGCCCGAGGGGAAGCTGTAGCCGGCGGAGGCGAGCGCCTGCTCAACGCCGAATGGGAGCCTGATGTTACCCTTTGTCGTCGCAGTCACGTTCCCGGTGAAGCCTGCCCCTCCGTTGACGGCCAGGACCTGGCTCACGTAGGAGGATATGCCTAGGTTGAGGACCATCGTCCTGTAGAACGAGTACCAGATAGTGCTGGCGTTAAGGGGAGTGCCGTTGCTGAACGTCTCGGCAGGATAGAGATTGAACGTATAGTTCAGCCCGTTGGACTCGGTCCAAGTCTGCGCGAGGACGCCCACGAAGCTGGAGCCGCTCCTGCCGTTGTAGAACACAAGTCCCTGGTACACGTTCTGCATTATCTCCCCTCCTGGGACATCATAGCTTGACGCGGGGTCGACGCTCACGGGAGCCGGGATCTCGTCCACTGTGATGGACCCCGGAGCCTGGACGGAAGCGCTACTTGTGGTGGTTGTGGCGCTAGAGTGACTCGGGGGAACTACCACGAAGAAATATGCTGCGCCTGCTACCACGAGGATTGCAACAACGATCACCGCAACAGCCGCTCGGGCAATGCCTGACTTTCGCTGGCGCAACCAATCCATTAGTGTTGCTGATGTCAGATATAAGTAAACTTAGCATGTACAAAAGTGTACATTCGTCCAGCTATTGCCTCCGCGACGCTCCCGCCGGCCGCCGTCATCCGCGCCGTGCCCGGAGGTGCTCGGATATCCTTGAGATCCCCGCACTGATCCTCGGCGCCTCCTCGGCGCAGAACACGAGCCGGATATGGCCTTCGCCGCTTGGCCCGTACTTGACCCCCGGCATTGTCTTGACCCCCGCCTCCTCGAGCTCTGACGCCAGCCGAACCGTGTGCCTTGAGTAGGCAGAGAAGTCAGGGAACACCTCGAACCCCGCGCTGGGAGTCTCGAAGGAGACGTCCTTCACCTCGGCCAAGGCGCCCAGCATGACCCGCCTCCTCCTGTCGAGCTCTTCTATCATAGAGCGCACCGACCCCGAGCACCGGGCCAGCGCCGCGGCCCCGGCATACTGCACGGCGTAGCTGACCCCGCCGTTGTACTCCTCCGAGAGGTGCTTTATCCTGTCGGCGTTCCTCCTGCCTGTGACCAGGTAGCCCAGACGCCATCCGGTCATGGCGTAGGTCTTTGAGAAGCTGCTGACGACGTAAAGCTGGTCGAGGAGCCCCCTGTCGTCGAGCAGGGTGTGGTGGGCGGACCCGTCATAGAGAATCCTCGCATAGCACTCGTCGATCAGCAGTGAGACCGTCTTGTTCTCCTTCAGCAGTTCTGAGAGAGCGTCCAACTCTGCGCGGGTGCACACGCTCCCGGTCGGGTTGTTCGGGTCGCAGAGGTAGATCATCTTGGTCTTCTCCGACACCGCTGATCTCAGGGCGTCAATGTCCAACTTCCAGTGCTCCTCTTCGAGGAGTGGGACGAACACCGGCTTCACGCCGAAAGCCTCCAGTTTGTCTATGAAGGCACTGTAGGTCGGTTCAGGGACGACTATCTCGTCGCCGGGCCTGGTGGTGGCCTGCACCGAGAGCGACAATGCCTCCTGGGCGCCATGCGTCGGGCACACCTCTCCCAGCGGGTCTACCTGGACGGCCATGTCATCCAGGTAGTATTGGGCGATGGCTCTGTGCAGGACGTGTCCGTCGAACCCTCGGGCAGGGAAGTAGTGGGTGCAGCCGTTGGCCACCGCATAGTTGAACGCCTCGATGATTTTTTCGTCCGTCTTGAAGTAGGGGTCGGCGACCCACATGTTGATCGGGCCCTCGACGCCGTCACCGCGGTCCTCCGATCTGGCCATGGATGACCGTGACGTCGGGGTTCCCTATATCTCCCTTCGCCGCGCCGGCCGACAGAGGAGGGGGCAGCCTTGGACAGCCGCAGCGAGGGTGTCCGGCGAGTTGCAGGAGAAAAGGCACGCTGGGGTTTCTCAGAATTGAGAAACGGGTTTCCGATTTATTAGCCATCTGTGGCTGTGAACATTCGTGGATTCGAATGTCCCAAGTAACATCGCTGAGGACTGAAGAGGAGGAGGAACAGACAGAGAGGATGCTCATCATCCTCTCCAAGGGGTCGATGGACATGGCGTATCCGGCGCTGATGATAGCCACGACCGCGGCGACGATGGGGAAGGAAGTCCACATGTTCTTCACGTTCTGGGGCCTGCAGGCCGTGAGCAAGAAGAGCGTCGGCTCGCTCAAGGTGTCCCCGGTCGGAAACCCCGGGATGCCGATGCCGAACATACTAGGCATGATCCCCGGCATGACCGCCATGGCCACCAGGATGATGGGCGGGAAGATGAAGAAGGCGAAGGTGCCGAGCATCCCGGACATGCTCAAGATGGCGAAGGACCTCGGGGTGAAGCTGCACGCGTGCTCGACCACCATGGAGGTGATGGGGGTCTCGAGGGAGGCGCTCGTCGACGAGATAGACGACGTGGTCGGCGCAGCCACCATGGTGTCGCTGGGGGAGGGTGGGCAGACCATCTTCATCTAGGTGATCAAAATGTCGACAACAGAGCAACGCAAAGTAATCGATTCGAGGGGGAGCTTCTGCCCAGGGCCGATCACTGACCTCTTCAAGGCATACAGGAGCGCTCAGCTGGGAGATGTCATCGAGCTCCTGGCTACCGACCCGGCAGCAAAGGCTGACGTCACCGCCTGGACGCAGAAGAGCGGCAACGAGCTCGTGGGGATAGTAGACGAACAGGGATACGCCCGCATCACTGTGAGGGTGACGAAGAAGAGATGACGGATGAAATGAAACGAGTCGTCATAGTCGGGTCGGGCGACGGAGGGACGTTCACCGCCAACCTGCTTGCGTCCAAGCTGCGCAAGGAGATCAAGGGCGGACTCGTCTCCGTGCAGCTCGTCGGAGAGCATCTGCTTCACCCCTTTCAACCCGGTAACCTGGACATCGCCTTCAAAGGGGCGGTCCCGGACAAGTACGTGAGGGCTGAGACTGACCTCATCCGGAAAGGCGTCGAGTTCATCAAAGACCCTGCTGTCAAAATCGACTTCAGTGCGAGGTCGGTGGCTACCAAGAGCGGCAGAACCCTCCCGTATGACTACCTGGTCATCGCGACAGGGGCCGTGGCCGACCCGTCGAAGATCCAAGGCCTAGCAGAGGGCGCGCTGAACTTCCACACCGGAGGGGCCGACTCCCGGCGCGTCTGGGAGGCCCTGCAGTCGTTCGAGGGCGGGACCATCGTGGTCGCCATCGCAGGCACCCCCCACAAGTGCCCCCCGTCGCCCAACGAGGCGGCGTTCATGCTGGATGAGTTCTTCCAGAAGAGGGGGACGAGGGGCAAGGTGAAGATCAGATTCCTCACCCCATATCCGCGCCCATACCCGGCAGAGAAGGTCTCCCACGTTGTGGAGCCGATGTTCCAGAAGAAGGGGATAGACGTCGTCACCTTCTTCAACGTCGATTCGGTGGACCCAGCGAAGCACAAGATCTACTCTCTGGAAGGCGAGGCATTCGACTATGACCTGCTCATAGCGGTCCCGCCGCACCACGGCGCGGATGTCATCGTCAACTCAGGCATTGGGGACCAGGACGGGTACGTGCCCACAGACAAGGGGACCATGAGGGTGGTCGGCCAGGAGGGGGCCTACTGCATCGGGGACGCGACCACCATTCCTGTCTCCAAGTCAGGGGTCGTGGCGCATCTCCAGTCCGTCGTGGTGGCGCACAACATCATCGCCGAGATGAACCGGGCCAAGGGGCTCCTGGAGTATAACGGCAGGATCAACTGCCCCATGGAAGTCGGCAATCACAAGGGCATCTTCGTGTCAGCCACCTACACGTCTCCGCCGGTGGATCAGTCTCCTTCGACCGTCAAGTATTACATGAAGAGGTCGTTTGCCATGATCTACTGGCGCGCCCTGGGTGGAGGCCTTGAGAGGGTGTTCGACGTCTTCTTCGGGCAGACGAGGTTCCCAGCGACCGAAAAGGAGGAGCCCGAGAAGACAGCTGTCGCACCTGTGGCCTCCCAGGGCGGAAAGCGCGAAGCGTGACATGAACAGCACCGAGGCAGAAGAGGAGTTCAACAAGCTGCAGGCAGAGTTCTGCAAGGGGATGGCTCACCCAAAGCGGATACGCATCCTCAGGGCTTTGAAGGGCGACGAAAGGACCGTAGGCGAGCTGGCAGAGCTCACTGGGCTGCCGCAGTCAAATGTCTCACAGCACCTCGCCGTCTTGAGACAGATCGGGCTCCTGTCGGCGCGCCGGAGCGGCACCAACGTCTACTATGCCATCAGTGACCGCAGGATAGTGGAGGCGTGCGAGTTGGTCAGGGGATGCATCAGCGAGAGGCTGAGAAGGTCGCAGCGGGTGATGCTGGCAATGGAGCCGTTGTAGAGTTCGTCCTCGCTCCCGTTTTCTGACGTGTGACTCTGACGCGCCAGCTAGCGGTTGAACAGAGCCGGCGCCAATTGACCAACAGATATTAACGAGTGAGAATTTCTGAACAACACTTGATGAAGTTTCTCTTCGTGACCGAAGAAAGCCTCTCGGCGGATCTGGCGTGGCAGCTCAAGAAGGAAGGGCACGATGTCAAGATGTACTGCCACGGCCAGGGGGAGAAGGACGTCGGGCTGGGATTCTTCGACAAGGTGGAGGAGTGGGATTCTCTGAAGGACTGGGCTGATGTCATCGTGTTCGACGACGTGGGGACCGGAGCCAAGGCAGAGATGCTCCGCGGCGAGGGGAAGTTCGTCGTCGGGGGGAACCCGTACACTGACAAGCTCGAGCTGGACAGGGAGTTCGGCCAGTCGGAGCTGAACTCGGTCGGAGTCGACGTGCTGCCGAGCTGGAACTTCACCTCCTTCGACGAGGCCATAGAGTTCGTGGGAGGAAACCCCGACAGGTACGTCCTGAAGCCGAGCGGCAAGGCGCAGAGTGAGAAGGAGCTCCTCTTCATCGGCCAGGAGCCTGATGGCAAGGACATACTCCAGGTCCTGGAGCACTACAAGGCGACCTGGTCCAAGAAGATCAAGGAGTTCCAGCTTCAGAAGTATGCAGAGGGAGTGGAGGTCGCGGTGGGGGCGTTCTTCAACGGGAAGGACTTCGTCATGCCAGTCTGCGTTAACTTCGAGCACAAGCGGCTGTTCCCCGGCGAACTCGGCCCCAGCACCGGTGAGATGGGCAACTTCTGCTACTGGACCAAGGACAGCCCGGTGTTCGAGCGCACCCTGGGTAAGACGAGGGAGAAGCTTGCCGCCAGCAAGTTCGTAGGCTACATAGACATCAACTGCATCGTGAACGGCAAGGGCATCTGGCCCCTCGAGTGGACGCCGAGGTTCGGCTACCCGATGATAAGCATACAGATGGAAGGCATCACCAGCGAGTGGGGCCAGTTCCTCTATGACATAGCCCGCGGCAACGAGGCGCAGCTGAAGGCGAAGAAGGGGTATCAGGTTGGGGTCGTAGTCGCTATCCCCCCTTGGCCCTTCGAGGACGAGAAGGCGTTCAAGAAGTACTCCGAGGGGGCGACCATCCTCTTCAGGCGCCAGGCCCTCGACGGGGTCCACATCGGCGAGGTGAAACAGGAGGGAGGGGACTGGCGCATCGCCGGGAACTCAGGCTACGCCCTGATCATCACCGGCTCAGGAGCCACCATGGCAGACGCCATCGACAGGGCGTATCAGAACGTAAAGAACGTGATGATTCCCAACATGTTCTATCGTAGCGATATAGGGAAGCGCTGGGCCCGCGAGAGCGACCTGCTGATCAGCTGGGGATACATCTAGGGCATCTGGCTCCGCCGCCAGCCTGGGCGCGGCCTTCGCCGTGAGACCACATACCAGCCCACGAGCGCGATGATCAGCACCTCGACCGCCAGCCCGACGAGTAACGTCGCCGTCGCGGCCAGATCGCCGCTCGCTACGAGCTGATAGTGGGCAGGCTGGGAGACGGTGGAGGCGAAGGCGACGACCGCGAGGACGAGCCCAAGGTAATAGGAGGCCCTGGGCCGGATGAAGGTGAGTGCTCCGTCGACCACGAACAGGGCCTCCCCCAGGGCCACGGAGTAGAAGACATCAGTCGGGAGCACGGGGCGGACCTCGTAGAGGAACAGGACGCCGAAGAGCGCCGCGAAGATGATGACGCCCTGGATTACCCTCGGCAGAGAACTCATCGTCCGCCTCCTTCTGGCCGGTTATTTCAGAATATGCGCATGCAAACGGGTCGAAAACAGGGCACGCCGTCCCCTCGAAAGTCTTTTGAGACGTAACCGAGGCGGAAGGCCGATGGCACAGGCGCACAGGTCTTTCAAGCTGCCGGAGTCGAAGCCGCACTACCCCCCGCCGCTGGAATTCCATACGGCACACACCAAGGTCGAGCTGGCTGTCGACTTCGAGAAGAAGAGGATCTCTGGGTCGTGCACCCTGGAGATAGAGCCCATCAAGGAGGGGCTGAGGTCTGCCCGGCTGGACGCCTGCGGCCTGGAGGTGGCTGAGGTCAAAGTGGACGGGAAAGGCGTCGCCTACGAGTACGACGGCGCCACCCTCGAGGTGCCGCTCCCCGCAGGGGAAGGGAAGAGGACGATAATGGTGCGATACGCAGCGTCCCCCAAAATCGGGATTTACTTCATCGGCCCCGACAAGGAGCATCCGGAGAAGGAAGTCCAAGCATGGACCCACACCGAGACGGAGGAGTCGCGCTATTGGTTCCCGTGCCACGACCACCCTGGGGACAAGTCGAGCAGCGAGCTCGTGCTGACGGTCCCGAAGGACTTCAGGGTGATATCGAACGGGAAGCTGCTGTCGTCGAAGGTCGAAGGGGACAGGGCCACCTTCCACTGGCTCGAGGAGACCCCCCACTCGTGCTATCTGACATCCTTCGTAGCAGGGAGGTTCGGGGTCATCACCCAGGAGGCGCGCGGGGTGCCTCTGAACTACAACTTCTCCGAGTCCAAGAGGGAGGACGCGCTCAGGTACTTCGGGGAGACGCCGAAGATGCTGGAGGTGTTCGAGGACCTCACCGGTGTCAAGTACCCCTACGTCAAGTACGACCAGTCCGCCGTGCAGGACTTCGTCGCCGGAGGGGAGGAGAACCTCAACGCCACCACCCTGGCCGACAACTACTTCCCCGACGCCGCCTCCGAGGAGGACTTCTCGGTGAGCTACTCCAATGTGGCCCAGAGGCCCATGGACCTGGTCTCGCACGAGCTGGCCCACCAGTGGTTCGGCGACTACGTCACCTGCGCCGACTGGCCCCACGCCTGGCTGAACGAAGGTTTCGCATCTTACTTCCAGGAGCTCTACGTGGAGAAGACCCGTGGGACAGACGAGATGATTTGGCACCTCAACCACAGGACCCAGGACTACTTCGAAGAAGACGAGAAGGAGTACAGAAGGCCCATAGTGGAAAGAGACTATGTCTGGCCGGACGACCTCTTCGACAGCCACCTTTACCCCAAGGGAGCGTATAGGCTCCATGAGCTCAGGTTCGTCGTAGGAGACGGCCCCTTCTTCCGGGGCATCTCGCTCTACCTGAAGTCGCATGCCCTCTCGACCGCGGAGACCAACGACCTCAGGCGGGCCATGGAGAAGGCCAGCGGCATGCAGCTCGAGGAGTTCTTCGAGCAGGCGTTCTGCAAGCCGGGCCATCCGGAGTTCGACGTGGCCTACAGCTGGGACGACGCCACTTCAGCCGCCACCCTCAGGGTGAGACAGACGCAGGAGACAGAAGACGGGACCCCGGTGTTCAAGCTCCCCTGCGAGGTGGCCTTCTACGTCGGAGGCAAGAGGGAGAGCCACCGCGTGCTTCTGGACTCGGCCGACCAGACTTTCACCTTCAGCCTAGCGTCGAAGCCGTCCGTCGTAGAGTTCGACCCCAGGGGGTGGCTCCTGAAGAGGGTGAAGTTTGACAAGACCGTCGGCATGCTGCTGAACCAGCTCGAACAGAGCCAGGACGCCCTGAGCAGGGCCAATGCGGCCATGCAGCTTGGCGAGGCGAAGGACCCCTCGGCCGTCGGCGGCTTGGCCAGGGCTGCGGCCAGAGAGCAGTTCTGGCACGTTCGGGCGTCCGCGTTCAGGGCCCTGGGTGACATAGGCACCGACGGGGCACTCGAGGCTCTCCTCGGCGCAGGACCCCCCAAGGACAGGCATGCGAGGAGAGGGTTCGTCGCAGCCCTCGGGAACTTCAAGGACGAGAAGGCGAGGGAGGTTCTCCTCAAGGTCCTGAAAGAGGACCAGAGCCCCTACGTGCGCTGTGAGGCGGCCCTCAGCCTGGCGAAGTCCTGGCCAGAGGGGGCGCTGCAGCCCCTGAAGGAGGCCATGAAAGTCCACACGGTCAACGAGACGCTGGCCGAGGCCTGCGTAGCGGCCATGGGGAAGCTGAAGGAAGAGGGGGCGAAGGCGATCGTGAAGGAGTCCCTGGCCTATGGACGGCCCACCAGGGTGAGGATAGGCGCCCTGAAGGCGATAAAGGAGAGGGGGGCGATCCTCGACGACGAAATCCAGATCATCAAGGAGGTGCTCTTGCACGACAAGGAGTACAGGGTCAGGCAGATTCTCCTGGCCACGGTGATCAAGGAGCTCCAGGACAGGAGGCTCCTCGACGCGCTGAGGGAGGTCTCGCGTTCTGACCTGCGCCCCGGGCTCAGGAGGAAGGCGCTCGAGCGGTACCACGAGATCGCCGCGTCGACGGGGCCCTCTGAGGAGCTCGAGAAGATCAGAGGCGAAGTAGAGGTGCTCAGGCAGGAGCTGAGGCGGTCGGCGGCCAAGACGGCCGCCTAGGGTGAGCTCTTCCGGGGGCTCGCGCCTCCTGTTGACGTGACCCTGGACTGCCTTGAAGAGAGCAGCCTCTTCATCTTCGGCCCCATGGCGTCAAAGACGCTTGCCAGGCTGTACCCTGTCTCGGTGAAGGAGCGGTTCTCGCGAGGCGTGAATATCTCGACGGAGACCTCGTATCGGGCGTGGTCCCCCGCCGGCTTTTTCGACTTCACCACCGCCCTTATCTCTTCGATGTGGGGATAGACCTTGCATAGGTCAGCAGACAGCCTCTCGAACTTCGCCTTCGCCTCAGAGGCCTCCAGTGGCTCCTCAGGGAGGCCGACGATGTAGTACGGCGCATGGGGTCCTTCGCTTGGCATCTCGAAAACCTGGGGCTTGCTGCTTCAAGGTCCGCTTTATGGATTCCGTGGGCCGGTCAGCCGCGGACGTCACCGAGGCCATCAGGCTGGCCCATGGGGCGGAAAGCGGAGGCATGCTCCTGCTTGTCCAGGCCATCGAAGAACGACTTCAGCTCCGCGGCAGAAGCGACCGCGTAGTCTGCTCCCTCGCTCCGCAGCCTTTCTACGGAGTGGTTCCCCGTGGCGAGAGCGACTGCCCTCACCCCCGCAGCCTTGGCCGCCTGTATGTCGTAGGGGCTGTCCCCAACATAGTACGTCGAGTCCACAGGCAGGCCGAGCCTCGCTGCTGCCATGGCCACCCCTTCGGGAGCTGGCTTCATCAGCACCGTCTCGTCCCTCGTGAGGACGAACTCGAAGTAGCCTCCGATACCTGCGTTCTCCAGCTTGACCGAGGTGGCGTTCCTCCCGCTGTTGGTCAGGACTGCCATCCTGACGCCGAGACGGCGTAGCTGGTCCAGGGCATCGCGGACGCCCGGGAGGAGCTCGGCCGCGCCTACCCCGACGGCCTCGAACCTGTCGAGTATGCCGAAAGCGGCCCTGCGCGCCTCCTCGAAGCGGCGCTCGCCCCCCTTTGGCGTCTGCGACTTCGCCGCGTCCAGTATCAGCTGGGTGTATACCGACGAGTCCAGGACCGAAGTGTCGTACCCCCGGCGCCCCAACTCCTCGATGACCTCTTTCCTGGCGCTCCGAAGGTCCAACCTGAGGGCGACTAGGGTGCCGTCGAGGTCGAAGATAGCTCCGACTGCCATCTGACCCTAGATCTTCTTCTTCGCGAACAGGACGAGAATCGCTATGCCCGCCACGCCTATGGCGACTACGAGGACGGCGATGGCAGTGAGCGTGTCCGAGCCCGCTGCCTGCAGGGCCGACAGGACCGGGGACAACCTGGCCTCCATCTCTGGCACTTCGTATTTATTCGTTCCCGGGGAGCGCGGGGCAGCTCCTCCGTCCCTTGGCTCCTTGGCCGCCAACGTCCGGGCGCTCCGGCGGGCTGGCCTGCAACGATTAACTAGGACCATGGCAGGTTCGGGGGCATGCCCTCCAGGCTCACCCTCTACGGCGGGGTCGGGGAGATCGGCGGGAACAAGTTCCTCTTGGAGGACAAGGGGGTCAGGGTGCTGCTCGACTTTGGCACCGGGTTCGCTGACGGCGCGGAGTTCTTCGACGGCAACATCTCTCCGAGGACAGTCAACGGGGCAGGGGACCTGTTCGAGTTCGGGCTCCTCCCTCAGATCCAGGGACTGTACTCGGAGAAGGCGCTTCAGAACACTCGCATGAAGTACGGGAGCGCCGAAGTCGACGCCATCGTCCTCAGCCACTACCATTCTGACCATGCGGGGAGGATTGCCTACACCGACCCGAAGATACCTGTCTACTGCGGGGAGACCACGTCTCTCATCCACGAGGCTTACAGCGACTCGAAGAGCTCCCCCCTCGACGACCACGAGATCAGGAGGTTCAGGACAGGGGCGCGGTTCAGGGTCGGACCTATGGAGTTCATCCCGGTCCACGTCGACCACTCCATCCCCGGGACCTACGGCTTCGTCGTGCACATGAGCGAAGGGACGATGGCGTACACCGGGGACTTCCGGTTCCATGGACGCGCGGGTGCTATGACCCTGGACTTCGTCGAGGCGGCGCGCAGGGAGAAGCCTGGGACCCTCCTGACCGAGGGGACACGGGTCGGCCAGGGGGACGGGAAATCCGGCATGTCCGAGAAAGCCGTCCTCGAGGAGGCTCGAAGGCTGGTCGGCGGTTCTGAGGCGCTCGTGTTCTCGTCGTTCCGGGGGAACGACGTCGACAGGGTGAACACCTTCTTCGAAGCCTGCGAGGGCTCGGGGCGGAGGCTGGTCGTGTCGATGAGGGTAGCGAACCTGCTCGAGAAGCTGAAGGTGGACAGGAAGCTCAGGGTCCCGAGGGTCGGGAAGGATGTCGACGTCTACGTGAAGAGGAAGAAGACAGGGGGGATCGACGACTCCGACTACTACAAGTGGGAGAGGAGGTTCCTGGACCGCGGGGTGACGGCTGCCGAGGTGAGAAGGCGCCAGAGGGGGTACTTCCTCCACCTTGAAACATGGGACTTCCCAGAGCTGATAGACATCAAACCGCGCAGGGGAGGGACATACATCCACTCGGCGACCGAGGCGTTCAACGAAGAGGGAGAGAAGGAGGAGGCGGTGGTCAAGAACTGGGTCCGCCACGTCGGCTTCAGGTACGCCCAGCTCCACGCGTCCGGTCACGCACCAGAGGACGGTGTGTTCACCCTCGTAGACAGAGTGGGCGCCGCCAAAGTCGTACCCATCCACACAGAGCACCCGGAGTCTTTCGCCCTACGGTCCAGGCGCAGCGGACGGAAGGTCGAGGTCCCCGTCAAGGGGAGACCGGTGGACATAGGCGCCTAGGGCGGTCTCGACGTTTGCCTACCTTTTTCTGCGACGTCGGCGGGGTGCTGATCGAGAACCCCTGGGCGAGAACAGCGCAGGACGTCGGTGCGCAGTTCGGCAGAGACCCAGGGGAGATGCTCAGGCTGCTCTCCGCTCTCAGCAGGAGGCTCGACAGGGGGGAGTTGGCCCTGGCGGGGGTCCACAGGGAGCTGGCGGGGGCCCTCGGGGACGGCTACCCTCTTGCGCGCTTCGAGGCTACCCTGGACGCGGCCCTGAGGAAGGTCCAGCCGGTGTGGGACGCCGTCCAGGCCCTGGGGCACGGCGGCGACTGGGAGGTCATAGCCCTGAGCAACATGTCCTCGGAGGTGTGGGCGTCCCTGCAGAGGAAGTTCGGCATCGGCGCCCTCTTCAGCTCCGCTGTGCTGTCGTTCGAGCACTGCGTCCTCAAGCCCGACCCGGCAATCTACCAGCTGGCCCTGAGACAGGCGAGGTCCCCTGCTGGAGAGCGCGTCTTTGTGGACGACGTCCTGGAGAATGTCCAGGCGGCCAAGGCGGCGGGGATGAAGACCTACCTCGCAGAACGGCCTTCCGATACTGCGCGCTTCATACTCTCCCTTGGAGGCATCCAGGGGACGTCGGCGTAGCGCGGCAGCTTCGGGCCTCAGGTCGGAGCGAAGTCAGGTTAAGAAGCACCGTCGAGGCGAGGTGAGCCATGGAGACCCAGGAAGCGAGGGACCTCGCGGAGGCGGCCGTCTCGAAGGCCCTGAAGGCGGGGGCGTCGTATGCAGAGGCCAGGGTGCAGGCGACCTGGGAGAGGGAGTTCGGGCTGAAGAACGGGGAGCCGCAGCCGTCGATCTTCGTCGAGGGGTACGGGATAGGGATCAGGGTGATCGCCGGCGGGGCCCTCGGATTCGCGGCCACCAACGCCATGCAAAGGGCATCGGTGGGCGAGGTGGCGGTGAAAGCGGTGAAGCTGGCGAAGGCGTCACGGAGCATGCTGCGACGGCCGGTGGTCTTCGACTCAGCGAAGCCGGCTAGGACCAACTGGGCCGCTCCTGAGACCAAGAAGATCGAGAACGCGGACTCCGCTTGGCTGAGGCGCGTCCTGGTGGACATCGACGGCAGAGTGGCGGACGGGAGAGCGGGAGTGAAGCTGCCGGGGAGGCTCTTCTACCTGTCCGCCGAGCTCCAGGAGCGGTATTTCGTCAACAGCGACGGCGCCAGGGTGGCGGGGCGGGTCCCCCGCGTGAGCTTCGGGGGCTCCCTCACAGCCGTGGAAGCAGGCTCAGCCGCCCAGAGGTTCGTCCAGCAGGGGGAGACGGGAGGGCTCGAAGTCGTGAAGAGGATCGGGCTCGTCGAGAGGGTGGTCGAGGAGGCGAAGGCGATGGGGAAGGTGCTGAAGGCGTCGGCCAAGCCTCCGACAGAGACGATAGACGTCGTCCTCAGCCCGGAGCTCTCTGGGATCGCGGCCCACGAGTCGGTGGGGCACCCGCAGGAGGCGGACAGGGTCCTGGGGAGGGAGGGCGCCCAGGCAGGGGAGTCGTATCTGACGGCAGACAGCCTTGGGAGGAAGATAGGCAGCCACGAAGCGAACGTGAGCGACGACCCCACGCTGCTGCACTCCAACGGGTACGTCCCGGTGGACGACGAGGGGGTTGCTGCGAAGAAGCGCCTCCTGATCAAGGGAGGGGTCATCAACGAGTTCCTGCAGAACAGGGCTACGGCCGGCAAGTTCGGAGTCAACAGCAACGGCTCGGCGAGGGCGGTCTCCTTCGACAGAGAGCCCATCATAAGGATGGCGAACACATTCGTGGAGCCTGGAGACTACACCACCGACGAGATATTCAAGGAGGTGAAGCACGGCGTATACTTCAAGTCGTTCACTGAGTGGAACATAGACGACAAGAGGCTGAATCAGAGATACGTGGCGCTGGAAGCATACCTGATAGACCGCGGAGAGCTGAAGGGACTGGTCAGGTCTCCGGTCCTGGAGATCACCACGCCAAAGCTCTGGGGGAGCGTGAAGGCCAGGAGCAGGCACGTGGAGTTCGAGGCAGCCACCTGCGGGAAGGGGGACCCGATGCAGGGCGCGCCCGTGTGGACCGGCGGGCCGGAGACCCTGCTGACCGGGATAAGGCTGGGGGCGAGATAGACATGGACCTGGACGAGCTTAACCGCCTGGCTGTCCGCGCGGCGGAGGCGCTAAAGGTCGACGACGCGGTTGCGCTCAGCGCCCGGACGGCAGACAGCATGGTCAGGTTCGCAGACAACTCGGCTACGGTGGCCAACAGAGTCGACGAGGCCGAGCTGACGGTGTACCTGGCGAAGGCGGGGCGGAGGGCGATCGCGTCCACCTCGAACCTCTCGCAGGCTGCGGTGGAGGGGTTCGTGAAGGACCTCCACGCCTCCATGAAGGGCCTCCCTCAGGGCGAATACGCCCCGCTCCCCGACGGGGCGGCAAAGTACAGCCAGAGCGGCCGGTTCGACAGGAAAGTGGCAGATGCGGAAGAGAAGCTCCCGGAGCTGGCCAAGGCGGCCATAGACTCCTCCCTGGCCGCAGGCGGGAAGAGGTCAGCCGGGGCCATCAGCGCGTGGAAAGCGACGGTCGCCATCCTGACTACCTCCGGGACCAGGGGCTCCGACTCGAGGACGGCCATCACGTTGAACATCCGTTCCTTCGGCGAGGGCGACGCCAGCGGCCATGGCCTGTCATGCTCGTCTACGCTGCGGGGTTTCGACCCGGTGGAAGCCGGCAGGAGGGCGGGGGAGGGCGCGAAGAGGATGCGGCAGGCCGCGGAGCCGGACGCAGGGAAGTACGAGGTCCTTTTGAGCCCGGCCGTCGCCTCGAATCTGACCGAGACGGTCGCTGGGGCGGCGTCGGCGTTCTCGGTAGACGCAGGGACGTCGTATCTCGCCGGGAAGCTCGGGAAGAAAGTCGCCGCGCCGCCCTTCGACCTCACGGACCACGGCGTGGTGGACGGAGGCCTTGGAGGGAGAGCGTTCGACGACGAAGGGTCCCCCACCAGAGCCACGAAGATCATCGAGGGAGGGGTCCTGCGAGGCTACCTGCACAACCTCACGACGGCGAAGAAGTGGAAGGCCGAGACCACCGGGAGCGCCGGGCTCATCGCCCCCCACCCGTGGAACCTGGAAGTGGGCGCCGGAGACTCCAGCTACGAGGAGATGGTGAAAGAGATGAAGAAGGGGATCGTGCTCACCAGCAACTGGTACACACGTTTCAACAACTACAGGACAGGGGAGTTCTCTACCGTCCCCAGGGACGGCGCATACCTAGTGGAGGATGGGGAGATCGTGAGGTCGCTGAAGGGGCTGCGCGCCGGAGACGACCAGCTGAGGCTGTTCTCCTCGGTGAGGCTCCTCTCGAAGGAGCGCGAGTGGGTCCAGTGGTGGGAGGTCGACACCCCCACTCTGTGTCCCTGGATCCTCGTCGACGGCGTCAGCATCACCAGGGCCTACGACTAGGCAGACCACTCATCTGACCACGGGGAGGGCGGCCAGAGCCTGCGCCAGCGCCCCCTCGTCTGGTTCGAAGTCCACCAGCCTGTTGGCGAGCTTGTCTTCGTACGCCTTCAGGTCGAGGAGGCCGTGGCCGCTGAGGTTGAAGAGTATTGTCTTCGCCTCGTTCTTCTGCTTGCACCGCAGGGCCAGATCTATGGCTGCCTTGACCGCGTGGTTCGACTCTGGGGCAGGGACAATGCCCTCCGTCTGGGCCATGAGCACCCCAGCTTCCATCACCTCGTTCTGTGAGTAGGAGACGCTCCGCATGAAGCCTTTGTCGATGAGCATGCACATCGAAGGGGCCTTGCCGTGGTACCTCAGCCCCCCGGCGTGGATGGGCGGGCACTGGTAGGTGTGGCCCACGGTGTGCATCTTGATCAGCGGTGTCATCTCACCCGAGTCCGCGAAGTCGTACCTGTAGGACCCGCGGGTGGTCGAAGGCACAGCCTTCGGCTCCGACGCGACGAACTCCGCGTCGCTCTTCCCCCTGAGTTTGTCCTTCATGAATGGGTAGGCCAGGCCGGCGTAGTTGCTCCCTCCGCCTATGCATCCTACTATGTAGTCGGGGTCCTCGCCGAACTCCTCCATCTGGAGCTTCGCCTCCTGCCCTATGACTGACTGGTGGGTGAGGACGTGGTTTAGGACGCTACCTAGGGCGTACTTCGTGTTGTCGTGAGTGATGCAGTCCTCAACCGCTTCGCTGATGGCGATGCCAAGGCCACCGGGATGGTTCGGGTCTTTCTCGAGGAACTTCCTCCCGGCGCTGGTCCTTGAGCTGGGCGACGAGTGCACCTCGGCCCCGTACACCTCCATCAGCGTTCTGCGATATGGTTTCTGCTCGTAGCTGCTCCTCGTCATGTACACCGTCAGGTCTATGTCGAACATCGCTGCTGCCAGGGCGAGCGCGCTCCCCCATTGTCCCGCCCCCGTTTCTGTGGTCAGGCGCTCTGTCCCCTCCTTCCTGTGGTAGTAGGCCTGGGCTATGGCGGTGTTCGGCTTGTGGCTGCCGGCAGGGTTGAGATCCTCGCGTTTGTAGAATATCTTGGCAGGGGTCTTCAGCTTTGCCTCCAGTCTGGCTGCCCGGTGCAGCGGGGTCGGCCTTCCTAGCCGAAGATATGCCTCCCTGACCTCGTCGGGGATCGGGATGAACTCCTGGGTGGAGACTTCCTGCATCACGCACTCCTTTGCAAAGAGCCGGAGGAGCGGTTCGGGCGCCATCGGCTGCATGGTCCGCGGATCCAGAGGCGGCGGGAGTGGCTCCGGGAGGTCGTGCTGGATGTTGTAGTACGCCGCGGGGAGCTTGTCGGAAGAAAGGACTGACTTCAGCTGCGTGGGACTCATGGCCCCGGCCCCACCCCAGCAGGTTAAATCGAATCGTGCACGAAACTGTGCATTGTGTCTCCGGTTCAGACGGTGCGGAAACCCTCAATAGCGCACGATTCCGGACACGGTTCGTGTGGCCTAGCATCAGGAAGCAGTTCGAGAGGCAGGTGGTCAGGCCAGATATTGTGAGGAAGATGATCGAGTGCGGGATGCGGGTCTCCGAAGACGAGAAGATCTACGTGGGGGACGTGGAGGTGGGTTTCACTGCTGTAGCCAGGGCGGTGAAAGTGGACAGAAGGGTGGTGAAGCAGACGGTGCAGCAGATACGGCAGAACCGCTACCTCTACTCTCTCTTCTCAAGGACGGCCCCCCTCGGGACCAGTTTAGTCGACGTCGTGAACATGCTGGGCTACACTGCTCTGATCATTCAGGCAGACCCCAAGTCCCCGGGGATCATGGCAGAGGTCGCGGAGATACTCTCGCGTCATGGCATGGTGGTGAGGCAGGCGGTCGCGGAAGACCCGGAGATGGTGCACGACGCGAAGATGACGTTAGTGGTGGAGGGGCAGCTCACCGGGCATGTCGTCGAGGAGCTCCATGGCCTGAAGGACGTCCGGAGCATAAAGATCCTGAAGTAGGATGCCCCGCAAGTACGACGTGGCCGTGATGCACGACTACTTCGTGGACAGGCTGGTCCATGTGAGGGGGCTCGAGAAGACCATGGCAGAGGTCGCGGAGAAAGCTGCGTCCGGAGGAGGCGGCATCCATGGGGTGCCACAGGAGGAGATCAGGGGCGGGAACGCCGTGAACCTCGCCCACGCCCTGGCCCGCCTGGGCCTGAGGACCCTGCTGATTACCCACTGCGAACCCGCACACGAGCACCTCCTGAAGAGCGCCTTCAGAGGGCTGAAGGCAGACCTGAAGGTGAAGCCTCTGCCGGCGGGGCTGACGGTCGCATTCGAGGAGAGCACCAACGTGATGCTGTCCGACGGGAGGGGCGCCTCTGACTTCGGACCTTCGGCCCTCGACGAGGACGACTGGACGGGGCTCGAAGGCTCGAAAGTGGTCTGCTCGGTCAACTGGGCGGCGAACAGGCGGGGGACCGAGCTGCTGCAGGCGCTGAGGCGGCGCCTTGGCGCCGAGAAGACCATCTACATAGACCCGGCGGACTTTCGGGACAGGCTGGACAGGTTCATGGCGCTTGCCAGGCTCATCTCGAAGGGGGGGCTCGTCGACTGGGTCAGCATGAACGAGTTCGAGAGCCTCTCGGCGGCCACCGCCATGGGGATCGAGTCCGCGGACAGGGCGTCCAGGTGCCTTTACCTTGCGAGGGCGCTCGGGGTCGTATTCGACATGCACTGCGTCGATGGGGCATACACCAGCGAAGGGACGAGGGTGACAGCCAGCCCCACAAGGTCGATCCGGACGCGCCGCCTCACGGGAGCCGGGGACGTCTGGGACGCGGCTTCCATCTATGGTAGGTTGAAGGAGATGGACGAGCAGGGGCGCCTAGGTTTCGCCAACAGGGCCGCCAAGCTCTACCTGGAAGGCAAAGATCCTGTTCCGCCTACCTTGTCGGAGCTGAAGGGGCGCTAGCTCCTACTTCTCCAGCATCCGCGAGAAGGTCCAGGCGACCGTGTTGAGGATCTCGTTGAGCCTCGCCTTCTCCCCGTAGTTCTCGATTATCAGCTTCCCTATGGACCCGTTGGCCTCTTCCACGTCGAACCTCAAGCCAGACCCCTTCGCGAGCTTGCCCGCCTTCATGAGCTCCTCGTCCTTGGATTTCATCCCCTCGAGTATCTTGCCGATCAGGAAGGACCTGAACGGCGGGGTGGTCGCCTTCAAAGCGACCCCTGAAGGCTCCACGGCGACGGCGTCCGAGGTTATCGTGGCGACAGCTATGACCTGGCCGCCCTTGTCTCTCTTCAGCTCGCGCGTCTCTGGGACGTCTTTGGATTCCGCGAGCATCTCTATGGCGGGCTTGAACGTAGACACCCTGAGCGTGGCGTCGACGTAGCCCAGAGTCTCGCTGAGCCTCTCTATCTCTTCCTGCAGCTGTGCTATCCTCCCCTCGAGCCAGAGCTTCAACTCCGCGGCCCTCTTCACTTCGGCGTCGGAGGACATTGAATGCAGTCCGGACACGTCGCGCTAAAAACGTTAGTCGACGGCCTCGGAACAGGGGCCCGGAGCGATGAAAGTGTCAAGTCGGCAGTGGTTGGGGTGCCCCCGTTGCTGAGGCTGAAACGGAGGACATCAATCGTGGCTTCGGCCTCGGCCTTCGCCGCCGTGTATGCGGTGCTGGGGACCATCCCGATATCGAGGCTTGTCCTAGGCGCGGGCAACTTCCTCACCGCTAGCAACTTCGTCACCACCCTGGCGGGGATGATGTTCGGCCCCTATGTGGGGGGGTTCGCGGCCCTGGTGGGGGACATCATGGACATCTATGCCGGCAGCGTAGCGTTCAACGGCATCGGCATCTCGATTCTTGCGGCCGACCTTGCCACGGTGGCGGTGGCCGGCCTAGCATACAGTGGGAAGAGGAAGGCGGCCCTTGCGGTTCCTCTCATAGTCATCGCGCTGTATTGGGCCGACCCGATATCTGTGCTCTTCATCGGGCCGGTCCCCTTCACGTGGCTGCACGTGGCTTCCCTGTTCCCCCTGGCGGGGGCTCTGTGGCTGGAGGGCTCCGGGAGGATGTCAAAGCTCAACCCGGCGTTCGTGGTGAGCATCACATTCGCAGCCCTTCTCTGCGGACAGCTCACCGGGACCCTGGTCGGCCAGGAGCTTTCGGTGAGAGTGTTCGGGACGCTGTCACTGCAGGCCTGGCGGGGGACGGTCGAGCTCTTCTTCCCCCTTTATCCTCTAGAACGCACGTTCTTCACCGCTGTGGGGTCGGCCATATCTCTCCCGGTCCTCCGCGCGGTCTCGCGGAGACGCAGCCAGAGCCCGCCAGCCTGAGGTTCGGCGGCTTCTTCGGGAGCACCCTTTAATGGTCTGACAGGAAGGCGGAGACTCATGGCTGGCGAAGACGTCTCCCTCGCGGAGGCGGCCGAGCGCTTCCGGGGGCTGCTGCAGGAGCAGATCGAGAGAGCCAAGAGGATCAGCAGGCCCGTCGAGTGGCTGGACTACTCGAAGCTAGACAGAATAGTGATCGGGGTCATCGGAGGAGACGGCATCGGCCCCGTCATAGCGAAGGAGGCGACGAAGGTGATGGAGACACTCCTCCAAGACGAGCTCAAGGCCGGCAGGGTGGAGATCAGGGAGATAGGCGGGCTCACCATCGAGAACCGGGTCAAGCAACTGAAGTCGCTCCCCGAGGAGGTCCTTGCGGAGATCCGGAAGTGTCACGTCCTCCTGAAGGGGCCGACGACCACCCCAGAAGCAGGGAGCGGGATGCCGAACATCGAGAGCGCGAACATCGCGATCAGGACGGCGTTCGACCTTTTCGCCAACGTGCGGCCCGTGAAGATGCCGTCCGAGGGGATCGACTGGGTATTCTTCAGAGAGAACACCGAGGGGGAGTATGTCCTCGGCAGCAAGGGGTTCATGGCCACCCCTGACCTGGCCGTAGACTTCAAGGTAATCACCCGGCCGGGGGCGGAGAGGATAATCCGGCTCGCCTTCGAGCACGCTAGGAGAACGGGGAGGAAGCGGGTGACGGTCGTGACGAAGGCCAACGTGATCAAGGCCACCGACGGGCTGTTTCTGGACGCGGCGAAGCGCGTGGCAGGGGGCTTCCCGGAGATCAAGTGGGACAGCTGGTACATCGATGTGTTCACCGCGAAGCTCATAGACGAGAAGAGGAGGCGCGACTTCGAGGTGGTCGTCCTCCCGAACCTCTACGGGGACATCGTGACCGACGAGGCCGCAGAGCTGCAGGGCGGGGTCGGAACCGCGGGGAGTGCCAACATCGGGGCGAGGTTCGGCATGTTTGAGGCGATCCATGGGTCGGCGCCGAGGATGGTCACCGAGGGGAGAGAGAGCTACGCGGACCCGCTCAGCCTCATGAGGGCGGCGGTCATGCTCCTCGAACACATCGGGATGCTGGAGAAGAGCAGAAGGCTCGCGATGGCCCTCGACCTCTGCTCGTTATACGAACAGAAGGTGAAGATCACAGGGAGGTCCGACGGAGCGACAGCCGCACAGTTCGGGAGCTACGTGACCTCGGCGCTCTCCGATCCGCACCTCGACGAGAAGTGGGCATCCCATCAGAGAGGGTGAGGCCCCGTCAGCCGTGGATGCGGAAGTCGCGGTGGTTTCTCGGAGAGGCCGCCTTTACGTCGACCCGGTCAACCCTGGCCCGGGGCGGGCCTAGCTTGGCCCAGTCTATGACCCTCTGAACCATCATATCATCCCCCTCCAAGAAAGCTTCCACGGAACCGTCCGGGAGGTTGCGGACCCAGCCGTGGACGCCTGCATCCGCCGCCAGCCTGACCATGCTCGCCCGGAAGGAGACGCCGTGGACGAGTCCCACTATCCTGACGCGGACCGCTCTGGTCATGGCCGCCACTATAGCACGGGGAACAGTCCCTTCAGCCCTTCGGCTACGAATGCGACTGCCAGGGCCGCGATCAGCAGGGCGGTTATTCTGGAGAGGGCGACGGTCCCGTTCTGTCCCATGAACCTGCTCACCCAGTCGGAGCTGGAGAGGACGAAGTAGGCCACGGCTGCGTTGCACCCCACCACGAGCAGGGCCAGGAGCGGGCTGTAGGGAGGGGCAGATATGATGATCACCGTGGAGATCGCACCAGGTCCGGCCAGGAGGGGGGTGGCGAGCGGGAAGGCGGCGATGTCAGATGGGGCCAGCCCTCTCTGCCGGTCCTGCTCCCCCCTGAGGTGGTCGACGGCGACGATGAACAGTATGATCCCCCCTGCGACCCGGAAGTCGTTGATGTTGATGCCGAAGATTTCGAAGATCAGCCATCCGAAGAGCGCGAAGAGTACGAGTATGACAGTCGAGATGACGACCGCCTGCTTCACTATCTTCTTTCTGGATCCCCCGGACCCCTCGGTGAGCCCGATGAATATGGGGACCGTCCCCACGGCGTCGATTACAGCGAACAGAAGCACGAAGGCCTCCACGAAGAGCCCGACGTCGAAGGCGAAGAAGGAAGCGAAAGCCGGCATCGCTACATGGCCTTCGCCGCCAAACGGATAAATAATCAGTTGAGCACAATGAGCCGTTGTCCCAGGTAGATCAATCGGCCATCGACGCGGCCATGGCCAAGATCATGGACCCCGAGCTCGGGAGGCCCATCACCGACCTCAAGCTCATTGACAAGCTGGCGGTCAGCGGCGGTTCCGTGGACCTCGAATTCCACCTGACGGCGCCTTTCTGCCCCCCCATGTTCGCGCTGAAGATTGCCAGCGACATCAAGGCAGGATTGATGTCAGTACCTGGGGTCACCGAGGCCAGGGTCACCCTGCGCGGCCACTATCTGGCTGAAGCGGTCAACAAGCAGGTGAACAAGGCCGCCCCCGCCCCGGCGCAGTAGAGCCGCGGGCTCTCCGAATGACGTATAGAGAGCGGGTACCAGCCATAGAGACGTGCCTGCGAGGAAGGCGATAGAGATGGGGAGGGGGACGATCCTGGTTTCGCTCCCCAAAGACTGGATCAGGAAGAACGGGATCAGAAAGGGGGCGGACCTTTCGGTGGAGGAGCTCTCTCCGCGCAAGCTGATCGTAAGGCCCTACGAGGGTGCTGAAGAGGAGCAGAGGCAGTTGGTCATCGAGCACACGGGGAAGGACTTCGCCCAGGTGGTCAACGACGTCACCGGGGCGTACCTCCTGGGCTACGACCTGATTAAGGTCGTAGGCACGAAGACGATCACCAGGGAGGAGAGGCAGGTCATCAGGGACACCATGCGGAGGCTCGTCGGCCTGGAGGTGCTCGACGAGGACTCCAGGCGGATCACCCTGCAGTTCCTCCTCGAGCCGACCGCCATCACCCCTGAGAACATCGTCAGGAGGATGTCTGGGCTCCTAGACGGGATGCTCAAGGACACCGCAGACGCCCTCTCAAAGGGCGACTCCAAGCTGCTCACCCTCGTGAGCGAGCGGGACGACGAGGTGGACAGGCTCTACTTCCTCCTCGTCAGAGCAACGAGGGCGGCCATCGTCAGGGCAGAGGTCGCAGAGCGATACGGCCTCTCCCCGGTCGACCTCCTCGACTACAGGGTCCTGGCGACCTTTCTCGAGAGCGCAGGGGACGCGGTCAGCGAGCTCTCGGCGAAGTTCCATGAAAGCCGAGTCCCGAAGCATCTCGCCAGAGAGTACTCGAGGTGCGTCGCCAAGCTGAAGGTGATGAACGACCTGGCCACCCAGGGGTTCCTGTCGAGACGGGCCGGGAGGCCTAGGACAGTCAACAGCCGGATGGATGCTATGGCGAAGGACGTCACGTCCAGCCTCGCCTCGATAGCGAAGGCAGCCGCCGGGGATAGCGCCAGCACGGCCGAAATCTTGGCTTCGCTGGAGCGGGTGAGCAAGCTGCTGGTGGACGTCTCGGACCTGGCTGTGATCACCCGGCAGGTGACCTAGGTCAAGAGCCTCGCAACCCTTAATTAACGTGAACTGTAAAGTTGTAACTTGCCCAAGTACCTGTTTGTCACCGGCGGGGTCATGTCGGGGCTAGGCAAAGGCATCATCACGTCTTCTGTCGCCAAGCTGCTCCAGTTGTCCGGGGTCAGGGCCACCTGCCTGAAAATCGACCCCTACCTCAACTTCGACGCCGGCACCATGAACCCCTATACCCACGGCGAAGTCTTCGTCACCGACGACGGCGGAGAGACCGACATGGACATAGGAAACTACGAACGGTTCCTGAACAGAGACATGTCGAGGGCCAACAACATAACTACGGGCCAGATCTACAAGAAAGTAATCGACGACGAGCGGAGGGGGCTGTTCCTGGGCAAGTCCGTGCAGATCATCCCGCACGTCACGGATGAGATCAAGAGGAGGATAAGGGACCTGGCGGAGAAGGAGAAGGTCGACGTCCTGGTGGTGGAGTGCGGGGGGACGGTCGGGGACATAGAGAGCCTCCCCTTCCTTGAGGCGTTCAGGCAGATGAGGATGGAAGACGGCCCCTCGAAGACCCTCTTCCTCCACGTCAGCCTCGCGCCGGAGCTGTCTGTGGTGGGGGAGATGAAGACGAAGCCCACGCAGCATAGCGTCCAGGAGATGAGGAGGATAGGGGTCCAGCCCGACGTCATGGTGATACGCGGGTCCCGTCCGCTCCCCCCAGACGCCAAGGAGAAGATAGCGCTGTTCACCAGCGTTCCGATAGAGAGCGTGGTCTCAGACCCAGACGTCGAGTCGATCTATCTGGTCCCCAGGCTCCTGGAAGGCGAAGGCGTCCTGGCACCGATCAGGAGGCAGCTCGGGCTGAAGGCAAGGGGCTCGATGCGCGCCTGGAACACGGTCGCCGACAGGTTCGTCGGCCACGGGTCGACGGTCAGGATCGCCATGGTGGGGAAGTACGCCAACCTGGCTGACAGCTATGTCAGCGTGAATCAGGCGCTCGCCCATGCTGGCGCGGTCAAGGGGGCAGACGTCAGCATATCCTGGATAGACTCCGAGACGATCGAGAAGGACGAGTCGCAGCTCCGCCAGATAGACGCCTACGACGGGGTCGTCCTCCCTCAGGGGTTCGGAGGGAGGGGGATAGAGGGGAAGATCGCCGCGGCCAACGTGGCGAGGGTGGACAAGGTACCGTTCCTAGGACTGTGCTACGGCTTCCAGCTGGCGAGCGTTTCCTTCGCCCGGAACGTCCTGGGGCTGAAGGGGGCCAACAGCACAGAGGTCGACCCGAAGACGCCGCACCCGGTGATCGACCTTCTCCCGGAGCAGCGAGACGTAGCCGACCTTGGCGGGACCATGAGGCTCGGGGGCCATGATGTCTTCATCGAAAGGCCCAGCAGGGCGTTTGACATTTATGGGGAGGAGAAGATCAGGGAGAGGCACAGGCACAGGTACGAGCTTAACCAGACGTACCTCAAGCGGTTCGAAGAGAAGGGGATGAGGTTCACCGCGTTCAGCGACGGCAGAAGGAGGGCAGAGGTGATGGAGCTCGAAGGGCACCCATTCTACATGGGGACGCAATACCACCCGGAGTACGTCAGCAGGCCCGAAAGGCCTGAGCCTATCTACGTCGCCTTCGTTGAGGCCTGCGTCAAGCGGGCCCGAAGGTCCAGGGCGCCCGAAAGGCGCCGATAGCTAGCTCGCCGAGTAGGACGCAGCCAGCCTCAAAGCCAGGGAGGCGACCTCGCGCGCGCCCGAAGCGAAGAGATACAGGTTGGGCTCTATGCCGTTCCCGCCTTCGTCAACCACGGCGTCGAATGCATCAGGCGAGCTCTCCAGCCTCCTCCGGAGGGCTTCGACCGTCGGGTCGTCCGTCGAGGCGCGCGACCGGCCGCCGACCGAGAGGACGCGCAGGCCAAACCGCTTCAGCACCGACGCGACCTTGTCGTCGTACCGCAGGTTGATGCAGGCCTTGAACTCTGGACGGACCGCCCGGGCGAGGAGCAGGACCCTGGCCATGTGTGCCGACGCCCCGGCCTCGGGCGGGAGCATCGCCTTCGCCCTGCCCCGGACCTTCACGATCCGTCCGGGTATGGCCACCACGTCAGACGGGCTCGTCGCCTCTCCGGCCGCGAGGGCCAGATTGACAGACACCTCAGGCATCACGCTGACGAAACTGGCCGCCGACTCCAGCAGTCGGACGGCCTCTGAGACGTCTGCCACGGCCCGGGCCTTGGCGCCGGCCTGGCCCCCATAGGCCCTGACGCATACGTCACAGTCGGCGAGGCCCGGATACAGCGTCCTGTGGGCACCGCAGGCGGCGCCGCTCCCGAGGATCCCCGTCCATATGGAGGCGAGGGTCCCGACCCCTTCCGCCGCACCGCTGGAGACAGCCGAAGCCAGTCGGGCAGAGTAGAGTTCGGCGTCAGCCTTGGAGACTGAGAACCGCGACAGCGCAGAGTCGGCCTTGGCTGACCCTGACGAGAGATACATGCTGACAGAGGCTTGGGTCGTGCCGAGGAGCCGCGCGATTCTGCTCTGAGAGAGCCCCTGTGACCGTAACCGGATCGCGACCAGCTGGCGCATGGCTGGGAGGAAGAACTGGGACATCAGCTCGTCAGGAGGCTGCACGCTATAATTCACTTATTAGGTAACTTATAAACGAGTCCCCTGACGGAAGAGTGTGGGAGAGACAGGCCCGCGGCCCGCTGGCGCGCCCGGGGTTCGGCCAAGCATCAAACTGTCCGTGGTGACAGTGTTCTCCGCGCTGATAACCGCGAGCGTCGTGTTCTCAATCCCGCTGCCGCCCCCGGTCTACGAAATCACCTGGTCCCCCGCGATCATAATGGTGCTGGCGGTGTTGATAGACGTGCCCACAGCAGCCGCGGCCACCGGAATAGGCGGTTTCATAGGCGAGGCATACAACGTGGCATTCAAGGGAGGGGGGTCCCCCATCTACCCATTCGGGATGATCTGGGCCCGGGTCCCGGAGGTCATCATCATAGCGTGGGCCAGGAACCGTGGGACGAAGACGTTGGTCGCAGCCATGGTGTGCGCGACCGTATTTGAGACGCTTGCGTTCTTCTTCTCCGACTGGTTCTTCTACGCCTATGGCCTCTTTTCCTACAGCGTCCCTGCAGGGCAGTCGCCGCTCGGGCTCGCCTCGTTCGACTTCGCCACCATGGTGGACCTGGTCTACATCCCCGCCGCCCTCGCGATAATCCGGGCAGCCGCCCCCGCCTTCCGCAAGCTGGGGTTCATGCAGTACCACGGCGGAGCCGCCAAGCCTTGAGCGCCGCTGGGAAGCTTCCACCGAGCTCGATGGAGGCCGTCTACGGGCACCTCGGCGCGCGGTCGGAGAAGGTCGTCCACGGTCCAGGCAAGGGACTCGACAACGGCGTGCTGCGCCTGGGCGGTGGTAAGGTCATGATAGTCTCGGCCGACCCGGTTTCGGTCATGCCGGTGGTGGGCATGAGGCGCTCTGCCTGGATGAGCGTGCACCTCATCGCGTCGGACTTCACCGCCGCGGGGGTGGACCCCGAGTTCGCTGTCTTCACCTATAACTTCCCACCAGATATGAAAGCCGGCGACAGGGTGGAGTACGTCGGCGCCATCGGGGACGAATGCGCGGAGCTCGGGATCACAATAGCAGCCGGCCACAGCGGGAGCTACCCGGGCGCAGGGTACACGGTGATCGGTGGGGGGGTGATGTTCGGACTCGCTCCCGATGACGGGTACGTCACCCCCTCCATGGCGCGGGCGGGGGACGTCGTCCTGGTGACCAAGCATGCTGCCATAGAGGCGGCTGCGTCCTTGGCCTTGTCTTTCCCCGAGTTCACAGAGAGGGCGGTCGGCGGAAAGGAGGCCAGACTGGCCCGGTCCTTGCTCCAGCGGTGCTCCACGGTGGCCGACGCCAGGGCGGCCCGCAGGGCCGGACTGAAGACTGCTGTCACCTCCATGCACGACGCAACCGAGGGCGGGGTGCTGGGGGGGCTGGACGAGATGTCAGCGGCGTCAGGCAAGTCGTTCGTGGTGGACGCGGACAGGATCCCCGTCCCGCGGGAGGCAGCCGACGTCTGCGCTGCATTCGGCGTCGACCCTCTCCGCACCATGGGGGAGGGGGCGCTCCTCATCACCTGCAGGCCCGGCCGGGCGAAGAAGCTAGAGGAGACCCTCGGTGGATCGGGGGTCGGCGCGACGGCGGTTGGCCGAGTGTCAGCCGGGAAGGGCCTCTGGGTCAGCAGGGGGGACGGTCGGCCGCGGCGATTCGAAGAGGCCCCAGATGCCTACTGGGCGGCATATGCCAGGGCTGCGGCCGAGGGGCTACGCTGAACCGAGAAAGCTCAATTACGATGCCCCGCCGAGGGGCGAACCATGGACAAGAGGCCCCCAGACCCGGAAGCGTTTGCGAAGAGGATACATGACACGTTGGTGGCACCCGAAGCCACGCTTTCTGACCTGAAGGCGTTCTGCGCCGCGGCGAGGGAGTACAGGTTCGGTGCCGTGGTGGTCCAGGGGTGCTGGGTGAAGCAGGCCAAGCAGTTCGTCGGGGACGACGTGAAGGTCTCTGCAGGGGTGGGATTCCCCATGGGAGGGGTGACCACCAGCGCGAAGGTGGCGGAGATCAGGGAGACCGCCGGGCTCGGCGCGGACATGTTCGACGTGATGCCCAACATAGGCTTCCTCAGGTCAGGGATGGATGAGGAGTTCAGGGACGAAGTGGCAGCGATGGTGGAAGAAGCCCGAGGCAGGCCCGTGAGGGTGATGCTGGAGTTCACGGTGCTCGACCGGGAGCAGAAGGTCAGGGCGGCGAAGCTGAGCGAGCAGGCCGGGGTGGCAGGGGTGAAGAACTCGAGCGGTTGGGGGAGGGGTGGACCTGCGACGGTGGAGGACATCAGGCTCCTCAGGGAGTCGGTCAGCCCGAAGGTGCACGTGAAGGCGTCCGGCGGGATTCGGGACCTCGACAACGCCCTCAGCCTGGTGGACGCCGGGGCCGACTACCTGGGGACGAGGGCCGGAGTGGCGATCATCGACGAGCTGAGGGAGCGGCTCGCCCGGTGAAGCCGATAGTAGTCGTAGGGAGCTACCTCACCGGGGTGACGATGCGGGTGGACCGCCTCCCGAAGATTGGGGAGACCGTGGCCGGTTCAAGGTACCAGCGGGTCCCCGGGGGAAAAGGCTCCAACCAGGCGGTGGCCGTCAGGAGGCTCGGAGGGAAGGCGAGCATCGTCGCCTGCGTCGGCTCGGACGAGGATGGCGACCAGGCCATGGCTATGTGGCTGCGGGAGGGCGTGGACACGGACCAGGTGAGACGGACATCCAAGCACACTGGCCTTGGCTTCGTGATGGTCGACGGCGAGGGTGCCAACTCCATAGTCATCGACCCTGGGGCAAGCTGGGAGCTGGCGCCGTCAGACATCGAAAGGGCCTCCGGGACCATTGCCCGGTCTGGGATCATGCTCGTGCAGCTGGAGATCCCCCCAGAGACAGTGGCCGCGGCTAGGCGGATCGCGAAGGAGCGCGGACTCACGGTCATCCTCAACCCGGCCCCATGCGTGGGAGGGGGCGCCGACCTCTCGGGCGTAGACATCGTCACCCCGAACGAGGAGGAGTTCCGGGAGCTCACTGGGGAGGCCGAGTTTGAGCCAGGAGCAAAGGCGCTCCTGGCCAGGGGGGCCGGGGCAGTCGTCGTCACGCTCGGCAGCCGCGGAGCCAGGGTGATGACTCGGGGGGACTCCTATTCTGTCCCCGCGCCCTCCGTGAGGGCTGTCGACTCCACAGGCGCCGGCGACGCTTTCAATGGCGCGCTGGCGGTGGCCCTCAGCGAGGGCGAGCCGCTGAGGCAGGCGGTGAGATTCGCGAACTATGCAGGGGCGCTCTGTGCCACAAAAGCAGAGGTCGTGGCCGCCATCCCCAGACGGGGAGAAGTAGACGGTTTCCTGAGGTCTGACCCGCTGGAGTAGCTCTAGACCCGGCCGCCCCTGAGCATCTCATACAGCATGCGGCGGAAGGCCTGCTGCGAGGCCTGGTAGACCACCCTCACGTTGGGCTTCTTTTTCAGGGCCCCCAGCTCGTCGACCCAGGTCACCCCCCTCGAGATTCCGTCGCCGGCGTCGACTTCGACGAAGCGGTCCCGGGTTTCGGTCGCTACCTCCGGGTTCAGCACGATGGCCATGGTGATGCTGTCAGGGCAGCTGGTCCCGTCTATCCCCCGCTCGATCTCCATGAACTTTCTCACCTGCCTGTTCACAGCCAGATAGAACTCCGACTCCTTGGTCTTCATCCTCTCGATCTCTTCCAGTTCGGGGACCCCGATGAGCCCGTGCCGCATCACTATCTCCCATCCCACCATGGTGATCGGCATCCCCGAGTTCAGGACTATGCTTGCGGCGTCCGGGTCGACCCAGATGTTGAACTCGGCGGCCGGGGTGACGTTGCCGAGGTACTGGTTGGCGCCCCCCATGAAGTAGAACTCCTTCACCTTCTTGGCTATCCCCGGGTCTTTCCTCAGGGCGAGGGCGACGTTGGTCATGGGCGCTATCTCGACGAGCGTGATCTCTCCGGGGCTCTCGTTGATGGCGTCGATGATGGCGTCCACCGCGTGCTTTCGCTCGGGCCGCTGCCTGGCCCGGGGAAACATCGAGTTCCCCATGCCGTCGGTCCCGTGGATGTCCTCCACGGTCCTCCACTCCTTGAGCAGAGGGTGCCTTGCACCAGGATAGACAGGGACCTTCCCGGACTCCCCCGCGACCTCGATGGTGTAGAGGGCGTTCTCGACCTCCTGGTCGAAGTCGATGTTCCCGCAGTTGATGGTGATGCCCTCGAGCCTCGCGCCCTTCGCCCTCATCGCCATCATGATGGCGATCGTGTCGTCGCCCGCCGTGTCCGTGTCGAGGATGATCCGCTGCAAGGCGTATGGGTACGGAGGGGCGGCTGATAAGAACGATGGCCGGCCCGCGGTGGCAACATCAATAGGGAGGGCGTCCGAGCGGCGGACGGATGTCAACTACGGAGAAGGCGGCAAGGGTCCTGAAGTCGCTGAAGGACGAGGAGTGGAGGACCCTGGCAGGGGTAGAACGCGCGTCCACTGGATATGGGACCCCCGACGCCGGAAGGCTGTCGCGCATGAGCCGCCTCCCTCCTGAGAGGGTGAGTTTTGCCACGGGCGACCTGGAGAGGAAGGGGCTCCTGACGAGAAAGGGCCAGGGCTTCGCCCTGACGAGGGAGGGGGTGGAGGTGATGGCCCTGAAGGACTATGTGAAGAAGGACCTCATCTTCGCGCTGGGGGCAATCATCGCGAAGGGGAAGGAGTCAGACGTCTACGAGGCACTCAGTGAAGAAGGGTCGGCCTACGCCCTCAAGCTCTACAAGATAGGGAGGACGTCGTTCACTAGCGTCAGGAAGAAGCGGGCCAGGGAAGACGCGGCGTTCAGGAGCTGGATGACAGCCAACTATGAAGCGGCAAGGCGGGAGTATCACGCCCTGAGGAAGCTTGAGGGGCTCTCCCCCTCGTTCCCCCGGGCCGTGGCATACAGCAGGAGCACTGTCCTGCTGGAGGAGGTCTCCGGGGTGAGGCTGTCCCAGCGTCCGGGCCTCGAGGACCAGAGTGGTGCCCTGGGCGTCATCCTCGGCCTCATGCGGACGGCGTACATGGTGGCCGGGCTGGTGAACGCCGACCTCAGCGAGTACAACATACTCACCGACGGCGCGTCATTCTGGCTGATCGACTGGCCTCAGGCGGTAGACGCCTCGCACCCCAACGGCAACGAGTTGCTGATGCACGACGTCAAGAGCGTCACCAGCTTCTTCAGGAGAGCCTATGGGATCACGGTGGACCCTCAGAAGGGCTTCGACTACGTCACAGGCAGGTCGCAGGCACTGGAGTAAGACTGAGATATCCTTCGAGACGCGTGCCTACAGGCGGTCTTCTATCTTCACGTACAGCACGTTGTTGCCCCTGATCACGACCTTGCCGTAGTTCGCAATCTTGTTCCCGTTCTCCGACTCCTCGGCGTCGACCAGTATGACGTTCATGTAAGGGTCGACGTTGGCCATCTTCCCTCTGTACTCGATCTCGTTCTTCAAACGGACAGAGACCTGCTTGTTCATGGACTTCTGTAGTATGGTGAGAGGGCGCTTTGACTGCTGAGGTGGCTGGAACGGCTGTGGGCTCACTTTCGGATTCCGCGTGGCCCGACTCACAGTTAAAAAGACATCGGTGCTGAAACAGCCCGGATAGGGGGAGAAAACGGCCGGGACCGAGACCGCCGCGGAAGCCATCAGGTGGGTCGCTTCGTTCCCCAGCTATACGTCAGGGTCCGAAGGGCTCGACGCACTGCTCTCCGGCGGATACAGGGCCGGCACCCTGACTGAAATCTATGGGAGGAGCAACAGCGGCAAGTCACAGCTGGCGATGCAGGCGGCACTCTGCGCGGCCAGGAAGGGGGACAGCGTCCTGTACATCGACACCGAGGGAGCATTCAGGCCGGAGAGGCTCGAACAGATCGCCGGGGCCAGAGGGTGGGACACGGAGGGGGTCCTCGAGAGGGTGGTGTACATGAGGTCAGACTCTGCCCCGGAACAGATGGAGACCGTCAGGGGGATGCAAGGCAGGGGCGTGACAGCCAGATGCAGGCTGGTGGTCGTGGACACGCTCACGCGCAACTTCTCTGTGGCGCTCCCCGGGCGGTCCAACACCCCGAGCAGGCAGGGAGCCCTGGACATCCACCTGAGCGAGATGGCCAGAGACGCGTACGCCAATGCCAGGGCGTACCTCCTGACGAACCGGGTCACGTTCGGCGCCATCGGGGACGTCGGGATAGGAGGGAGGACTGTGGAGCAGCTGGTCCACAGGTCCATCCTCCTCGAGCGTCAGGGCGGGAGGGTGACAGCGACCGCCTCACCCCCAAGGGCGAAGGCAACCCTGGAGATCGGGGTACTCGGGGTGACCTGAAGCCGACGGGACCGCACGCCTGAAGCGAGGGCGTCGGCGGTCAGCCGCTGGAACTGCGGCAGGGTCAACTGGGTGCGGACGAGGTGCAGGGCTGCAGTGGCCGGCTGGCAGGTCGAGCCCACAGAGAGCGCCGCGCGGCACAGGAGGCTCTGAGACCCGTGCGAGAGCAGGACATGGCTCGGGGCCGAGGATGGTTAAATATCTCAGGAAGTGCTGGTGTAAACGGGTAGGACTGTGCAGGCCAACATCATGTCGATACTAGACTCCCTTGTGAAGTCCGACCTTGATGAAGCGAAGCGGAAGATACAGGCGCTTCAGCCTGAAGTGAGGTCCGAGAAGGAGAGAGGGAGCCTGGCGGCGGCCGCCGGGATACTCACGAGCATGTCCAAAGGGAAGGACGGGACGCTGCAGGCCTGGGACAGCGCCAAGGTGGAGAGGGCGGCGAAGTCCATCGCGTCGAGCCAGATGGCAGACGACTTCGATGCGGGCTACGCGGACACTCTGCTGACCTACTCGAAGCTTACAGCGGGTACCCAGCAGTCTGCAGAGTGAAGCCGAGCATCCAAGTGAACAGGAAGACCATCACATATCCGCCGACACCGGTCGTGTAGACCTTCCCCTGCAGCTCCCTTGGAGCTCCCCGGTACCACCCATACAACGCGAGATAGTAGGAGATGAGATAGACGCCTATCCCTATGCTGACCCCGAAGGACCAGTCGAAGCCGTAAGCCTGGTTGAGGGCCTGGGTACCGACCCCCGCGAGGGCCGCCATCCCTATCCTCGTCCAGTATAGCTTATCAAACGCCGCCGTCGGCTGAGGCTTCGTGGCCGAATTATCCGGCTTTGAAGTCTTGGTGCTCGCCAAAGAAATCGACTCGACGTTGCGCGGAACCTACGTTAATAACATTTACAGAAGAGGAGGCGCCCAGCTCTTCCGTTTCAGGAGGCCAGGGGGCGAAGACGTGTGGCTGGTCGCGTCCCCGAAGAAGGGCGCCTGGATTTCAAGCAGGGTGCAGGAGAGGGACGACACGACGGAGTTCACTACGAAGCTGAGAGGAGAGCTGGAGAGGGCGAAGTTCGTCGGCGCTACGCAGCTGGGCCTGGACAGGGTGTTCCAGCTAGACCTGGATGGGAGGGAGCGGCGAAGGATGGTGGTCGAGCTGATGCCCCCGGGGAACATCATAGTGCTCGACCCAGAGGGCACGATCCGTCTCGCGCTGAACGAGGTGCGCGCCGAGGCAAGGCGGGTGGTCAGGGGGGTCCCCTATCGGCCCCCGAGCCAGAGCAGGCGCAGCCCGCTCGAAGTCGGGCCTGAGGACGTCGAAGGGATGCTGAAGACGGAGACGACCCTTGGGAGGGCCATCGGCAGGCATATCGCACTCCCCAGGAAGTACGTCGCCGAGGCCCTGAAGAGGGTGGGCGCGACCGAGGGCGACCCGGCCTCGAGCTTCTTAGGGAGAGGCGCGGAGATAGCGAAGGCCGTCGAGGACATGGTCGCTGAAGCGAGGGAGAGGCCGCGGCCCTGCGTGTGCGGCACCCCCGCTGGGGACGAGATCTTCGCGTTCCCCCCGAGCGGGCTCAGCGTCAAAGAGGAGGCCGAGACGGTCTCCGAGCTCTGCGACCGCCTCTTCCTCGGGGAGGCGCTGTCTGAGCCTGTGCAGCCTGGCCCCGAGGAGGTGAAGCGGAGAGAGCTCGAGGCGACGGTCGCAAAGCTCAGGGAGGAAGCGGGGTCGCTGGTCGCAGAGGCAGCGAGGGCCCGGGCCGCCGCGGCCGAGGCCAGGGGTGCGACCCTGGAGTCGGCGCTGAATGTCCTGAGGGGTGCGGGAGTCAGGTCGCAGAAGGACCCGGTTTCTCCGGCGGCGGTGGCGTCGGCCCTCTACGACCGCGCCAAGGAGCTCGAATCGAAGTCTTCGCGGGGGCTTGAGGCGGCGGCCAAGCTCGAAAAGAAGGCATCCAGGGTGGCCCCCGGGGCCCCGGCGCGAAGCCGGACGCTGGCCAGGAGGAGGGGGGAGTGGTACGAGAAGTTCAGGTGGTTCGTCACAGTCGAGGGGAAGCTGGCGGTGGGTGGGAGGGACGCCCAGACCAACTCCGCGCTCCTCGGCAGGCACATGGACTCCAACGACACGGTGTTCCATGCCGACCTGTTCGGCTCGCCCTTCTTCATACTGAAGGGAGGAGCTGGACAGACCGAAGAAGAGGCCAGGCAGGTCGCCCAGGCAACAGTGGCGTTCAGCAGCGCCTGGAAGACAGGCCTCGGCTCCGCCGACGCCTACTGGGTGGCACCAGACCAGGTCGGCTCGGCTGCTCCCAGCGGCGAGTACCTGCCGCGAGGCTCCTTCGTGATCAGGGGGAAGAAGAACTTCATCTCGAGGATGATCGTCGAGGTGGCGGTGGGCCTGGACCAGGAAGGTCGGGTGATGGCCGGACCCGAGGACTCGGTCAGGAAGAGGTGCGCCAACTACGTCGTCCTGCGACCCCACAACGAGAAGGGCTCAGAGACAGCCAAGCGGGTCCTAAAGGACCTCGGCTCAGAGCCCAGGGAACCAACCCTCGAAGAAGTGCAGAGAGCGCTCCCCGCCGGGGGAGGAAAGGTCGTCAGACGAGGCTGACCTCGCGATCAGATGCACTCGGCGACGATCTCGGCCACATCGCGGACGTCCATCCCCGAGTTCGACACCTTGGTGGCATCGTCGAGCATGGAGAGGCAGAAGGGACACTCGGTAGCGATGGTCTTCGCACCGGTCCCTGCGGCCTCCTGCGTCCTGATACCGGCTATGGACTCCTGCTGGGGGACCTTGAACCAGTAGTTGGACCCGCCCGCGCCGCAGCAGAAGGTCTTCTCCTTCCTCCTGCCCATCTCGCGCAGGTCGTCGACCGAAGCCTTGAGCATCGCCCTCGGCTGGTCGAAGACGCTGTTGTACCGCGAGGCGTAGCAGGCGTCGTGGAGGGTCACGGAGATCTTCTGCACCTTCTCTGGAGGGATGGACAACCTCCCTTCCCTGATGAGGTCTGAGATCAGCTGGGTGTGATAGACCACTTCGAACTCTCCCCCGAACTGGGGATATTCGTTCTTCAGCGCGTTGAAGCAGTGGGGGCAGGTGGCGATTATCTTCTTCACGCCGTAGGACTTCAGCTTCTCTATGTTCTGGAAGACGAGCTCCTGATACCGTCCCTCTTCGCCCAGCCTGCGAGCAGGGTCGCCGACGCACATCTCTTCCGCCCCCAGGATTGCGAAGGATACGCCAGCGCCCTTCAGTATCTTCGACAGCGCCTTCGCGATCCTCTGGGCCCGCTGGTCGAAGGAAGAGACGCAGCCGACCCAATAGAGATACTCGGCCTTCGGGTTTGATGACAGGGTGTCGATGCCCAGCCCCTCGGCCCAGGCGGCCCTGGTGGAGTTCTTGAAGCCGTATGGATTCTGGCTCTGGGCGAGGTTCGCAAGCATCCCTGACTTCTCTTTGTCCAGCCTCCCCTTGGAGACAAGCTCTCTTCGGAGGTCGTAGACCAGGTCGAGGTGCTTGACGCTCACCGGGCAGCTTGCTACGCATGCCCCGCAGGAGGTGCAGGACCAGAGCTCATCCTCCGACACCGAGGACAGCACCTCCGACTCTCTGCCGGTGCCGGTCCTGGAGAGGAGGCTGACCTTCCTGACGAGGACCCGAGGCGAGAGGGGACGCCCGGCTGCCGTCGCCGGGCACGACGCCTCACAGGCCCCGATCTCTACGCAGGAGTCGAAGGACAGCGACTGGTCGGCGGGGAACTCTGAGACCTTGCTTACCCCCACGCGGATGGCCTCCGGGTCGGTCTTCCCTGCCATGACGTCCGCCAGGTTGAACGGGGCCCTGATGGAGTGTAGGGGGCGGTCGAACTTGGCGATCAGGTTGACGCTGGGCCTGGCGTAGTAGATAGTGATCAGGGTGTTCCTGAGGGCGCCCAAGAGGAGGTCCGCCCAGCCAAGGGCAGGGAACCAGAGGAGGACGAGCTCCGAGGTGGTGAGGGCGATGGCGCCCATGAGCACCAGCTGGAGGGTAGCCGACGCCGACGCGAAGCCCTCGGTGACCCCGAGCCCCCGACCTATCCGCATGCTCTGGGAGTACCTCTGGACGCGCCATCCGAAGGCTACCACCAGACCGGCGACAAGCGGGACAGACGCGGCCCTGAAGATGTCCAGGAGGAGAAGGGCCCCGCCCATGAAGGGGGCGATGATCGCGTCGGCGATCGTAACCCCGACGCCGAGCGCAATGGACAGGTGCATCAGGAAGACCGGGTCCCCGGTCCTTAGGCGACGCATCTCGTCCCGGCCCAGGCCCGCGACCCGCCCCGGGCCGAGGCTGATGGACAGCCTGTGGGCAAGGGAGGCGCCTGCAAGAGCAAATGCGGCCACGCTGGCGAGGGAGAGCGCGTACGCGGCCAGGTACCCGACGTCGAGCCCAGCCATGCTTGTCACCGGGTGTCCCTCGGTTTATAGGGTGTTCGAGCCCGCAGGCGCCCGGGGGCTCATCGCCGCGCGGCGAGGGCGCGTTCGAGCGCTGGGATCACCTGGTAGAGGTCTCCCACTATGCCATAGTCTGACGCCTGGAAGATGGGGGCGTCCTTGTCCGTGTTTATTGAGGCGACGACCTTGGAGTCTTTCATCCCGGCCACGTGCTGCAGCTGGCCGGAGATGCCCACCGCTAGGTAGAGGTCTGGCTTGACAGTCACTCCAGTCAGCCCGATGTGGTGCTCCTCAGGCAGCCAGCCAAGGTCAGCTGACAGCGGACGTGAGCACCCGAGGGCGCCGCGCATGGCGGTAGCGAGCTCCGCCAGGATGGCCAGATCCTCCTTCTTCTTGACCCCCCTCCCGGCGGAGACGATCACCTTGGCGGACCTCAGGTCGACGGCGCCGGCGGGCTTCTTCTCCCTGCCGACGGTCTTCGTCTGGTCCGAGACCGGGCCGACGTCCTTCTCCTGGCTCTCCCCGGGCTGTGCGGCGGCTTTCGGGTAGGCGCCGACCTTCACCGTCGCGACCGCGGGAAACTGGCACCTCACCTTCGCCACCACCTTCCCGGCGAAGACGTTCCGCTCCCCCGTCATTCCCTGGCCGTCGGACGCGAGCCCGGCCACCTCTGCCATGCACCCTATCCCGAGCTTTGCCGCCAGCCTCGACGCCACCTCCCTCCCGTCCCTCGTCGCCCCCAGCAGGACCGCCAAGGGCGCGAGGTCCTTTGCTGCCCGGGCGAGGGCCTCGGCCGCTACGGCGGGGGAGACCTCGTGACCGGCGGGCCCCTTCAGCAGGAGCCTCCCCCCCGAGCCCCTAGTCGCGGGCCGGACCGACCCGATGTCCACCATTCGGACCTCCGCCGACGCCCCCTGGGCTACCGCTGCTGCCGCTGTGGCGACTTCGTTGGCCACCGGCTCCGACTCGGAGTATACCCAGACCTGCCCGCTCACTTCAGGACACCCTCCTTCGATAGCGCGTCCAAGAGCTTCGCAGCGGCCTCGTCTGGGCTCCCATCGATCATGACGTGCTTCCTCGCCGTGGGCTGGGACGACATCGACAGCACCTCGACCCCCCTGCGGCTCCCGGCCGGGGCGATCTCCTCGCCGTTGAGCTCTTCGACCGGTTTCTTGGAAGCCTGCATTATCTGGATGAGCGTCGGATAGCGCGGGTCGTTGATTTCGCTCACCACGGACGTGGCGAATGGGACAGCTGCTTCGACTGACTCGACGCTGTCCTCGAGCGACCGTTCGATCTTCGCCGCTTTGCCGTCGATCTCTATCTTACGGGCGTAGCCCACATAAGGAATCCCCAGCAGCTCGCCGACCATCGGGGGGACCTGCCCCGTGTAGGTGTCCGACGCTCCCTCCGAGCATATGACCACGTCGAAGCGCCCGGACCTCTTCATGGCGGCTGCGAGCATGGTGGCGGTGCGGAGGGCGTCGATGGCCACCGTGTCGGCGGTCACCAGCACCCCTCTGTCGGCGCCCATGGCTAGGGCTTCCTTCAGCGTCTTCTTCGACTCTGTCCCGCCCACCATGAAGACCACCACCTCTCCCTGGTGGGCAGCCTTCAGCCTGAGCCCCTCTTCGACGGCGTTCTTGTCGAAGGTGCTCATCTTCCCGGCAGCCCCTGCCAGCAGCGGGCTCCCTCCAGGGCCGATTTTGAGCTCTGCCTCGTCGACGGCATGCTTCACGCAGACGGCGATCTTCATTGGGCCCTCGCCAGCTCTCGCCTGGATATCAGCATCCTGAGCACCTCAGAGGTGCCCTCGCCGATGGTCAACAGCCGGGCGTCCCTCCAGTGCCTGTGAATGTCCTCTGTGGTGTAGCCGTATCCGCCGTGTATCTGGATGGCGTCGTCGCATGCCTTCAGCGACATCTCGGTGGCGAAGACCTTGGCCTGTGACGCCTCTGACGAGTAGTCTCCTCCCAACTCCTTGATCCTCGACGCGTAGAGATAGAGGAGTCGGCCCGCGTTTATCCCTGTCTTGGTGTCAGCTATCTTCTCCCTGACGAGCTGGAAGTCCGAGATGGTCCTTCCGAAGGCGTGCCGCTGTCGCGCGTAGGCCAGCGCCTTGTCGTAGGCGAGCTGAGAGATGCCGACGTTGAGCGCCGCGACCACTATCCTCGCCCCGTGGAGTATCGCCTTCGCGTAATCCGCCCCCTTCCCCTCCTCGCCGACCAGGTTCTCTTCGGGTATCCGGCAGTCAGAGAAGATGACCTCGCGCGTCTTCGATCCCCTCATCCCAAGCTTCTTCAGCTCGGCGCCGAACTTCAGCCCGGCGCTGGGTGGCTCCAGCAGGAAGCAGGAAGGGCCCTTCGAGGTCTTGGCGAAGACCAGGTAGACGTTAGCCTCCCCGGCGTTGGTAATGAACATCTTTGAGCCGTTCACGACGTACTCCCCCGCGCGCTTTTCCGCAGTCGTGGCCATGTTGCCCGCGTCGGAGCCGGAGGCGGGCTCGGTAAGCGCGAACGAGGCTAGCCTCCGCCCCGTGATCATCGGCCCGAGATACCGCTCCCGCTGAGGTTCCGACCCGAACCTCAGCACCCCCTCCGCCACGGCGTTGTGTATCTCGACGCTCAGCGCTACGGAGGCGTCCGCGGTACCGAGGAGCTCCACGGCCATGGCGTAGACTGAGAATGGGAGCCCGAGCCCTCCGTACTGGGCCGGGAACGGGATCAGGCTCATCCCCTGGGCGAAGAGCGCGCTCCTGGGCCTGTCTATCGGCTCATCTCCGGAGTCCAGCTTCGGGGAGAGCGGAAGAAGCTCCTTCTCCATGAAGGAGCCAAGGGAGGTCAGGACGTCAGAGTACTCCTGGTGCCTGCCCGGATGGAGCATCTGCATGAGCTGTCTGTGTTCGGCTGTGAATATCGTCAATTCGAGGCGCTGAGCCGCGTTCGCCCCACGACAGATTTAATCGTTCTCACTAAAGAACGAGAATTCCTATTAGAGCCAGGGGCGGACGCGGGTCGTGGACCTAGCCGGCCGCCTCGCAGAGTATGTGTCCTCTGTCAGGTACCGGGCCTTGGACGCGGGCACCGTCAAGGAGATGAAGGCAAGAGTGGTAGACGCCGTAGGGTGCGCCATCGGCGCCTACCGCGAGAAACCCATCGCCATGGCAAGGAAGGCAGTCCTGGGCCTGCGGAACGGCGGGCCATCGAGCGTCTTCGGGACGGGAGAACGCACCTCGCCCGACCTCGCCACGTTCGTGAACGGCTTCATGCTGCGGTACTTCGACTACAACGACACGTACCTGTCAAAGGAGCCCGCCCACCCCAGCGACAACATCGCCCCCTGCCTTGCGGTGGCGGAGGCGGAGGGCTCGACGGGGAAGGAGCTCATCTCAGCCGCGGTGGCGGCCTATGAAATCCAGTGCAGGCTCTGCGACGCGGCTGACATCAGGCACAGGGGGTGGGACCACGTCAACTACGGGCTCGTGTCGTCGTCGCTGGCGGCGTCGAAGCTGATGGGGCTGGACGCGAAGCGGGCTGAGCAGGCGGTGAACATTGCGCTGAACGGCCATGAGGCCATGCGCCAGGTCAGGGCCGGAGAGCTCTCTATGTGGAAGGGAGCCTCGTTCGCCAACGCCGCCAGGAACGGGGTGTTCGCGGCCGTCCTGGCCAGGGACGGCATAACGGGGCCGTCGCCCATCTTCGAGGGCGAGATGGGCTTCTTCAACCAGGTCTCGGGTCCATTCGACCTGGACACCGGCGAGTTCGGAGGACGCCATGGGAGGTACAAGGTGAAGGACACCTATGTGAAATACTGGCCCGCCGAGTACCACGCGCAGTCGGCCATCTGGGCCGCGCTGGCGGTGAGGGAGGGACTGAGGGGGCCGGAGGACGTGGAGTCTGTCCTGGTCGAAACGCACGAAGCTGGGTATACGATCCTGGGCAAGGACCCCGAGAAGTGGCGGCCCGCGACCAAGGAGACGGCGGACCACAGCCTCCCATACATGGTGGGCATGGCGCTCCTGGAGGGGAAGGTCGACAACGGGACATACTCTGAGCGGAAGATCCGGTCCGAGAGGACCCTCCGGTTCCTGCAGAAGGTGAGGGTGAAGGAGGATCCAGGCCTGACGGCGCTCTACCCCGCGAAGGGGATGGCCAACAGGGTGACCGTAGTCACGAAGTCTGGGGCCACCCTCTCGAAGGAGGTGGACGTCCCCCGGGGACACCCCCTGGATCCCATGGGGAGAGAGGAGCTGGAACAGAAGTTCATGTCCCTGACGGCCGGAAGGCTATCCCCCCGGAGGGCGAAGGAGCTCCTCGGCCTGCTGTGGAAGCTCGAAGCGGTCGAAGACATCGGAGAGGTCTTCCCTCTGATGAAAGCCTCGGCCTAGCCGCGCCTGTCTGACCTATATCATCGTCCGGCGTCCCCCCTGGTCATGGAGTCTGAGGAGCTCCTCAGGGAGGCTTTCGGCCTGAACTCCTACGAGTCGAAGCTCTACATCACCCTGCTGGGCCGCGGGATGAAGGCAGGCGAAGCGGCCCAGGCTTCGGGGGTCCCCCAGTCGCGCACCTACGACACCCTGCGCTCTCTCGAGCAGAAGGGATTCGTCGTGGAGTCCGACGGGGTCTACCAGTCTGCGACCCCTTCGGCCGCCCTCGGCTCCAGGATAGCGAAGTACGTGGCGGACTTCGAGGCCAGCCTCGCGGGGAGGCAGTCCGCCATGAAGAAGATAGTCGTGGAGCTGGAGCCGCTCGCGGGGCCCGGGCACGGAGAGCAGGAGCCCGTGATGCTGAAGGGATTGGAGAGCATCGCCGCAGCCTTCCTCGAGGTCCTCCGCGCCTCGGAGGACGCATTCCTCCTCGTGAGGAAGGGGATCGAAGCCAAGACAGCGTTCCTAGGGGTCCTGGGGCAGGCGAGCAGGAAGCCGAAGAGCGTCAAACTCATGATCCCGGCGAATCAGAGGCTGTCGCAGGCTGAGCTGCGGGACGCCCAGAAGCGCGGGCTGGAGGTACGCCGGTCCGAGGGCGTCCTCCTCGACATGATGGCCGGGGACCGGGGCGGGGTCATCATAGGGGTCCCCGCCAGGGGCAAGGACGAGTCGTTCGCAGCGGTGGCGATATGGGTGAGGAGCCCCTCGTTCGCCATGTCGGTTATCGAGTCCCTCGAACAACAGTGGAAGGCCGCCCGGCCCCTTCAGGGGAACCCCTAATTACCACTATCTAGTGGTAATCATGTGAAGCTCGCCCTGGGTTTCAACCCGATAATCAGCGTGAGGGACGCCGTGGCCGAGGCGTCGCGCGCAGACTCCCTAGGCTACGACTCGGTCTGGATGCACGAGAGCTTGTACCAGAGGGACGTGGTCACTTATATCTCAGCCATGGCGTCTGGCACTACGAGGGTCAAGCTCGGTTCCGGGGTGATAAACACGTTCACCCGCCACCCTGTCACCACGGCGACGACCTTCGCCACGCTCTCCGAGCTGTCAGGGGGGAGGGTGACGCTCGGGCTTGGGCTCGGGAGCTTCCCGACAGTCCCGCTCATAGGCCACCGGATCTTCCCCGTCGGAGAGACGAAGCCGATCCGCAGGATAAGGGAGTACGTCGAGGTGGTCAAGAAGACCTGGGAAGGGGAGAGGGTCGAGTTCGACGGCGACTTCTTCCAGGTCCATGGCCTCGCCCTGGGTTTCGAGGTGGCCCACGCGATACCGATCTTCGTGGCTTCCCTTTCGCCGAGGACGCAGGCGTTCGCAGCCACCGTCGCCGACGGCGTGATCCTCTCCCCAGCCCTGGGCACGGCCCGCGGGACCGAGGCCATGGTAGAGAACGTCAAACGGGGGGAAGCTAAACGGGGCCGAGGGGTGGAGCGGGCGTCCTACCTGCTGACCTCGGTGGGCCGGGACCCCGCCAGGGCTGCCCAGGCAGTCAAGGACTACTACTTCTTCGCCTACCAGCTGTCCGAGGTGATACAGCCCGAGACACTCTCCTCCTACGGGGTGACGGAGGAGGACCTCCGCCCGTTGAAGGAGGCATGGAGGAGAGGGGACGAAGCAGGGGCGCGGCGGCTTATCCCTGAGGAAGCCGTAGAGGCGCTCACGGTCACAGGTACGCCGGACCACGCCATCGAAAGGATCAAGGAGTACAGGAAAGCGGGCGTCACCCTCCCCATACTGATGCCGATAGGGGACGTGAGCTACGCGGTCAACGAGCTCGCGCCGGAAGCGTGAGGCGGTCGGCCTCTAGACAACTGGCAGAAAGATGGCGAGCGCCAGGGACACCATGTACAGGACTGAGAACTGAAGCGCCAGGGCCGCTGTCTTCGGGTCGGCGTTGTCTGGTATCGGCCCCCTGAACATCCTCCACAGCGGAAAGGCACCGGGGAGGGTGACGAGGACGAGGAGGGACCAGGCACTGACGAAACCCGAAAGGACCTCGGCCAGGACGAAGGCGTATGCAACGCCCAGGAGCCATCCGTAGGCCCTGGAGGCAGCCTTCAGTCCCAGGCGGACGGCAATCGTCCTCGTGTTGACCGACCCGTCGTAGTCGATGTCCCTGATGTTGTTGGCGAGGAGGACCAGGGCGACGAAGATGCCGATTGGGACTGCGCCCACCAGAGGGACCCAGGAGAAGGCCCTGGCCTGCACCAGGTAGGCGCCCAGCGGGATGAGGAGCCCCCACATGACGAACACGGTCGCCTCGCCCGCGCCCCTGGCTTTCAGGACTACCGGGTCGGCGGTGTATAGGACGCTCCCCAGCACGCCAGCCGCTGTGATGAACAGGATTACCGGCCCGGCGACCGACGCGAGGTAGGCGGCCGCGATGAGCGTGACGGCATAGAGGCCCAGGGCGAAGTACAATATGGTGGAAGGGCGGACCTCGCCGGCCGCGCCCGGATGCAGCCTGTACCTCGTAGTCGGCGCACCTTCCTTGTCTACCCCGTGCCTGACGTCATAGTAGTCGTTGAGGATGTTGGTCGCCGCGTGGAAGGCCACCATCCCCCCAAGGGTCAGGAGATAGAGCGGGAGGTCGAATTCTCCGGCCAGGGTCGCGAAGAGGGTGCCCATGGTGACCGACGAAAAGGTCATCGTGAAGGACCAGGGCCTGGCAGAAAGAAGCGCTGTCCTAGCGCCGAGACTACGGCGCGGGGCCGTCGAGGCGGCCAGGGCCGCACCGGCGATGGGGCGGAACGAATCCCTCGGCGCGGCGCCTGATGACCTTGTCAGCATGTGTGATTACCACCTGCCAGTAGTAATATTAAGATTGACAGAGCGTGACTTCGGGGACGGAACCCCAGGCAAGGGTCCGCAGCTGTGCGATGAGGATTTAACGTCGGCCCTGTGGGGAGAGAAAGTGGACAAGGCGCGAAGGTCCGCGCTGGGGCTGGCCATTGTCGCGGCCGGGATGATGCCACTCTTCTTCCTCCCCAAGGACGACTTTGCCCTATCGACCTTCATAGCCACAGGGTGCATGGCCGCGGTGGCCGTGGCGTCGGGCGGCTACCGCAGGCTCTTCGCTCCCCGGGTGTGGACCCTGGGGGTGGGGGCGGTGTCGGCCGCAGGGCTCTATGCCCTGTTCTACGCCGGGAACCTAGCCGTAGTGGCGTTCCATCCCCTCGGCGTCGGGGCCCAGGCGGAGACGTCCATCTACGCTCTGATAGCGTCATCGGGCAACTTGCTCCCGCTGCAGGTCCTTGTGCTGGCCTGTGACTCCGTAGGCTTCGAGTCGTACTTCAGAGGGACGCTGCAGTCTCTCGCGGCACCCAGGCTCGGGCCAGCGGCCCCCTTTGCCGTGGCCGCCGTGGACGCTCTGATCCACGCCGCCAGCTTCAACATCCTCTGGGTCGTCGCCACGTTCCTCGCCGACTCCGTCTGGGGCCTCACATACTACCGGACCGGCGACCTGAGCTCGAGCATGCTGAGCCACTTCGCGTGGGACGTCGCGATATTCATGGTCGCCCCCATAGGCTGAGGCGCACAGGGGCAGGACCAGTCTCCGCCTCGGCGCTTATAACTCCCAGAAAGGCGCGGTGAGTGGATACGATGCCTGAAGGGAAGCTGCTCTGGGAGCCCGACTCGGGCTTCGTCAGGAAGACCGCCATGACAGCCTACACGAAGTGGCTGGAGAAGCGAGGCTTCGCCTTTGAAGGATACGACGACCTTTGGCGTTGGTCAGTGGAAGACCTGGAGGGATTCTGGGGGTCCATCTGGAAGTACTTCGACGTGGCGGGCGCCGACTATCCGGTGCTGGCGGAGAGGAAGATGCCCGGAGCCAAGTGGTTCGAGGGGGCCGAACTCAACTTCGCCGAACGCGTCTTCGCCAGGGAGAGAGAAGGACCGGCGCTCATATGCAGAGGGGAACGCGGCTCAGAGAAGACGGTCACATGGCAGGAGCTGCGGAAGAAGACGGCGGCCCTGGCCACGAGGCTGAAGGAGTCCGGCGTGGAGCGCGGGGACAGGGTGGCGGCGTTCCTTTCGAACGGGGCCGAGGCCGTTGTGGGCGTCCTGGCCACGGCGAGCATTGGAGCCGTCTGGTCGAGTTGCCCTCCTGAGTTCGGCACACAGTCGGTGATAGACAGGTTCGGTCAGATACGCCCGAAGGTCCTAATCGCGGCCGACGGCTACGGCTACGGAGGCAAGTGGACCGACAGGACAGAGGAGGTCGCTTCGGTAGTGAAGGCGATCCCAAGCATAGAGAAGACCGTCGCGGTTTCCGGCGGGAGCAGAAGCAGGGGGATCCAGGGGGCGGAGGACTGGGAGGAAGCGACGGAAGGCAAGTCAGGATTCGACAGTGAGTTCGTACCCTTCGACCACCCGCTTTGGGTCCTCTACTCGTCGGGGACCACGGGACTCCCGAAGCCGATTGTGCACTCTCATGGAGGGATACTCGTGGAGCTCCTGAAAGCTCTGGCGCTGCACAACGATGTGAGGGAAGGAGACCGCTTCTTCTGGTATACCACGACCGGGTGGATGATGTGGAACTACCTCGTGGGGGGCCTGCTCCATGGCGCCACGCTCGTCCTTTACAGCGGCCACCCCGCCTGGCCGCACCCTGACTCCCTCTGGTCTGTGATGGAGCAGACAAAGACGACATACATGGGTACAAGCGCCGCCTACATCTCAGGCTGCGCGAAGGCCGGGATCGAGCCGCGGAGCACACACAGGCTGGGCTCACTCAGGGGGATCGGCTCTACTGGGTCGCCGCTCTCGACGGACGGCTTCGAATGGGTGTACGCCAAGGCGAAAGAGGACGTCTGGCTCGAGTCGCTCAGCGGCGGGACTGACGTGTGCACCGCCTTCGTCACCGGGTCGCCGACCCTCCCCGTCCACTCAGGGGAGCTGCAGTGCAGGGCCCTGGGGGCCAGCGTCAAGGCCTTCGACGACGGCGGGGCACCGGTGGTGGGGAAGGTGGGTGAACTGGTCATCACCGAGCCGATGCCCAGCATGCCTGTGTTCTTCTGGGGGGACGAGGACGGGAGCCGCTACAGGGAGAGCTACTTCGACGCGTTCCCGGGGGTCTGGAGGCACGGGGACTGGATCAAAGTGACCAGCCGTGGGACGTGTGTCATCTACGGCCGCTCCGACGCCACGATAAAGAGGCAGGGGGTGCGGATAGGGACCAGCGAAGTCTACAGGGCCGTCGAGAAGGTGCCTGAGGTCTCGGACTCCCTCGTGCTCGATGTCCCCACCGGCTTGGGAGGAGACGAGATGGTCCTTTTCGTGTCTCTGAAGGAGGGCACATCACTGGACCAGGAGCTCCTCACGAAGATCAGGGCTCAGATAAAGTCTGACCTTTCGCCGCGGTATCTCCCCGAGAAGGTGGTCGCCGTCCCTGCCATCCCCCGGACCCTGAATGGGAAGAAGCTCGAGGTGCCCGTGAAGCGGATCCTCGCCGGGGCTGACCCCGACCGGGTCTTGAACAGGGGGTCCCTGGCAGACCCTGCTTCTCTGGACTACTTCGTGAAGCTGGCAAAGGAGACCGCCGCAGGCGCCTAGGCGCATTTTGGAAGGAAATTAATACCTGTGCCGAGCCGGCGGAAGTAATGCCGGCGCCTAGGAAGGTCTACATGATATCCGGCGGCGTGACCAAGTTCGCCAAGGCACACCCGGACATGGACTTCCGCCTGATGGTCAAGCGGGCCTTCGACTACGCCATGAAGGACATCCCCGAACTCAGGACGTCGGACATCGAAAGCAGCAGGATTTCTTACTTCTCGGACCACTTCGCACGGCAGTTGAAAGCCGCCTCGATGGTCCAAGACTATCTTGGCCTCAACCCGAAGGATTCGCGGAGGATCGAGTGGGGAGGAGCCACCGGCGGGCAGGCGATCCAGGCGGGGTGGGAGACGGTCGCCAGCGGGAGGAACGAGGTCTGCCTGGTCGCAGGCTTCGAGACAATGTCGCACGTCGAAACCTGGAAGGGGAACGAGTTCATCGCCCTCGCCTCAGACACCAACTTCGACTACCCTGTGGGAGGGTTCTACACCGGCTACTATGCGCTCATGGTCCAGCGGCACATCTACGAGTACCTGAGGAAGACGAAGTTCGCCCACGTCAAGGACGAGAAGAAGGCGCAGAGGGAGGCCACCCAAGAGGCGAAGAGAATCATGGCCATGGTCTCCGTGAAGAACCACGTCAACGCGGAGCACAACCCGTACTCCCAGTATCCTGAGAAGCTGACGATGAAGGAAGCCCTCGGGAGGGAGATGGTGGCCTATCCGCTGAACAGGCCAATGATATGCACCATGAGCGACGGAGCCGCGGTGGCCATACTAGCCTCCGAGGACGTCGCTTTCAAGTACACAGACCACCCCGTGCTGATCAAGGGGGTCGGGTGCGGGACAGACACCATGAGGCTGGCAGACAGGCCCCACGGGAGCGTGCCGCTCTTCCCATGGGAAGAGGCTGGATACTACTCCGACCTGAGGTATCCCGGCGTCCATTCTTTCCGCGCAGGGAGGGCCGCGGCACTCGAGGCGTACAAGAACTCAGGCATAAGGGACCCGAAGAAGGAGCTGGACTTCGTCGAGCTCCACGACGCCTACGCGAGCTCAGAGATACAGACGTACGAGGACATCGGCCTGTGCAGGTACGGGGAAGGATACGAGTTCGTGGACCAGGGCCACCCGTTCCTCGAGGACATAGACTATGGGCTGGACCTCCCCCACAGGGGGACCATACCAGTCAACCCCTCTGGAGGGCTGATCGCCTGCGGGCACCCGGTGGGGGCGACCGGGATAATGCAGGGGGTCTTCGCGTTCTGGCAGCTTCAGGGAAGCATACGCAAGCACTTCGGGAACGACAAGCTCCAGATTAGAGGCGCGAAGCGCGGGCTGATTCACTCCCACGCTGGGACCGGGAGCTCGGTGACCGTCACGATCATGGAGAGGGCCTAGCTTGGCCCAGCCGAGGAAGTTCACGAAGTTCAGGGACGTGATGAAAGAGGTCAACACCAAGGGCGCTGCCCTCTACAAGAACCCTGCGGGGACCGAGGACCTCGTCATACTCTCCCCCTACGCCATCAACTACATCCACAGCTACGCGGAGGACTCGCCATTCTTCCTCGGGCTGGCGAAAGGGAAGATCCTGGGGAGCGAGTGCAAGAGCTGCCACTACAGGTATGCCACGCCGCGGAGCCACTGCATGGCCTGCGGGGCCGAGACGGAGTGGTTCGCCCTCCCGAAGGAGGGGCGGGTACACTCCTGGACGACCTGCTACTACGGAGGGGAAGAGTTCCTGAAGGAGACCCCATTCAACCTGGCGCTGGTCGAGTTCGACGGTGTGGACACGCTCCTCCTGACGAGGCTGAAAGATGCCAAGGAGGCAGACATATTCATCGGGATGAAGGTGAAGGCTGTGTTCCGCCACCCCCCGCGGTATCTCATCTCCGACGTGCACTTCGTGCCCTCGGAGAAGCCAAGGAAGAAGTGAACCCGACCCCTAGGGGCTGACAGGGGTCAGCCACTTCGAGTAGCGTCTGACCTTCCCGTGGATGGTCTGCTCGTAGAGCTTCGCCAGTCTGTCCGTGATCGGGGTCCCGTTGTCTCCGATCTGCCTGCCGTCAATCTCGCTCACCCTGGCGATTCCGGCCGCGGTGCCGCTGAAGAAGACCTCGTCGGAGGTGTAGAGCTCCTCCTTGGTGGCGTCGTTCCTGTAGAAGGTGATCTTCTCGTCGCGGGCGAACTGGATGACTGTGTCTCGGGTTATCCCCCGCAGTATCCCTGAGCTGGCGGGAGGGGTGCTGAGGATGCCGTCCTTGACCCGGAATATGTTCTCCCCCGGTCCCTCGGCCACCATGCCATTGACGTTCAGGAGAATCGCCTCGTCGTACCCCGCCGCCACGGCCTGCATCTTGGCCAGGGCCGAGTTGGCGTAGTTGGCCGCGCACTTCGCCTGCACCGGCATCGCCCTCGAGTCGATCCTGACCCAGTTGGTGATGGTCGCCCTCACCCCCTTCTTTGAGGCGTCGCCGAGGTAGGCCCCCCACTCCCAGGATGCGATCGCCACTGATATCTTGCTGGTAAGCGGGTTGAGGCCCATCTCCCCGTAGCCCGTGTACGCTATGGGACGGAGGTAGCACTCCTCCGCCGGGTTGTTCCTGACGAGGTCCACGCAGGCCTGGGCTATCTCCTTCGCCGAGAAGCCCAGGTTCATCCGGTAGATCTTCGCGCTGTTCATGAGGCGCTCGATGTGTTCAGGGAGCCTGAAGATCGCGGTCCCGCTGGGTGTCTTGAACGCCCTGATACCTTCGAATATCGCCATGCCGTAGTGTAACCCGTGAGTGAGGACGTGTATCTTCGCGTCGTCCCAGGGGACAAGCTTCCCGTCCATCCAGATCTCCTTTTGCGGCTTCATACCTGAACTCGGCCCTGGGGATTCGGTATTTAGGGAAAGCGATTTCCGCTGACCGGTTCCGTTTAAAACGAAGTATTGACGAAGTATGGCCATGGCCGAACCAGTCATACTGTCTGCCTGCAGGACCCCCATCGGGAAGTTCGGGAAGAGCATGGTGGGGGTGGCGGCCACCAAGCTCGGGGCCCTGGTCATAGAAGAGGCGATGAGGAGGGCCAAAGTCGCCCCTGGGGAAGTCGACGAAGTGATTATGGGGAACGTCGTGTCGGCGGGCCTCGGCCAGAATCCTGCGAGGCAGGCCGCCGTGCACGCGGGGGTGCCTTTCGGCGTGGGTTCGTTCACGGTCAACAAAGTCTGCGGGTCCGGCCTGAAGGCAGTGATGCTGGCCGCGCAGTCGGTCAAAGCCGGGGACAACGAAGTCGTGGTCGCCGGGGGGATGGAGAACATGAGCAACGTCCCGTACCTCGCCAAGGGCGTCAGGTGGGGGACGAAGTTCGGGGACGCGCGCCTCCTCGACGGCATGATAGTGGACGGCCTTTGGGACGCCTATCATGACTACCACATGGGGGTCACGGGCGAAAACGTGGCCAGGAGGTTCCACATCTCGAGAGAGGAGGCGGACGAGTTCGCCTACTCCAGCCACATGAAGGCGGCCAAGGCCTCCGAAGAGGGCGCGTTCGATCTGGAGAAGGTGAAGGTGAGGGTCAAGCGCGAGGGAGGGGAGATCGCCGAGTTCTCGGTCGACGAATGCGTGAGAGAGGACACCACCCGGGAGAAGCTGGCCAGGCTCAAGCCGGTCTTCAAACCAGACGGCGTGCTGACCGCGGGGAACTCATCTCAGCTGAGCGACGGCGCCTCGGCCCTTGTCATCGCGTCGCAGGAGGCCGCGGACAGGCTGGGAGCCAAACCGCTCGCGAAGGTCATAGGGTACGAGACCGGAGGGCTCGAGCCTGCGAGGGTCATGGAGGCGCCCATCCCTACGACGAAGGCGCTCCTCAGGAGGCTGAAGATGGACGTCGGCGACATCGACGTCTTCGAGCACAACGAGGCATATTCCACGGCGTCCATAGCCGTAAGGAGGGCCCTAGGCGTCGACCAGTCCAGGTTCAACGTCTGGGGCGGGGCCGTGGCGCTCGGGCACCCCATCGGGTGCAGCGGGGCGCGGGTGCTCACCACGCTGATCTACGGGCTGAAAAGGAAGGGCAGGAAGACAGGTCTTGCGACGCTCTGCCTGGGCGGCGGGAACGCTGTCTCTATGGTTGTGGAGGCTTGAGCTCCCTTAGCTTCCTGCGGAGGACCTTCCCTATCAGGGTCTTCGGCAGCTCCTGGACGAACTCCACCTCCTTGGGGACCTTGAACTTCGCGAGCCTCTCCTGACAGAACGCCGTGATCTCCTGGGCGGTGACCTTCTTGGCAGGGTCCTTCAGGACCACGAACGCCTTCACGGCCTCACCGCTGAAGTCGTCGGGGATTCCGACGACCCCGGCCTCCTTCACGTCGGGGTGCTCGAAGAGGACGTCCTCCACCTCTCTCGGGTACACCTTGAGCCCGCCCACGTTCACCATGTCCTTCTTCCTGTCCACGATGTAGAAGTAGCCTTCGGGGTCCATCTTGGCCACGTCGCCGGTGATGAACCATCCGTCCTTCAGGACGGCGTCTGTCTCCTCCTTCTGGTTCCAGTAGCCCTTCATGACCTGCGGCCCCTTCACGGCGAGCTCTCCGACCTCGCCCGCCTTGAGGACCTTGTCCCTGTCTGACAGGTCGACTATCATGGCGTCCGTCTCGCTGAACGGGGGCCCGATGGACCCGTCCTTCACGACCCCGCCGCTCACGGGGTTGCAGTGCGTCACGGGGCTGGTCTCCGAGAGCCCGTACCCTTCGACGAGGTTCCCCCCGGTCAGCTCGATGAACTTCTTCCTGACAGCCGGTGGGAGGGCCGACCCGCCCGAGAGGCAGGCACGGACGGAGCGCAGGTTGAACTTGCTTGCTTCGGGCTTGCTGTTGATGGCCACGTACATGGCAGGCGCACCGGAGAAGATGGTCACCTTCTGGCTCTGGATGGTCTTCATCACCTCGTCCACGTGGAAGCTGGGGAGCAGCACCATCGCCGCGCCCGCTGCCAGGGGGGCGTTCATGGTGACCGTGAGCCCGTAGATGTGGTAGAGCGGGAGGACGCAGAGAGAGATGTCGCGCCCTGTGATGGGGAAGAGGGAGACGCCGTACTCCGCGTTGGAGACGAGGTTGTAGTGGGTGAGCATAGCGCCCTTCGACACCCCTGTGGTCCCCCCGGTGTACTGCAGGACTGCGACGTCGCTGACAGGGTCGACAGAAGCGTAGGTCGCGATGGGGGCGCTGGACCCGACAAGGTCCACGAAGTCGAGGGTGTCGCGCCGGGGGACATCCTTGATCCCGGCGAGGCCCGCGAGGCGCCTCTTCAGGCCCGGCAGGTAGTCCCCGAGCCCGGTGACTACGACATGCCTGAGGCTGAGCCTCCCCCGGCACCCTTCGAGGCTGCTGAACAGATCCATCCCCCTGGCTACCGTCCGACTCGCAACGACTACCTCCGCACCCGAGTCCCTCAGCTGGTGCTCCAGCTCCCTCTCCTTGTAGACCGGGTTGCACATGACGACGATCCCTCCGCACTTCAGGGTCCCGAAATAGGCGATGACCAGCTGCGGGATGTTCGGGAGGAAGACAGCCACCCTGTCCCCTTTCTTTACGCCGAGCCCCACCAGCGCGGATGCGAACCTGGAAGAGAGCTCGTCCACCTCGGCGTACGTGAAGTCCCTTCCCTGGTAGTGGAGGCAACGATCCCTGGGATGCAGCTTTGCAGAGTCGGTCAGGAGCGCATAGAGCGGCCTGACCCGAGGCCGTGGGACAGAGTACCTGTTCCCGACCTGCGCCTTGAGCCATGGACGCTCGAGAGGCTCCGGCATAGGCCGCCAACGGCTCAATACACGCCTTAAGGATATCCCCGAAGCGCCAGCGAGGCGGTCTAGGCTTAAGTATGGACAGCCAGGGCGATGAGTCGAGCCCGAACATGCCTCAGACAGAGGAGAAATATCTCGTCCTCTGCGTCGACAGGGACGACGACCTCGGATCAAAGGCCAGGGTCGAGTCTCCGGTGGTGGGAAGGAAGGCGGCGGTGGAGGCGGCGACCAAGCTGGCGCTCGCAGACCCCGAGGAGGCCGACGCCAACGCTATCTTCGCGGCGGTCAAGAAGTACGACGAGTTGGTCGAATCGAACACCCCCTGCGAGGTCGCGGTGGTGTGCGGCGACCCTGACAGAGGTTTCCAGGCCGACAGGAGGGTCGGGAGGCAGGTGAGGTCGATCGTCCAGGGCGGGTCCTACTCCGGTGTGGTGCTGGTGTCCGACGGAGGCGAGGACGAGCAGGTGATACCCGTAATCCAGAGCCAAAAGCCGATCGTTTCGGTGCACAGGGTGACGGTCAAGCACAGCCAGACGGTGGAGGAGACCTACGAGATCCTCGGCCGGTACCTTAGGATGCTGGTGTTCGACCCCCACTATTCGAAGTACGCGCTGGGGGTCCCTGGGCTCATCCTCGTCCTGGCAGGGATCCTTATAGTCGCCAACAGGACATTCGAGGCAGGGATCGCAGCCCTCCTCATCATAGGCGGGGCGTTCCTGGTCAGGGGGTTCAGCATAGACAGGAACGTCACCGGCCTGCTTCACAGGGGCCCTACCGGCTTCCTCAGGTTCTTCTCTCTGGTGGCCGGGATAATCGTGGCCCTGGTGGGCATCCTCACAGGGTACGGCTCCATGCTCAGTGACACGGTGGCGGTCAAAGCCATATCAGCCAACCCGGCGAACATCCTGGTCTACGGAGGGGTGCTCGTGGGGAACTTCATCGGAGGGAGCATAGACTTCGTGTGGGGAGGCATAGCCATCTACGCCGCCGGAGCCCTGCTGTCTCACCTTGCCAGGGGGAGCGCCCGCTGGAACAGGGACGTCTTCGTCCTGGTGATGCTGGCCATACTGTATCTCCCGCTTCAGACGTTCTCAGCCTACCTCGTGAGCGGAAACGCCCAGTCGATCTTCCTGCTGGTCTCCGCTGTCCTCGTGGGCCTGGCTGCAATCTTCGCGCTCACCACAGCCATTTATCCGCGGGTCCGGGTCAGGGGCCCTGCGGAAAACGAATAGCACATGTTAGAGTCAGCGCTGAGGTACCTGGGCGCATACAAGGTCTACGAGGGGAGGCTGAAGGCCCAGGTCGAAGGGGACGAGATACCGGGACACGTAGGCATCATCCTGGACGGGAACAGGCGCTGGGCTCAGATTCAGGGGATATCCAACGGGCTAGGCCACGAGGAAGGGGCGAACAGGGCGGAGGAGCTCCTTGACTGGTGCCACGACCTGGGGATCAAGACAGTCACGCTGTATGTGCTGTCCACGGAGAACCTGGACAGGACCCCGAAGGAGCTGGCTGCCCTGTTCCGCCTCATCGAGGCGAGGCTCAACAGGCTGCTCAGCGACGCTAGGATATCGAAGTACAAGGTCAACGTCAGGGCCATCGGGCACCTTGACCTCCTCCCCCAGTCGATCGTCGACCTCCTTCGGGCCATCGAGAGAAAGACGGAAGGTTACAGCGACCACTACCTCAACATCGCAGTCGCCTATGGAGGACGCGCGGAGATCACCGACGTTGTACGGTCCGTCGCCCAGGACGTGAAGAGCGGGAAGCTGAGCCCGGAGGCCATAACCGAAGACACCGTCTCGAGGAGGCTCTACACGGCCTATCTCCCCAACCAAGAGCCGGACCTCATAATCAGGACGTCGGGGGAAGAGAGGACGAGCGGGTTCCTCCTCTGGCAGGGCGCCTACTCGGAGTTGGTGTTCGTGGACGTCTTCTGGCCTGCCTTCCGGTACATCGACCTGCTCAGGGCCATCAGGACCTACCAGAAGCGGAGACGAAGGTATGGCCGATAAGAAAACATATAGCATGACCTGGTGAGAGGGAGCCCAAGTTGAAGGTAACCCTCGGTACGCTCAAGGGCAAGGGGGATGAGCTGGCGGCGTTCCTGGAGCCGCGGGTCGGCACCAAACCTTCTGTCTCTGGCGACTCCATGGAGATAGAGGACGAGGGCCTCAGGGACGGAGTGAAGCCCAGGGACGTGAAGACCTACATCAAGCGTTTCCTGTTCATGAACGGGGTCAGAAAGAAGTACAGGGTGTTCGTCGCTGGGAAAGAACTCACGATTCAAGAGATAGTGCTGGGAGAAGAGTCTGAAGAGGAGAAGGAGAAGAAGACGCCGAAGGAACCCGAAGCCGTCGAGGATACACCGAAGGCCCCGGAGGCCGAGCCCAAGGAGGAAGAAGCGAAGGCCCCCGAGTCTGAGAAGCCCGAAGGCTCTGGAGAGAAGCCGAAGAAGGCAGCCCCCAAGAAGCCTAGGGCAAGGAAGAAGAAGTCAGAAGAGCCCTAGGCAGGCCTAGGTCTCCGCGCCCGCTTCAGCCGCTTGGCCCTGAGTAGGGCCCTCAGATAGTTCCTTGATTCGCGTAGCCCTTTCAACGACTGGCGGAAGTCGCCGAGGGAGAAGTCGCCTGACCCCTTCCTGAGGCTGCTCAGGGCGAACTTGAGCGCCTGCCTCTCGTCGGGTACGGCGTACTGCTTCAGCTCGACGAAGCGGCCAGGGTTCTCCTCGTCTAGGTCGAGCCTGATGAAGCCGATGCTCTTCTCCACCATCAGGTAGGCGATCCAGACAGATCGGATCTGCTCTTCGGAAGGCTCCCCCGATATGGAAGCCAGGGCCGCCTCCAGCCTCGAGGCTGCGTCTGCGAGGTCTTTGGCAGTCTCCTCCCTCCACTCGCTCAGGGTCGAAACGGGCTCCCTCCGCAGGAACGCATCAAGGGTTGCTTCCTCTTCCGATTATTTATAACCAAGACAGGGGCGGCCGGCGATGGTTGCCGAAGAAGGAAGACCAGAGGATCGGAGGCGCATGCTACATCGGCCTGGACTCCCTGCTCGACCTCGGGAGACTATCCTGCGCGCTCGAGAGGGCCCCGTTCCCCCTCTTCGCGTTCAAGCAGGGGAAGGCGACGAGGATCGCCGCCCAGGCGGACCTGTTCATGGGGACCCCTATCTTCTACTACTTCGACAACGGGACAGTCGACGAGTTTCTCGCATACAGGATAACCGGGGAGGGCGAGGAGGTGCAGTTCGTGAGCTCGGCCAGCAACGCGTCGTACCTCTACGCGCCAGTGATAAGGGTCCAGAAGATGCCCAAGCCCCTGGAAGAGAAGAACGGATTCCAGGACAAGTTCATGTCCGTCGAGGTGGAGAACGTGCCGAGCCTCGTGAAAGTGGGCGCCTACAAGACCCTCTTCGAGGAGCCGCCTCTCCCTCTGTTCGCATTCAGAGAAGGGAGCGGATGGATTCTCGGGACCTTCGCCCGCATCGACGACTATGAAGAGGCATCCATATTCTTCTACGCGCGGCTGAAGGATGAGCCCTCGGGGTTCCTGAAGTACACCTACGACAGGATAACTGAGACCACCTACGTCAAGCGCACGGACGAGCCTGGGTTCCACTACATCAAGGTGGTGAAGCTCATGGGGGGCCACCCTCTGGTGGAGTTCTGAGCCCGTCCCTCACGAACTTCTCGGCGTCTGTAAGCGTGAACTTTGAGTTGTCGTAGGACGCCCTGTGCAGCGCTTCGCCGTACCTGAACCATCCGAAGCCCTGGTGCTCGAAGGATATCTTCACGCTCTCGGTGTCCGTGGACGCGAGCATGTACACGACCTGCTTGTGCACGTTCTTCCTGCCGCGGCGGTAGTAGTACTCTATCACCTTCCTGAAGCCCGGGATTATCTTGATCCGCTTCAGCCCCGTCTCTTCTTCTACCTCTCTCAGGACGGTCTGTAGCTCGCTCTCCCCCTTTTCGACGCCCCCCTTGGGGAAGTCCCACCGGCCGGCGTTTAGCAGCAGCAGGTACATCCTCCCTCCAGGCGTGTCCCTGAAGACCACCGCCCCGGCTGACTTCTCCTCCACGGCCGCAGCGACAGCGGCGACGGATTAATATGATTCACCGGTAGTCGGGCGGCTGATGCCCCTGGGGGAACCGTTCAGGCACGATAGCCCGCGGGACTCGGAATGAGAGCGATAGGAATGCGGTTCGTGGAGCGGCTGAAGCTGAAGGTCCAGAAAGAGAACCTGTGGTTCTTCATCCTGCTCCTCCTCTCGACCGAAGAGAGGTACGGCTTCGAGCTCAGGGCGTTGATCAACGAGAAGTTCGGGTTCTGGAGCGGGAGCGTGACGGCGTACCGCGTCCTCTACGACCTCGAGGGGTCAGGGATGGTGAGGGCCGAGGCGAAGGACAGGCGGAAGTACTACCAGATCACCGAACTCGGCCGCCAGGAGGTGAAGGAGGCCAAGGCGTTCCTGCAGACCCTCCTGACGGAGCAAAAGACAGGCTGAGTCTATTTTACAATAGTAAAATAGGGGCTGATATACCCTCGGCGACGAGGGAGCGATAGATGGCCAAGATCAAGGTAGCCGTTGCCGGTGTGGGCAACTGCGCCTCGGCGCTGGTCCAGGGCCTCCGTTACTAATCGAAGAACGGGCCGGACGAGGGCCTGACCTACTGGAACGTTGGGGGATACACCCCCAAGGACCTGGAGTTCGTCGCCGCCTTCGACGTCAACGCGAAGAAGGTGGGCAAGGACCTCTCTCAGGCGATT
>JAFMAW010000019.1 GCA_029784795.1 Nitrososphaerota archaeon | reverse complement strand
AGCCAATGGGTAACTCTTCGCCCCTGTCGTTGGTGCAAGCGAAAATCAGGCGCTCGCTGGTGAGGACGAGAGTGCCCTCCCTGACGCCTACCCCAAACTCAGCCTTCAGCTCCTTCGAAACCCCCCCGGCCCTCAGCTCGGTCCCCTGCTCCTGGGCCAGGATCACCTCAGGTTGTACGTCGCTCATATGACTTTGAGCATGTTGGCCTCGGATGATAAGGGTTCTGCGCTTGGAGCGGGTCCTGCGAACATGCCGGGTCCGGGGGCGAGAAATGGAGCGGCGGGAGGAGAGGGCGCCGCATGCCTACCGCCGGGAGCCAGGTCCGGTGTCTGCCATGAAGTCCCTTGGGAAGCTGGAGTTCATCGCCAGCGAGGCAGCCACCGACAGGTGCCGGCCCTTTCCGGCGCCGAGAATCGCACCCCGCCAAAGCGAGACATCGGGGCAGACGATGCCAAAAATGATGGGGAGGTTATTCAGCTGGAACGACGCTCGCCGTCCTCTCCACTCCGATGGTCCTGGCCGCAACAAGTCGCGGCCATCACGAACGGCCAGTCAGACGACCATGGCCTGCCTACGACCGCGTTATCAGTAGCGTCCGCTTCCACAGAGGCATTCGGCGCATGTGGTCACCTTCCCGCAGGAGCTACACTTCTCGAAGGAATGGTAGTGCTCGTCAAAATCCTTGCTCTGCGGGCATTCCAGGTGATCCTTACAGACGAACATCGGAACGCCTGGCTATGTGCCCCCTCATTAACCTACGAACGGGCTGCACCAGGCTGCCAGAGGGTGCCAGGGGAGGCCCAACCTGCGCCCAGGATGCACCAGGGCTCGCCAGACGCGTTTATGAGAGCCAGCGCCCTTGGCCACGGAGGGAACTGTGACGGGCCAGGAGGATGCGCGGGGGACTGTCCATTTCCTCGGGCACAGCCACTTGGACGCGGCCTGGCTCTGGTCGTTCGAGGAGACGAAAAGGGTCCTCGGCGAGGGATGCGAGAACGTCCTGGGACTGTTGGAGAAGCACCACTTCACCTTCTGCCAGAGCAGCGCCCAGTACTACAAGTGGCTGGAGGAAGAGCATCCCGGGACTTTCGAGAAGGTGAGGAAGAGGGTGAAGGAGGGGTCCTGGGAGATCGTCGGCGGGGCCTGGGTGGAGTCCGACGCGAACATGCCGTCCGGCGAGGCCCTGGTTCGGCAATACCTTCTCGGGAAGCGGTACTTCGCCCGCAAGTTTGGGGTCGACGTGAAGGTCGCCTGGTACCCGGACTCCTTCGGGTTCCCCTGGACTCTCCCCCAGATAATGCGGAGGTCCGGGATGGAGTTTTTCCTGACCCAGAAGCTGAACTGGAACGACACTGTGGCCTTCCCGCATTACTTCTTCAGGTGGACCTCCCCCGACGGCTCTTCGATACTTGCCCACGAGATGGTGGGGGCCTACGACGAGAGGGTGGAGGAAGTGAGGATACTCGACCAGTTGAGGCGGCTGAAGGCGCGCCATCAGGTAGAGGACCTGCTCGTCCTCTTCGGGGAAGGGGACCATGGGGGCGGCGTGTCTGATGAGATGGTGCAGAGGGCGCTGGGATTCGTCCGCGGGGAGAGGCCGGTCAAGGGGAGGTTCGCGGCCTCGGAAGACTATCTGAAGCGAGCGGCGGGGAAGCTCGGCATGGCCGGGCTCCCCGAGGTCAAGGACGAGCTCTACTTCCAGTTCCACCGAGGTACGTACACGACCCAGGCCCGGACCAAGAGGAACAACAGGAAGGCAGAGTGCCTGCTGGAGGCGGCCGAGAAGTTCGCGACGGTGGCGCACCTGGAGGGGCTGCCCTATCCAGCCGGCGAGCTCAACGAGGCCTGGGAGAGGCTGCTCCTGAACCAGTTCCACGACGTCCTTCCTGGCTCCTCCGTTCCGGAGGTCTACGCTGACTCCCAGAAGGACTTCGATTGGGTCTTCGCTACGGCGAACCGCCTCGTTTCGGAGTCTCTGAAGGCCATATCCTACCAGGCCGACACATCGGGAGAGGGTAGACCGATCCTCGTCTTCAACCCCCTTTCGTGGAGCAGGAGCGGCCTGGTGGAGCTGCCGGCGGGTGCGCTGATGGAAGGGGACGCCGTGACGGACTGCGAGGGGCAGGTGGTCGCATCACAGATGGTCGACGGAGGGAAGCTCATCTTCAGGGCCGACGATGTGCCCCCCGTCGGCTACAAGGAGTACAGGGCGGCTCCTGCGGGAGGGAAGCCGCCAAAGACGACCCTCACCGTGGAGGAGGGCAAGGGAGAGGTCAGGCTCGAGAACGAACATCTATCAGTTGCGGTAGACCGAAAGACAGGACTGGTGAAGGGCGTCACAGACAAGGACGCCCGCAGGGAGGCCCTGAAAGGCCCCGGCGGGGTGATCCAAATCTTCGAGGACGCCCCGGTGAAGGGGAGGACCTGCGTCAGCTCGCGAACAGACGCGGCCATCTTCGACGCCTGGGAGGTTTTCATCTATCAGCAGGAAGGCGGGGTGAGGCGCGTGGAGTTAGACGCCCCCGACGAAGTGAAGTTGGTCGAGAGCGGGCCCGTGAGGGCCAGGATCAGGACGGTGTACAGGTATTCCCAGAAAGGGAGGGAGGACTCGCTGTTCGCCCAGGAAGTCGTGCTCTGCGCCGGTTCCCCTCTGGTCGAGTTCAAGCTCGACGTCGACTGGCACGCGGAGCACAGGCTCGCCAAGGTGGCGTTCCCGCTGGCAGTGCATGGCGACTTCACGACCTACGAGATCCCCTACGGGCACATCACGCGGAGGAACCCTGTCTCGCCTGAAGCGACACTGGTCGAGAGGTCGAAGTACGAGGCGCCGGGCCAGAAGTGGATCGACCACGGCTCAGAGGATGGGGCCTACGGGGTGAGCCTTCTCAACGACTGCAAATATGGGTTCGACGTGGCCAACGACGTCATGCGGATGACCCTCCTTAGGAGCGCCGAGTATCCGTTCAGGCTGCGCGCCGGGTTCGGCCTGCCGCCCGTGGAGGGGGCCGAAGGACAGCTGACCGACCAGGGCATACATGAGGCGGCCTATGCCCTCTATCCTCACGCTTCGGGTTTCGGGGAGGCGCTGACAGCGAGGAAAGCGTACGAGTTCAACTATCCTCTGATGCCTTTGGTGGCAGAGAGCCACCAAGGGCGCCTGCCGAAGTCGATGTCCTTCGTCTCAGCCCATCCTGACAACGTCATCTTGACTGTACTCAAGAAAGCGGAGGACTCGGATGCCGTTGTCCTGCGGCTCTATGAGACATCGGGCAGGGCTGCCGAGGCGGCGATCAGGCTGGCCTGGCCCATCGAGGGCGCGGCGTCGACGAACCTGCTTGAGGGATACGAGAGGGAGGTCTCCACCGAAGGCGGAAAGATCGCGCAGGAAGTCTCGGCCAGCGAGATCGCGACCGTCAGGGTAGATCTCAAACGGCCCAGTCGAACTTGATTTGCAGCTAGCCCGGGTTCACCATTACCAGTGGGTCGTAATCTGAGGCAGCCGAAGCCCCTCTTCGGGCGAACTCGAAGTGGATTGCCGAATGGATGGGCGGGGATTCGGAACTTCAGAACACGAATTTTACCAGGGTTCGGTGCATCCTGGGGTTCTTCCACGCGTGGGCTACCTTCGGTGCCACTCGATAGACGACTTGACCGGACCCCTTGGACCAATCGGGCGTATACTCGTATTTCTGAGTGTAGCTCGCCTGCAGCTTCTTCAGCTTCGAGGCAGACCGCTCGACTGAAGCTATCCCTTCCACGATCACGGTGTCGCTTCCGTCCTGCAGGTGCATGACAACATTCGGGTTCCTTGAGAGATTGACACCTTTTACCGATTGAGGATCGGTTTCGAAGTGGAAGGCGTAGTCCGTCCACACCCCCCAGACAGGGACGGCGTGAGGTCGTCCGTCAGGGCGTGTGGTCGAAACCCAGTAGATCTCCTCTTGCTCCAACTTCTCTCTCGCGTGGTCCCAGGTAATCCACATCCTCGGGTCGTTTGGCACATGCCATTCGGTTGGGAACTCAGGCCGGACGCGGCGGGGAGGTCCGCCTCTGCCCGGAGTCATGGCGTCACCCCAACCACTCTAAAGCCGATGTCGTCGCCGTAGTTCGACGGCCCAAAGCCTAGTTTGACGTTCAAGATCCCGAGAGACTCTACCCAACGGGAGTTCTTCAAGGGCCCGGCGTCCACGGGCAGGAACCCGATGGCCCGCCCAATATCCATGACCTCCCTCTTCGCGTCAGGGTCGTCCCCGGCGACGAACAAGCTGATGGCTTCGCCCTTTACCCTCCCAGTGGCCATGTGCTTGGCGAAGACCGTGTTGAAGGCCTTCACCACCTTCGCATCGGGAGCCTTTCTTTGCAGTTCTTCGGCTCGGCTGATGGCAGGCGTCTCTTCCCCGAAGTCGTTGGTGACATCAACGAGAATCTTCCCTTTGGCGCCGTCGCCCATCTCTTTCAGGACCTCGCCAATGGCGGAAAGAGGAACGGCCAGGATGACCACATCTCCCCAACCCGCAGCGTCTCTGACCCGTGTGGGTTCGTGGGGCGCCGTCTTCACCTCGTATCCCGGCTTTTTCTCGATCCCATTCCTCAGGGCGGTCCCCACCTCGCCAGTCCCGATGATACAGACTTTGGTCATTCGATCCCACCCCCTTAGAGACGACGCATCGCTCATGGGGGCCACCGCTTTCCGTCGAAGAGCTCGCTGGGAGGAAGGAGCCAGACAAGCTCTCCCTTCCCAGGGCCGGGGAGGGATTTGCATTGGAAGCATGCGATTGACCCCAGGTACAGTCCGACTTTCGAGGGTCCCCCGATGAGGTCCGCGATCAGATTGTCGATCAAAGGCTGGGTGGAGACGAGCAGGACGCTGCCGACCCTGTTCAGCCTACGGAGCATGGCGTACACCGCCTTCGGTTCGCCCTCCGGGAGCAGACAGTCGTCATCCGAGAGCTTAGACTCCTTGCCCAGGGCCTTGGCGACAACCTGGGCCGTCTCCATCGCTCTGAGCAAGGGGCTTGAGACCACCGCGTCAGGGTCGAACCCGAGCTCTCTCTTTGCCGCGGCCACGATCGCCTCGGCCCACCTTCTCCCCTGAGGGGTGATGTGGCGCTCCTCCACCTTCGGCAGCCCCTCGCCGAAGGGAATCCGTGCGTGCCTCATGACGTAGACTATCAAGACCCCGCCCCCGCCTTCCTGATCGGAACCTGGAGCTCGATCTGACTCTTGGCCGAAGGGTCAGTCCACGGATTCCCCACGAAAACTTCGCGAGTCGGGCCGGCCTCCTCGAACTCGCCGAGCTTAGTCCTCCAGTCGAGCCAACACTCCAGGCCATGGAAGACCAGCCTGTCCGAAACCACCTTCGGGTCAAACGTTACGCTCGCCACGAGTTGAGGCTGCAGGAAGTTGGTCTCGATCCTTGCCGGGGGCGCGCGAATCTTCCCCTTGTACTCGATGCTAGCCCACCACCTGCGCCGATCTGCGGGCATGCCAATCTCGTATTTGTCAAGGTAGATCCTGAACCACCTGGCGGTCTTGACGTTGTTGTCTGTCGCCCACGACTCCAGCTCCGTGAATTCGGGGCGGAGCATGTCGTCTCCAGTCCATGGCCCTGTGTATGTCCTGACGATTACCCTGCGGCCGGGTTCCCGCTTCGTAACGATGTCGACGACCATCCGAGTCGATATGTGGTTGCGGGATTGATAATAAGCGATCCTCTTTGCTATAGGTTCTTATAACTACATGTAATGATGATGCCGAATGTCGCAGGAAAAAGAAGAGGTTACCTCGAGCTTCAGGCCCCGCATGACTACGATTGCGATAGCGGTCTATGACAGGGCGAGGCTCGACAGACTGAAGGTTCACAGACGGGAGCCTTACGGAGACGTCGTAAGCAGGCTCATCGATCACGCCGAGAAGACAGGGACTCTGAGAGGCCCGCAATACCTTAGGGGTCTCATCGACTCGCTTACGGATCAGTCCCGGACCATGTCGTGAGTCCTGAGATAGGAAGCTTCAGACCTTCGGATGGAGAATACATCCCCCTGGAATGAGTTGGGGGTGCGGCCGGACTCCCTGAACCAAGTCGCCCCCCACCCCCTGTGAAGGCAGGCCCGTCGTTGACCCTTCGTGTGTACCAAGGGCTGGTATCGGGAGCAATGGTTCAGGCAACGCGAATGGATATTCCGCGAGCAGGAGGAGAGATGCTTAAGAGTCCGGGCGCTGTCCTGAATGTGATGAGCTCCAACAAGAAGCTCGTCGAGAGATATCTGACAACCACCGACAAGTCGAGACTCGGCGAGCTACTGGCCGACGATGTCGAATGGGTGGAATGGGTCGACGGAGTCAGCGCCTCAGGAGTGATTACGCGAGGGAAAGAGGCCCACATCAAGAACTTTGGCGACGACGAGCTCCGGGGCGAGCTCCACAGGCTTACCGAGGAGGGCAATGTAGTGGTGGCTGAAGGCACGGCTCACGTGACCAAGAAGGACGGCGCCAAGCTTTCAGTCCGGTATGTCGACATCTTCGAGGTGGAGCGCGGGAAGATCAAGCGGAAGTCGTCGTTTGGAGCCCTTATCAAGGAACCCGCTTAGGATGGCTTCTTCCTCCGGGCATCCGACAATGTCTGAGGTCGAATCAATCCGTGCGTGGTTCGCCTACATCGAACGAGCCCGTCAAGGCTACCTCGAGGCCTTTTCGAAGTTGCCGGCAGTGGAACTTTCACGCGACCGGGGAGCATCGTATCCTACGCTCCTCGACATTTTCGGCCACACCCAGGGCGGATTCTACTTCTGGATGAAGGATTGCGCACATTTCGAGTTTCCACCTCAGGAGCCGGATAGTAGCACCCCTCCCAGCCTCTCAGATGTCCGGAAGGACGAGAAGTATATTCAGGCTCAGATCAGGCGCATAATGGCGGAGCTGACCGAAGCGGACCTGACCCGGACGATCCATAGGGAGGAGGGGCAAGGATCAACCCACGATTGCGACATACCGATCCGCGAAGTGTTCTCGCATCTCATCGAAGAAGAGCTCCAGCACCGCGGCGAGATCAATGCGCTTCTATGGCAGATCGGCGTGGAGGCACCGGTATTCGACTGGATAGATTGGAGCCACGAGGTCGGTCGGATCCGGGATTCCAGTTCGAAGTGAACTCAGGCCTCTCTGCGGCGGCGCTCTGATTTCCCGTTCCGGGGCCGACGGTCGCGGAGGAACCCGCTCCGGTGAATCGGGGGAGACGCAGGCGACCTCGTCGCAGGCCCTCACTGGATGGAGGAGGAATCCCGCCGCGGTGTTGAGGGAATCCCGCAGGAGTTGTGGTACCGGGCCCTGAATGCGCCGTCCTCCTCCAAGGGGTGGGAGCACTCGGATACGCCCCTTTTCCTCTGTCCTTGGGGGACGCCTCCCGAGGCGCCGGCCCCGTTTAACGGCCAGCATCGAACCCGGGTGAGTGCGGGCCCGGATTGAATCGACCCTTGGGCGTACCAACCAAGGTTACAATATTTCAGTGGATGCGGTTACCTGCTATCGATGCTTCCTCAATCGTGCCCTATTGATGATCGACTCGACAACCTCGGACTTCGCGTCAGCGTAGTTCTGAGTGTAATTCCAGTTTCTTCGGGCCAACTCGCATTTCGTTCTGAGGTAGAGTTCCATGTCTTCCCGGTTCCTGCGGAGCCGGTCTCTGAATACTAGCATTCTCTCTATCTCGTCGTCGCCTTTGCTGAATACATGTAGATTGATGTTGGTGCCCTTGAGCAGACGGTGTTCATGCCAATTGGGCTCTCGGATTCTGAGCACGTATCCGGTGGATGCGAGCGCAGGAACGTATGATGCTTCGTCAGCAGAGTCGTCTACTACCAATAGGATGTCGATGATTGGCTTTGCAGCGAGGCCAGGGACGGAGGTAGAGCCAACATGTTCTATTGACAATGCGTTCTGTGCCAGGGCACGCTTGATCCGTTGTCTCTCCTTGGCAAACAACTTCGGCCAGGCTGGATTGTACTCGCTTAGAGTTACCGGCCCATCCAATTTCTTGGGAGGAGCTCCGACGTGAGCTCTCGCGAATTCATCTTCACGCTTTCGTTGGAAGCCTTGTACTTTCCTGAAGGCAGAATTCACGTCGAAATCCGATACAGAGAGGTAATTGAAGAATACCAAACTCTCGACAAACCGGCAACGTAAAGAGGACGATCAGATGTCTGCGGATTCAGAATAGCCCGAAACACCCTTTTCTGACGGAACAAAGCCTGATTCGAGCTTATCACGCGGGCCCGACGGGAATCGAACCCGTTTAGGGGCGTCGGCTGACCCTCGGGTTAAAAGCCCGATGCTCTACCTGAGTTCTCTCCATTTCTGGAACTAAGCTACGGGCCCGCGTCACCCGTCGCAATGCGCCCCGTATTTTACTGTGAACCGCCCTGGGGGAACAGGCTCCGGACCGTCTTCATGGTCTTCCTCTCGGCTGCCTCGTCCCTGTATGGGGTCTCCATTATGATCGGCCTTTCCGCGACCCCCGGGTAACGGAGGAACTCCCTGATCCCGCTGCGTCCTATGTTCCCATCCCCGATGTTCTCGTGCCTGTCGAGTCTGCTCCCGAGCGCGCCCTTGGAGTCGTTGAGATGTACGGCCTTGAGCCTCTCGAGCCCGACCACCTCGTCGAAGAGCCCCATGGAGCTCTCCACCGCGGCCTTCGAAGCGAGGTCGAAACCTGACGCGTACATGTGGCAGGTGTCAAGGCAGACCCCCATTCGGCCATCCTCCTTGACCCTGTCGAGTATCATCTCCAGCTCCTCGAACCTCGCTCCGACGCTGTTCTTCTGTCCCGCCATGTTCTCCAGCAGTATCGCAGTGTCCCCGCCGCTCCCTGCTATCGCCTCGTTACAGGCCTCGGCTATGTTGGCGACCCCCACCGCCGTTCCCTTCCCCAGATGGCTCCCCAGGTGGATCACGAGGTAGTCTATCCCCAGTACGTCGCACCGCTTGACCTCCTCGTCGAGGGAGTAGCGGCTGATCTTCGCGGTCGACCTCTCGGGGGAGGCCAGGTTCGGGAGGTAGGGCATGTGGTCCACGATCTTCCGGAAGCCCGACTCGTTCCTCTTCCCGCGGAAGGCGGTGATCGTCTCGTCAGGTATGGGGCTGAACTTCCACTGGTTCGGGTTCCTGGTGAATATCTGGAATGTGCTTGCCCCGATCTCCTTCGCCCGGTCGAAGGCGAGGTCCATGGATCCCGCAATGGAGACGTGAAGCCCCAGCATGGGCTCTGAGGTCAATGTGCTTCAAAAGAGGGCGGAGTGTGGGTTTATGAACCCACGCTCTCGCTTCGTGTTTCTTGCCTAGCGCTTCTTGGGCTTGGCGAGGGTCTTCTTGACACCGGAGGCGCCCCGTACCGGGGCCGTCCTGCGCCTGTATGTCCGCGTCGGCTTCTTCGCGAGCGTCGGAGCCGCGAACGAAGTCGATGACGGAGCGGAGTAGGTGACCGGCGCTGGCGCTGGCTGTACCGACTCATAGCGCGCTGGCGCTGGAGCTGGTGAAGGGGATGGTGCAGGCTCTGCCGCGACCGGCGTCTCCGCGGTTGGGACTTCCTTGGCCTGCTCCGTCGCGGTTGTGATTGCGCTTGTGGTTGTCGATGGTGACGGCGCTGCCCTAGTCTTCCGGTGTCCGAGGTAGCCCTTCGTCCCCGCGTAGACTACGGCGACCGCGCCCACGCAGGTACCAAGCAAGATGGTGGCTATTTCTGGGACCATACTGATGATACGCCCTATCATGGCTCTTCACCGCCTGAGTCAAACAGTATCAACAAGTCCGTAACGATGATTCGACCAAATTCGGCCGTCGGGAGGCCTACAGGATGCCCAGCAGCGCGTCCAGGGAGAACGCCCCGGACCCGATCAGGAGGATGGCGACCGAAAGCACGAGGTAGACGAAGTCGAGCTCGAACCCAGGCTTCCCCCCAGCCCCCATGAACCCCGCCTTCATCTTGCTGGACTTCATGAGGATGATGGCAGCGAACTGGATGGCGAAGAACGCAGCGACCACCGGGACCAGGAGGCCCACAATCAGGAAGATGCCCCCGAAGAACTCAAGCAGGGTCACAAGCCTCGCCGCCGCCGCTGGGACCCCCATGGTGGCTACCCAATCCCCCGACTGCTTCCCCCAGCCCCCCTTCACCTTGGGCAGTCCGTGGGCCACCATAGCTGCGCCCACTGCGACCCTGAGGATTAGCGATGTGTAGTCGGGGCTGATTAGAGCGGACAAGTTGATGTGGTAGCCAAGAAATACTGGTTAAAGAAGTTGACTGATGCAGGCCTCCGGCGGGCTTGGCAGCGGGCGCGAACGCCTAAAGCGGCCAGGGCAGGGAGCGGGTGCGTGAGCAGCCTTGCTATCGACGGGGCGAAGACGGCCCTCGTCGTCATCGACCTGCAGAAGGGGATAACGTCCATGGACGCCCAGCCCAACCCCACCAGTACGGTGGTAGCCAACGCGGCCCTGCTGGCTGGCGCATTCAGGGAGCGCGGCATGCCGGTATACCTTGTCCGCGTGTCGCAGTCCAGGGGGACCTCCCTTAGCGTGTTGTCCGACACATCCTTCCCGTCCAGAGGAGAGATGCCACCAGACTGGGCAGACATCGTCCCCGAGCTCGGGCCCGCCCCCTCCGACGTGGTGATCACGAAGCGCCAGTGGGGGGCGTTCTACGGCACGGACCTCGAGCTGAGGCTCAGGCGGGGAAGCACGGACTCCATAGTCCTCTGTGGCATAGCGACCACGTACGGTGTCGAGAGCACGGCGAGGTTCGCCTACGAGTACGGCTTTCAGCAGTTGTTCGCCGAGGACGCCATGTCCGACCGCTCGGCCGACGCCCACAGGAACGCGGTGGAGTTCGTCCTGAAGAGGATAGGCAGGGTCAGGAAGACCCGGGAGATCCTCGACGCCCTCCCGCGACCTTGATTCCAGGGGTCTCGCTTATATCTCAGCGCGTGTCGCGTGAGACGTGATGCTGCAGATACAGTGGGACAAAATCATAACCGAGATCTTCAAGTTCGACCGAAGGTTGAGGTCGGCCCA
>JAFMAW010000192.1 GCA_029784795.1 Nitrososphaerota archaeon | reverse complement strand
AACAGCAGCACGAGGGCCAGATGCGTGTAGCCCAGCACCAGGCCGGCCAGCGCCACGCCGACGAAGTAGTATGCCAAGAGGTAGAGGTTGTCCTGCGGCCCGTAGAAGATCGTGCTGAAGACTGTCTCGCTTGCCAACACCACGGCCAGCACGGCGAGAAGGCTGACGAGGCCCCCCACGAACTTCCCGAAGTAGATCGCGGCCCTGCTGACCGGCTTGGTGAGGAGCGTCTCGATCGTCCTCGACTCGAACTCCCCTGCGATGCTGTCCATCGCTATTATCAGCGCGAGGAGCGGCAGGAAGTAGGAGCCGCTCAGCAGTATGTCGTAGCGAGGGCCTGTGAGCGCATCGGCAAACGGAGGGTTGGGCATACCGGCCATGGTTGCGAATTTCGGAATCCAGACCAGGGCAGGCACGACGACGGCGATTGCAAAGAGGCCGACGATTTTCTTCCTCCTTATGTTTGAGAGAAGCTCGTACCTCGCCACAGCAAGCAGCGAGCTTGCCTGGCCGGCTCCCCTCGGCCTGTGAAGCTCCCTTGTCAACTCGCAGCCTCTCCCCCCTTTCCTTTGTTCAGCATGAGGCTCATGTAGAGGTCCTCCAACGTCGGGCCGGACTTCATGGACTCGATTACGCCCCCAGCTGCGACTATCGCCCGCGACACCTCTGAACGCACGTCTTCCGTCGTGCCGAGCTGGATTGTGATCTTGTTCCCATCGGCTTCGACGCTCTTGACGAAGGTGAGCTTTCTCACCGCGTCGAGAACCCTTTCCAGCGGGCCATCGACCTCGACTCGGACGGCGCCTCCGATCCCCAACTTGCTCCCGATTTGGGCCATCGTGCCTGACGCCACAAGTTTGCCGTGATCTATCACTGTGACTCTGTCAGAGACCTGTTCCACTTCATGGAGAAGGTGAGACGACAACAGGACCGTGATGCCTTCCTTGTCCCTCAGCCTTCTTATGGTCTCCCTGAATTCAGCCATGCCTGCGGGGTCGAGCCCGGCGCTGGGCTCGTCCAGTATGACGAGTTCGGGCCGGAAGAGGAGCGCCTGCGCCAGGCCCAGCCTCTGCACCATCCCCCCGCTGTAGTGGCCTATCCTGTCATTCTTCCTTTCTGCGATGCCGGCCACGTCCAGGGCCCAGCCGATGGCCGCCCTCCTGTCCTCCCCGCGGGGGGTGTAAAATCCAGCGTAGAACTGCATCAGCTCAAGAGCGCTCATATGAGAAGGGAATGCAGGCGCCTGCGGCATATAGCCCATCCTCGACCTCATGCTCGTCCCCTCGCCCGGCCCGGTCGAGTCATGGCCGAACACAGACACCCTGCCTGAGTCGGGCAGCATCAGCCCCTCGATAATCTTGAGAGTGGTCGTCTTCCCAGCGCCGTTCGGGCCCAGGAAGCCGTGAATCGTCCCCCTTTCGACCGACAGACTGAAGCCGTCTAGCGCCCTGAAGGAGCCGAAGGACTTGGTCAGGCCCCTCACATCTATGACGTCTTCCATGGGGCCGGCTTGGGACGGAAAATTACTTGACTGTTTTTTGCGCTTTTTTGTATGCTATGAGAGTGAAGACATAGGGTCGGACTGCGAAAAAGCGCGAAAAAGACAGATATAATTTTCCAAACTCTATGGATTCCGTGCAAGCCGCACTTTCGAAACCACGCAAAGGGGGACTCCTATTTGCACCAGATTAAGGCGTCGAAGTCAAGATGGATAAGCATATCCAGGTATTCCTTCATTACAGGGTTGGTCCTACTCTCTGCCCAGTTCATACTAGGCATTGAAGCTAACATCTATGCGACTCCGCCATACGGACCCGGCAACATTGGCGTTCACTACGCAATGGGATACGTGCTGGCCGCAGTGGGATTGATCGTAATTATTATGGCAGGACTTTCGAGGCGGATAGGACCCATTGCGTATGCCATAGTCGGTTTTGTATCCATCGTAATCGCAGGAGAAACGGGGCGGGAATTCGCGTTTATATCGCAGCAGAGCGGCATTTATTCTCTGTCAATGGCATTATTCTGGCTTGTTGCTTTTATTATGTATTTCTTGGGGCAGCAGTTCTCTTCTTCACGAGGTGAAATTCAATCGCCATCACCAGCGACACCACAGGACTGACCACTAACGTGCCGATAGCCGTGATGTACGACCCTACGGCAGGCATCCAGGACATGCACTACGGCAACAACATCGCGTTGGGCCCGGGGACCTACACTGTGACTGTCACGGTTGACGGCGAGCAGGCGACTTTCGCTGTCCGCGTCGTGATGACGACTGGGAGCTCCTCATCGATGACGTCGGTGATGGGGAGCACAAGCACGACCATGGCGGGGAGCACCTGATTGGGCTCGCCCGCGGCTGCGGACGGATTCAGCGACATGGCTGGGCATTCAGCTGACCAAACGAATGCCAAGAGCCTGAGGGGTTTGAAGATTGCCACTGCAGGTTTTGTTCTCTTGGGGGTCGGAATAGTGTTGCTCCCTTGGGCGTCTATATTGTATATTCTGGCAGG
>JAFMAW010000191.1 GCA_029784795.1 Nitrososphaerota archaeon | reverse complement strand
GCCGGGGATACCGTAGGCGGCTCGGCGCACAAGTTTTCTTCAGGCTCCTTCACGGAAGGGCGGCTCGCAGGGAAGGCGGCGGTCGCCTACATATCGGAGCGGGTCGCGGACCGGAAGCCTTCGGTGACTGAAAAGAAGGTCGAAGCCTTCAGAGATGAGATCTTCCAGCCCGTGAAGACGTTCAGGCTCGGACGGAACATGATCACGAAGGGGACAGTGTCCCCGTTCTGCATCTATCCCGACCAGGGGGTCGTTCGCCTGGAGAAGATAATGGGCGAGTACGTCGGAGGATGGGGCTCGTTCTACACCACCAACGAGGTGCTGCTCGGCAGAGGGTTGGAGCTGCTGGAGATGCTCAGGGAGGACCTCGACCATCTGGGAGCCGAGGACCTGCATCAGCTGCAGAGGGCCTGGGAGCTCCACCACAGAGTGGTGACCGCAGAGGCCGTGCTCAGACACACCCTGTTCAGGAAGGAGACGAGATGGCCCGGGTACTGCTACCGGTCGGACTACCCGGCGCTGGATGAGAAGAACTGGCATGTGTTCGTCAACTCCAGGTACGACCCCTCGACCGGGGGATGGTCGCTCTTCACCCGGCCTTGCACCAGGCTGGTATCCTGACGGTGCGAGCGCAGGCCACCACCCTCCGCCGTGGATTGGGACTGCTTCGGTAACAGTTTAGGACATGCGGCTCCCTGGCCGTGGGATGGAACGTCCAGAAGACCCCCGCGAGGCCCTCTCGAGACTCGCAAAGAGCTACTGGGAGGAGAGGATGTCTAACGAGCCGCTTTCGGCGACCGCCCTCGGCGACCGCAGGTTCGACGACAGGCTCCCAGACATCACACCAGAAGGGAGGGACCGGGTCCGCAGGCAGTATGAGGAGGTGGTACGAAGATGCGAAGCCATCCCCGGGAAGGGTCTGTCAGCCGCGGAGCGTCTCACCAGGACCGCGCTCATGGTAGACGCCAGCGCCGCGGCAGACTATCTCTCATGCGGCCTCGACGACTGGGTCGTCGATCCTCTGGGCGGACCCCAGGTGGAGCTCCTGAACGTCGAGTCGTATCAGTCGGTCCGGACCTTTGATGAGGGGACCTCGATGGTAAGGCGGTGGCAGGCTATCGGAGCCTACCTCGCTCAGCACGTAGCCAACCTCAGGGCGGGGGGATTGGCAGGGAAGATAGCGGTCAGAGAGGAAGTGGAGAAGGTGGTGGATGAGCTGGCAGACCTGCTGGCGAAGCCCGACAGGGAATGGGCTCTCCTCAGACCCCTTTCTACCTCCCATGGCGACTGGACCGAGGAGCAGAGGCGCGACTTTAGGGCGGGGCTGGAAGTTGCAGTCAGGAGGCAGGCCAGGCCCGCGTTCACGGGGTATCTCGAGTTCCTGAAGGCGGAGATACTCCCCAGGGCAAGGCCGGAGGAGAAAGCCGGCATCATGCACATCTCCGGAGGGAAGGAGGCATACCTGAAGCTCGTCCGGGTACACACTTCGCTGGACCTGGCCGCTGAGGAGGTCCACCTGACCGGGCTCAAGGAGGTGGAGAGGATTGACGAGGAGATGGAGCGGCTCGGCAAGAAAGTCTTCGGGGCCTCCGGGCTCAAGGAAACGCTCGACAGGCTGCGGACAGACCCTTCGCTGTACTTCGACAGCAGGGACGAAGTCGAGGAGGCGGCCGAGTCGGCGCTTTCAAGGGCGAACGCGGCGATATCGAAGTGGTTCGGGCGACTCCCGAAGACCCCCTGCGAGGTCGTGAGGATGGAGGAGCACGAGGAGAAGCACTCGACGATAGCATACTACCGGCAGCCAGCCGCCGACGGCTCCAGGCCCGGGAGGTATTACATCAACACCTCCGAGCCTCGGACCAGGCCGCGGTACGAGGCTGAGGCGCTCGCCTTCCACGAGTCGGTCCCCGGGCACCACCTCCAGATCGCCATAGCACAGGAGTTGGAAGGCATCCCGGAGTTCAGGAAGAACAGCGGGGTGACCGCGTTCATAGAAGGGTGGGGGCTGTATGCGGAGAGACTCGCGGACGAGATGGGGCTGTATTCTTCAGACCTCAGCCGCTTAGGCATCCTCTCCTACGACGCGTGGAGAGCCTGCAGGCTCGTCGTGGACACCGGGATGCACGCGATGGGTTGGAGCAGGGAGCGAGCCATCCGGTTCATGACGGAGAACACAGCGCTGGCCAGGAACAACATCGTCAACGAGGTGGACAGGTACATCACCTGGCCCGGCCAGGCGCTCGCCTACAAGACCGGACAGCTGGAGATCCTCAAGCTCCGGAACGAGTCCCAGAGGAGGCTCGGGCCGAAGTTCGACGCGCGGAGGTTCCATGACTCCGTCCTCGGGAGAGGTGCGATCCCTCTGAAAGCCCTGAGGGAGGCCGTGGAACGCGACACTGGTGGACTCTAGGTGGACGTGCACCACGGAGACGCTCCGGCGCACGTACAGCCTGGACCCGCAGGTGAGACTCAGCTTCTTGTTCGAGGTCTCCCCGACAGCGATGCCAGACACCCGCTGACCCGACC
>JAFMAW010000190.1:548-2543 GCA_029784795.1 Nitrososphaerota archaeon | reverse complement strand
GTTCCTAGGGCTGACGCTCTACTCGGTCGCGCTGGGGCTGACGGTGAGCTACGCGCTGAGCTACGCCTTCGGCCTCCCCCTGACCGTGGAGATTCCGCAGGTGACGATAGGGATATTTGCAGCCACCGCGGTGCTCGGCTACATGCTATACAGGGCGGTCGCGAAGCTGGGGATAGTCCAACGGAGGTTTGGAGCCTAGGATGAGCGAGCAGCGGAGCGCGGTGATGATGATCTCCGGAGGGGTGGACTCCGTGACCACAGCATACCATGTGGCCAAGGAGATGCGGCCGAAGAACATGCTGCTGGTCTTCGCAGACTACAGGCAGCGCACCTACCAGTACGAGGAGTTCTGCATCGAGCAGGTGTCCAAGGACCTGAACGTCCCACTGAAGAAGATAGACCTGAGGTGGCTGGGGGACATCAGCACGTCGGTCCTCACCCATCCCGAGAAGGAGATAGCCGAGACGAAGCACGAGGACCTGTGGGACCCCGAGAAGGCACGGCAGCGCATCCTAAAGTGGTGGGACCCGTGCAGGAACGCCCTGCTGCTGCTCGTCGGGCTCTCGCACGCGGAGTCTTTCTACATCTCGAAGGGCGAACGGTACAACGTCTACATCGGGATCCGCAGGGAGACGCCGGTGGCCATGAAAGACAACACCCCGGAGTTCCTGGCGGAGATGAACCGCCTCGCCGAGCAGGCGACCCACCACGGCGGATACGAGATATCGGCGCCGCTGCTCACCTACGACAAGGACGCGGTAGTCAGGCTGGGAGAGAAACTGGGGGTCCCCTGGGAGCACACCTACAGCTGCTATGCGGGCTACGGATTCAGGGAGGTCGACGGGAGGAAGCTCCCCGTGCACTGCGGCGTCTGCTCGAACTGCGGCAGGCGCAAGCTCGCTTTCAGAGACGCCGGCGTCAGGGACCCATCCATCTACGCGAAGTAGTCCCCCTGCAGCTGGGGCCCCTGGGTCCGACATCCGGCTCAAAGCAACTGATTTTAACCTGACAAGAAACCCGGTGCGCAGGAGCCATCTGCATACATGTCCAGCGAAAGGGAGCTAAGAGTTTCTGTCGGCTACGGCGAGTCGAGGGTCGAGCTGTCCGGCTCTCCGGAGGTGGTCATGCGCTCGCTCCACGAGTGGGTGTCGAAGGAGGTGCCGAACATGGACCTCGCGCGGGCGATAAGCGTGAACCACTCGCTCAACGACCTCGTCCAGATGTTCAGGGAGTTCGTCAGGGTCACCCCTGAAGGGCCGCGGGTCTGGGTCCAGGACAAGAAGCTCAGCGACAGGGACGTGATAACGCTCCAGCTCGTGGCGGCCAGGATCGCCGCCCTCAGCGGCAAGTCCGCCACCGACGCCATGGGGGTGGGGGACATCGAGGCCGCGACCGGCCTCTATGCCAAGACCATCAGCTCCAGGCTCAGCGAGCTGACAAAGTCAGCGAACGTCGAGCGGGTCGACTCAGACCAGGGGGGAAAGTACAGGATAACCACCGTCGGGGCGAGCAGGCTCGCGGAGCAGCTGTCTAAGAAGTTCCGGCCTGCGCCCTGAACGGATACTTCTGCGCGTAGCGATAGTTCCGTATGCTCCCTTCCCTCGACAGGGTGCCCTCCCTGACCAGGTCTACGAGGGTGTGCGAGACAGCGGTCCTGTCGTAGTGGTATCCTCTCCTGCTCATCTCCTCGTGCACCTCGGCGAGGGACCGCGAGGATGCGAACCAACCCTCCTTCCAGAGCTCGACGATCACCCCCCTCGACCCCACCCGCCTCATGTCCTGGCTCGGTTCCTGCGGCTGCACGAGCACCTGCTCCTTCGACGCCATCCCGGCCAGGACGCTCTCCACGGCCTGCTGGACCCTGTCCTCCTGGGCGGTTATCTCTATCTCCCACGCTCCTCGTTTCATCTTCACAGTGACGCTTGGCGGCCTCCCCGGCTCTGACAATTGGATCTTGTTGCGCCTGTTGTCCAAGATGCCCATATTTGAATCCGC
>JAFMAW010000190.1:0-538 GCA_029784795.1 Nitrososphaerota archaeon | reverse complement strand
GGGGCTCTGCGAGAGCGGGACCAAGCGGTCGGGCGAAGGTATCCTGGATAAATCTATTGTGCATGTTGCTCTTGCGCAATATTTAATTACCATCTATTGTATAGCCCATGTTGCGCAACATGGCCATCGCAACCTTCCCAATGCAGGACGGGCAGCTGTCGACCCTCGACTCCCTGGCCAGGGAGTTCGAAGAGGCCTTCGCGGAGCTCGCGGAGAACGCGGAGCGCGAGCTATCTGGGAAGACCTTCGTCTTCAGCAGCTATGGGAGGGAGCTGTATCCGTACTTCGAGGCGACAGGCGCATCATTGGTCCCTGGGTGCATAATTCCTATCCAAGAAGGGCGGCCAATCGCGTCTGTCGACTCGACGTGCGTCCTGGTCGGGGAGTCTTCGCAGGGCTCCCTCTACGCGGCCAGGACCGCGGTGGGGGTGTCCTACGGGGGCGCCCTGCGCAGGTTCTTCAGGCTGGGGCCGATACTTGTCTACGCTGACTCGTCCGGGCTGAGCGGGCTCCTCCCCCACGTCCCTTCTTCCGAGAT
>JAFMAW010000018.1 GCA_029784795.1 Nitrososphaerota archaeon | reverse complement strand
CCGGGAGATCCTGAAGGACGCGGAGTCTGGACACTACGATCCGCCGGAGGGCAGCCTCTTCTCGCTGCTGCCGCGCAGGAAGGCGGCGGGGATGCTGAGGCACTACCTGGGGGAGGCGAGGAGAGATGGCGGGGTTCGTCCCCCTTCCGGACGACGTCGTGCGCGAGGTCGCGGCCGCGGCTCAGGAGTTCATAAGGGAGGCCGCCCCGCAGCGGACCGGCGTCGGCGCGGAGAGCATAACCGTGGAGGCGCTGCCGGGAAGCGCGCTCAAGGTGACGTTCGGCAGGAAGTACATGTACTACCAGTGGACGGGCATCAGGCCGTTCGTGATGAGGAACCTGCTCGGCAAGACCGTCCCGATCGCGCCGGGAAGGTTCGTCCACGTCGGCGCGAGCAACGCGCCGGGTACGCACCGGATCACGGCTAGAGGACCGGATGGCCGAATTTCCGTAGGCAACAGCCCGATTAGATGGCGCCATCCTGGGCTGAGGCCGAACCCCTACGTCGAGAGGGGCATCAGGAGGGCGGTAAGGAAGAACGCGGTCCACGTCGTGGCCGCCGTCGTGGAGGAAGGCAGCAAGTGATCGAGAGCTTCGCGAGGACGTACTTCACCCCCGAGGACGACGTCAAGTCGGTGGTCGACGGGCTTCCGGCGTCCGCCTCGAGGTCGCTGGACGTGGAGATCTACGGCCTCACCGACATGGTGCTGGTCGGCAGGATCGCGGAGGCGGCGGACAGGGGCGTGGCGGTGCGGGTCATGAACGATCGCAGCCAGGCCGCCGGGCCAGCCGATGCGCGCGCCCTCAGGGTGCTGGCGCAGGCCAAGGGGGTCGAGGTCAGGGTCGTCGAGAGCGAGCGGCGCCGGATCGACCATATGAAGGCGATGGTCGTGGACGGCGCGCTGGGGGCCGTGGACGGCGGCTCGAGCGTGGCGTGGGGCAGCTACAACTTCAGCGACGGCGCGCAGGACCAGGACAACGCGCTCAGGCATACCAACGACGCCGGCGAGGTCGCGAGGTTCATGGCGAAGTTCGACCACGACTGGGCCGACAACGTGGCGAAGCCCGAGTGGCAGGTGCAGCCGCCGCCTGTTTCAAGCGACGGCGGCGGATAAAAATTCACTAGATAGACGGGGAGCCGCGGGGACGCCGTTCCCCGCGGAAAGGAAGAGGGCTTGAAGAAGATGTGCGGCGACTTCGGAAATGGAAGGCCATGCGGATCATGGACGACGTACTGCCCGTCGGGCAGGTGCGAGCAGCCGGACTTCGCGGTGTGCAGGCGCAGCGGGACGCAGAGGGACGCGGACCACGTGTGCGAGTACTGCGCCGAGTCCGGAAGCATCTGCCGTCCGGCGACGGCGGACGACATGGCGGCTGTGGGGCTGTAGTGGACCTCGGAGCTGTTTGAAAAGGAGGCGGGGCGGATGGGCGTGTATCGCAAGAGGCCGGTCGAGGTCGAGGCGTACGAGTTCACTGGCGACCCGGAATCTCCGGGATGGCCGGAGGGATGGCTGGCGATCGAGCATCGGTTCCGCGACGTCGGCGCCCCCGACTCCGAGATGGTCGTGGAGTTCGAGACGATTGACGGCAACGCGGCGTACGTGGGGGCCGGCAACTTCGTGGTGAGGGGCGTGGAGGGGGAGTTCTACCCCTGCCGCGCCGACGTGTTCTGGAAGACCTACGAGAGGACTGGGTGAGATGGCTCTGAGGGTGTACAGGTCAAACGTCGACAACCTGGCGACCCCGCAGGGGAACAAGATGTCCGGCGACGTCTTCTACGTCGACGAGGCCGAGCTCGACGACTACGTGCCGGGATCGAACGCGACGGCGCTCGGCTGGGTCAACGCCCCGGGCGACGCGCCCATGGCGAGCCTGTCCGGCTTGGCCGGCGAGTCCGGGGCTCCGTCCGCGTCCGACATCGCGACGGCCATGCACGGGCAGACGCAGCCCGTGTCGTCCGCCGGCATCGGTAAATTGCAGCCGGCGGCGACTCCCGCGGAGAAGCTGGCGGTTTCCAGCTCCGCGGTCGGATTCGCCCACTGGCCAGCGTCGGGGCTGGTGACTTGCGTTTTCATCGTGGTTTCCGCCGACGTTTGCTACCGTCCGGCCGGCTCCGCCACTGCCGACGACATGGTTATCGCCAGCGGGCAGGGGCTGGTACTTGACAACGTGGACCCAACCGCTTTGATCCCTTCGTTCATCAGGGCAGGGTTGGGCGACGGCGAGGTCCGCGCCACGTTCTACGTGAGGAGCGCATAAATGGTGCAGGTCATCCAGACGGATTACGTACCGGGGCCGAATACGCTTTCGGTTTTTGCCGAATTTCCCAAGACCGTCCCCAACCCCGCCGTCGATGGCGGTCATTTCGAACGGGTCTCCTCAAGTCCCATTATCCCGCTGCCGGCTACCGGCAAGGTGGCTATCGTCAACCAAGCGACAGGAATCAACACCGGCACCGATACCTTTACCTACACTGGCGACAATCCGACCAACGGTAGACCGTGTAAGCTGACCTCCACAGTCACATTGCCGACCGGCCCGATTCCTGGCGGGATCGCTTACTTCATCAACGTGAACACCGGAGCGAAGACGTTCCAGCTCGCGATCAAGCCGGCTGACGTTGGCGGCAATACTCCCATCAACATCACGGCGGCAGGCACAGGTACGCTTACGGTGACCGAGTATTACTTCGACCGCATCTATCTCAATCAGGCAATGGAAGATCCGAAGCGTGGTCGCATTCTTGCATTGGCCCACGCGAGAACCCCCGGCGCCACAGATACCGATGGTGCGAAGGGCAGGAATATTTATCTCCTCTCGGCCCCTTGGAGACATCCCGAAGGACCGTGGACATGGCTGACTGACCCCGCTTCTGGCGGCCTCATCACAAAGAGCGGCTGGAAGGCTGATAACGTCTATATGTCCTGCGGTTTCATCGCCGGAGACATTCTTAACATCGCATACGGCGGCGGCAACCGCGATGCCGGGCCTCCAGTGATAATCAAGATTCGCACCGGACTAGCCACAGTGAATTTGAACACACTGGCGGTGACTGATTTAAGCGCGGCCAACTGCCTGACTTTAGGAACGACACCTTACGAGGCCGTGCCTGCCGGACTTTACCAGAAGGATGGGCGCGTCAACCTTCATGTCGGCGTCCAGAATGCCACGGGATCGGCCGCTGAGATGCCGCGCCACTACCGGAACATCTCATTCGCCGTTACCGGCTGGACGATTCACCCGTCGATGGTCGAGTATGGCAATCCTTCGCCCGAGAACGGCATGGACACAGCCTTCTCGAACTGCATCCCGATGGTCGACGGCTCCGTGATTGCGCCACGCTGGAAGCAATACGGCGGCTATAACGGTGAACCATTGACATCACCGCCCACATTCTCAGCCATTCGTCAGTATAGCTATGATGGCTCGACGGTCGTGATAAGTGAGATGGCAAGGCTCATGCACTGGAACGATACCACCGGTCAGTGGGATGACTGGCAGTGCGACTCCAACCAGCTTTTCTACCACCTCGGCGACTGGTACGACTTCTATGCCGGGAACACGAATGCAGGCTACCTCGCCGGTGGCGACGGCACGACCAACGCTCAGGGCTCTCAGGTCGGCTGCGCCAAGTACACGACCACGGGAACGGCGGAGACACAGGCCGCTCTCGGTGATTGGACGGCTCCGGTCGTGAATGAATACCCGACAAGTTGGGTCTCAGGTACCACCGCCAATGTGGACAAGCTCATCCCGGCAGGTACGGTCACGGTAGACCTCGGCAGCGGCATCTGCGGCAATACCATCGACCTCTCAACGCGGGGCAAACTCAAGCTCGATGGCGGATCGCTCACCGATCTGACGGGTAACCCCGGCTTCAAGGTCATTCAGCACGTCGCCATTGGCGCTGCCAATGGCGGCGGCTATATGGCAGGCGTCTATGGTTACTCGGGAGGCACGTTCAAGCTCAATATGCGCTACCCGACCATCTCACACACGCACACCTATACAGTCTCGCCGACCGACGCATATCCGACCGGAGGCGCCTCGGGGGCGGTAGGAGCGCATCCCGCCATCGGCATCAGTTCGGTGAGTTCCATCCTGCGGATCACCGGAAAATCAGTCTAAGGGAGGGATGCCATAGCTAACTTGTGGCGCAGCAAAACCCGCAGGGGCTTTGAGGGCGTAATGACCGCAGAGTATTAAGGGATTATGGCTGATATTTACGGACAATTCTTGATTGGCGGCGCGCCGGCAGACGGCGTGGCCGTGCATTGCTACACCTCCGCGGCGTTTCCCTCCTCCGACCCCGCGTTCGACGCCGCGGAGCCTGGGGCGGGCAACCCGAGCTATTACGGCAGCTGCACCACCGGCGGGGCGTACGGTGCGCCGGTGGCGTACAGGTTCTCGGGGGTGCTGCCCGGGACGTATTTCCTGGCGGCCTCGGTGGGCGGGCACGTGTACTGGCGGAAGCATCGCGTCGACAGCCAGCTGCGGCTCTTTTCGATCGTCGATTACGGCGCCCGGGGGGACGGCGTAACCGATGACACCGCCGCCATCCAGGCTGCCATAGACGCATTGCCTGCGGGCGGTGGCGAGATCGTCGGTCCGTACGGAATCTACCTTATCGACTCCACGGTGAACCTGAACAAGCCCTTGAATCTGCGGGGCGAAGGGTCGGTGAACACGAACCACGCGTGGCCCTACGGCATGGCCGCGGCGTTTATCATCCGCAAGAAGTCGACGATGAGCGGCCCCGCCTTACTGGTCACGGCCCCCAGCCTCATCGAGAACGTGAACGTGGACGGACAGCCGGGAAACGCCGGCGACGGAATCGTAGTGAACGCTAATTCCGTCTCGCTCCGGTACTGCTCGGCGATTAACATGGGGCGGGACGGTATCCGCGTGGGGCAGGATACGCAAAGCTCGGGCACTAATGCCAACAACTTCATCCTTGACGGTTGCCGCACCAAGGGCAACGGCAGGCACGGGGTCTATGTCCACGATGTCTATGATGCCTCTACGGGTAACGCCAACAGCGGCCTCATTATCAACCATGACGCCAGCCAGAACGCCGACAGCGGTATCCGCATCGACCGAGGGGTTGCCAACACCCTGATGGGTTGCTGCTGCGAGGGGCTGGGCGTCCAGCAGTACGGCGTGTACCTGGGTGGCGAGGCCGACAAGAACGTGATAGTGGGCGGGGACCTGGACGAGGGTAATCTGGCTAAGGATCTCTATATCGCGTCCGGTGCGGCCGATAACGCCGTATACCATCCCTCGCTGCAGTCGGTGAATACGGCGGATAACGGCCTTCGGACTTGTATCTTGGCCCGCGATCAAGCGAAGCAGCCGTCGGTAGCCAGCATCGTCCCCATGGAAGCGGCGTCGTCCGTGCGGTTTGAGTACGGAGGGATGCTGGTTTTGGCCGGCGGTCAGAACCTCGCTCAGAACCCCGAGTTCCGGGGGAGTACGGGCAGTCCGGCGCAGCCGCTGGGATGGTCGGTTTCGGCGTCGTCCCCCCATGTCACTTTCGCGACTAACCTGAGCGAAGTGGACGGCACGGTGCAAATCACCATTACGGCGACGGACGGGGCGTGGAACCCCGCGACGGACTACGTGGGGCTGAGCCAGCAGATAAGCGCCTCGATGGGCTTTCCCGGATCGAACGCGCATTGCAGCGTGGGGGCCTACGCGAAGGTCGACGTCCTCAGCGGGTCAGTTCCCGCTTCGGTAGCGGCGAAGGCTGTCATCATGAATTCGGCTTTTGCCGACCAGACCCCGACCGTGACGCCGACGCAGGCCGACATCGACGGGACGAGCAAGACGACGGGATGGCGGCGGATATCTACGGTGAACGCGAGCCCGACCGGGAACGCCAACGGGGACTACTATTTCGCCTACAAGCTGGGCTGGCTCCCGGCGAACTATTCGGGACAGATCAGGATAACAATTTTCAGGCCTCAGCTCGAGCTGACGCAGGACTCGTCGGCGACGCCCTTCATCACTCCGGGGATGAGGGACTACGACTCGGGCGTGGTCTCCGAGGGGACGGCGATCCAGGGCCAGAGCTCGACGCGCAAGCTGTACAGGGTTCCGGGACATACGGGGCTAGGGAACGCGTCCGACGACAGCCTTTTCAATTTGGACACCTCGGGGGACTACGCTGTGTTTCTGCAGTGGACGCCCTTGCTCGACACGGCGGAGATGTCCTCGGGCCGCCAGATGATGCCGCTTTGCATCGACCGGCACTGGCACGCCTCGGACGCGGCGAGCGACTTCAACGAGTGGCATATCCTCAGGGGCGCGGACGGAAAGCTCAACGTGAACTGCATCCAGAACTCAGTCTTTACGACACTGGCGACCGGCGGGGCGGTTGCGATCAAGGCGTTCCAGGTATGCAGGCTGGTCTACTGGACGGACTGGACGGGCGGGAACCACTACTTCAAGTACCAGGTCGGCTCTGGCGCGGCGGCGAAGGTGAGCGGAGTCGGGAGCCTCGTGTCGATGGGGCCGCTGAGGAGGATCAACCTCGGCTGCGACCACGTCGAGGTCAACCACTTCCAGGACGCGATCTCGAATTCCGTGATCCAGGCGGTGTCGGTCGAGCAGGCCAAGTTCGCGGAGTCCGACGCCGACGCCTTCCTGGCGGGCGGCGCGAGGCCTTTCACCACTAGCACGGCGTTCCTGTTCGACGGCGCCCATGGGGCGCCGATGGCCAGGGTCGCCAACGTCGCGACTTGAGGCATGGCGTCCGAGGTCGACCAGTACCTTGCCGGGGAGAAGGCCCCCGCCTACAAGCGGGGCGTCAAGAGGCTCTTCGTCTACGCCCTGCGGAACGTGTTCGGGCAGGAGTTCCGGGGGGACAGCCCTTTCGCGAACCTGCCCGTGTCGGTGAGGTTCCCGCTGAAGCCGGACGATATGCCCTGCGTGTTCGTGGGCTTCGCCGAGCGGGAGGTGCGCCCGATGGGCATGTCGTGGACGTTCGACGGCGGCACCAGCGGCGCGCCCTCGGAGTACCAGCGGTGGCGGTACAAGGGCGACGTCAAGGTCAACGCGATCTGCTCCCGGGAGGGCGAGAGGGACAGGCTGACTGACACGCTGGCCGGCCTGTTCGCCTTCGGGGGGATGAGGAGCGACACCTCGGGCTTCATGGCGAAGATCCGGGAGTCGCAGATGGTGACGGTCATGGTCTCCGTCGGCGGGATAGCTCCGATTCCGGAGGGCATGGAGCAGGCGCCCTGGACGGACCCGAAGGTCGAGTGGCTGTTCGACGGGGGCTACAGCGTTCCGGTGTATGGCGAATTCGTCTCCGACATCAGGACGCAGGAGCTCGTGGTCGTCGAGAAGGTTTCGGCTGCGCCCTATCTGGACGAGTCTGGCTATCCGCCGGATGACGGCAACGGGAGGTACGCGTGAGGCGCGGGGCGCAGGAGGGCGAGGAGGTTTCAGAGGACATGTACGGCAACGACGACGCCAACCAGGGATGGTCCGGCGACGAGGAGGACGGGTGGTTCATGGACCAGGTCGGGGTTCCGAGGAAGAAGGACAAGGACGCGCAGGCGGACCAGTGGCCGGGCCAGCAGCAGCTGTTCAACGACGAGGCGTACGCTCCCGGCATCGGCGACTGGGAGTACGTCGGGGTCGGAGACAGCTCGACAATCGCGGAGATCGACTACCTTCCCGGCGTCGAGCGGGGCTGGAACCTGCGGGTCAGGTTCTGGGAGAAGAACAAGGACGACCCTTATTTCAACCAGGAGACGGAGTACGAGTACGACAGCGTCCCGCAGGGGGTCATAAAGAATTTCATAAGCGCCAGCAGCAAGGGCAGCTACTTCTACTACAACATCAGGACGACGTATCCGTACCGGAAGATTTCCGCGAAGGTTTCGGGCGCGGTGTTCGACGAGGTTGAAAGCGGTGTCAAGGAGGCCATCGAGGACCTGGTCAGATCCGAAGCCGGCGTCGAGGCGGACGAAGTCAGCATCGTGCTGGAGTCGGAAATCGGCGGCGAGGACTGGGGCGATCCCCGGGAGGCGTCATTGAGCGGTTCGGCCAGCGGCCAGGGGAACGACGGCTACTACTCCGGCGAGTGGACCGTCTCGCAGTGGGACTGCGTCGTCAATGTGGAAACTGGCGCCGTGGTCGAGTTCTCGGGGACGGATCCTCAGTTTGTTCCGTACACCCGCGACGATTTTTACGACGGGCATGTCGAGGCCGGAGCCAAGGCGGCATCCGACTACGACGCCGACCCATACGAGCCCGACTGGGACGATGTCAGGGACGACGAGGCCGCGGAGGACGGTAAGGCGGAGGATCGGGGGAAGGAGGCGCAGTTCTCTGCCGGCGACCCCGTCGAGGCATGGGAGGGCGGCGAGTCCCTGGGCGAGGGCGTCGTGGTCGGAACCGGATCTGGCACCTGCGTGGTCAGGCTGGACAGCGGCCAGGAGGTCCGGGTCGGGATCGGGCAGCTCGACAAGCTGTCGCAGATTGGCAGGAACCTTTGGAGGCAGTACGGGTGGTCGCCAGACGCCCAGAAGGTCGTCCAAGGGTTCCGGGCGCGGGACGAGGCGCAGATGACCTGGGGCGAGATGGCCGAGGCGTCGGGGCTCGGCGTGGACCAGCTCGAGGCCGCTGTGGCCGAGCTGGAGGCGGAGGGCCTGGTCGAGGCGACGGACGACGGCTTCTGGAGGATGGCCGGCGACGAGAGGTTGGCGAAGGCGGCGCAGTACTATCCTGGAGTGGACGAGGCGCGGGAGGCCGTCGTGGGGTTTTTCGATGAGTATGGGCCTGTCGAGTCGGACGTCAAGGAGCTTCTGGATTGGTGCAACGAGGAGGGCCTGAACATGGGCGGCGAGCCGGGCTACGACCTGCTCATGGAGGCCCTGCAGGTTCTTGAGTCCGAAGGATTCCTCGTCATCGAGGGCGACGGCGCGTCGGTCAGGCTGGCGCGGCGCGCGTCGGCCCAGCGGCTCCCCATAGACTCGCGCGGCTACCCGATCGAGGTCGGCGATACCGTGGTCTGGATCGGCTTCGACGCGCTGCGCATGACGTTCCTCGGAATCGACTCCGAGTCTTTTGACGGGATAGTCAAGGAGATCCGCGAGGACGGCATGATTGGCGTGGAGTGGCTGCAGGCGCATCCCGACGACAGGTACTGGTATACGCCGGACGAGCTCGTGAAGGTAGACAGGGGTAAGCAGGCGTCCTCGGACGATGTCGAAAGGATAAAGGCGCAGGTCATGGAGGCGGCCCCGTACATCCCGTTCGAGTTCGACGCCGGCGAGGTGGCGTCATGGGCGTGCGGCCCCGGAGCCTTGGAGTCCGACGTCGAGCGCGCCCTGGCCGAGCTCGTGCGCGAAGGCCAGCTCGAGGAGTCCGGCGGGATGTACAAGGCGGCGCAGTCCGACGCCGGGATGCTGGCGGAGGACCTCGCGGAGGAGCGCGAGGCCGTCGAGGACTACGCCTCGGACGCCGCAGACGCGGACGACCCCGGGGTCAGGGACAGGCTGCTGGAGATCAGGGGCGACGAGGAGCAGCACGCCTCGGAGCTCGAGGAGCTGCTGACGGTCATGGCCTCGGTGGCGTAAAAGTTTGCAAAGTGCTGCGCAGAAGTTTTCAATCTAGGGGGGAGGAAGGACTTTCAACATGAGCTACGATCCTTTGAAGTACAACCGGCCGGGGGTCACGGTGGTCACGGATCCGACCCCCCAGATAGGCGACCTCAGCAGGTCGCCGACCGTGGTCGCGCTGATAGGCCCGGCGGTCGGCTACGAGACCGCGACGCAGACTTTCACGCTGACGTCGGGCGGACAGAAGGCGCAGTACGCGACGGCGGTGCTGGACGGCCTGCAGGTGATGTCGGCCACGAGCGGGACCGCGGTCCAGCCGGGGGCGGGGGGCTACTCCGCCTCGATAGACGGCAGCGGATACCTGACCATCTCCGCCGCGGACGGCGGCATGGCGGGGCAGGCCGTCATCGTGACGTATCGGTACACGCCGGCGACGTACTGGGACGAGCGCGAGCTCTACGACTTCCAGGACGTGGCGGCGATGTACGGGAACCCGTTCGTCTCCGCCGGCGTCAACAGCCAGCTCTCGCTCGCCGCGATGCTGGCGATGCGGAACCGCGCGTCGTCCCTGCGGCTCATCGCCACGCCCGACGGCACGCTGGCGTCGTTCCAGGCCGCGCTGGCGAAGCTGGCGAACGATACGGAGGTGAACGTCGTGGTGCCGGTGAGCGGCGACCCCGACGTGCACGGGGCCGTGGTCACGTTCGTGAACGGCCAGACCGCGCTCGGGAACAGGATGGTCTGCGTGCTGGGGAGGGACGGCTCCTCGACGCCGGTCCCGGACTCCGCGCTGAAGGCGCAGGCCGCGTCGTACGCGAGCAGGCGCGTCCAGCTCGCGAGCCCGTCGAGCCTGCAGGTGATGAACCCGGTCTCGGCGCAGCCCGTGACCGTGGGATCGCAATACTTCGCCGCCATGGTGGCCGGCATGAGGTGCGCCCTGCCGGTGCAGGCGCCCCTGACCTGGAAGCAGGTCGCGGGGGTCTACGCGATGTCCGAGTCGTACGGCGAGGTCCAGAAGGACGCGCAGTGCGCCGCCGGCCTGCTGGTGCTCGAGGTCAAGCGCGGCGTCGCGCGGATCAGGGACGACCTGACTACGAGCATCGCGAGCGACTTCGAGAGGTACGCCGCGCTGACGCGCGCCGAGGACTACATGATGGAGGCCGTGCAGGCCGCCTGCGAGCCGCTGGTCGGGACGGTCTTCGGCGAGCTCACGATCGCGATGGTGAAGTCGTTCATGGACGGCGCCCTTTACAGGTGCAAGAACGGCGGCCCCGGGCAGTCGCAGGGTGGCGTGATACAGGACTACCGCTCCATCCAGGCCAGGCAGAGGACCGACAGGCCGGCGACCCTCGAGGGCAGGTTCGTCTACTCGCCGTCGTGGCCGGTGGAGGACATCGTCATCACGTTCACTCAGGACGTCGTCTCGGGCCAGTTCTCGGCGGAGACCGGCGCGAACGTGCAGGGGGTCTGAGATGTTCGGCGACATGTTCGACAGCGCGTTCGTGAAGGAGGCTGGCATCGACGGCTCGGAGGACATGCTGTATGTCGGGGCGCCGGTGCTGTACGAGTCGCTTCCCGGCGAGGTTCTCAAGGGCGAGATAGTCGAGGACAAGGGAGAGGGGTTGTACCTTATTAAATTCCCCGGCGCGCTTGGCGGCGGGGACCTGTTCCAAGACCTCTACGTCGACGAGTTCGACTTGGACTACGACAAGTATGGCGGCATGGGCAAAGGAGCCGAGAAGTACCCCTGGGACCAGTGCATCCAGGACCAGCTCGACGCCGGGCACGACCAGGAGTCTGCGGAGAAGATCTGCGGCTCGATCAAGGCGAAGAACGCCGATTACGGCGAATACTCGACCAGCTACTCCGACTACGACAATGGCCGGTTGACGGCTCAAGAGGGCATGGAGCTCGCGTCGTACGAGGTCTATATGGATGACGAGCGGGGCTACGACGGCGCTGGCGATGATGACCGCGCCGCCTACGATGAATATGTCCGAGGCTATAACGAGAATAAGAAGACCGCCCAGTCGGGCTGCTCGCAGGACCCGATGAAGCACGTCCACGAGAAGTCGGCGGACGGCC
>JAFMAW010000189.1 GCA_029784795.1 Nitrososphaerota archaeon | reverse complement strand
ATCGTCAACGTCCTGATAGCGACCCTGCTTGCGACCGAGACCTGGGAGGCGAGGAGGGGGACGAAATGAGGCTGATGGTCCCCACCCAGGTCATAATCGGCGTGAACGTCCTGACCGTGGTCGTCATAGTCGGGAGCGTCGTCGCCCCCTACGCCGGCTCCGCGGCCTCTGGCTTCACCCAGGGCCCCTACGCCCACTCGATATCCACCAGGACGCTCACGAAGACCGAGACGACGACCTACCCGCAGGGGTCCTCGAGTTCCACTACGCAGACCCAGACGTCTCCGACCCTCTCGCCCCCGTCGAACGCCGGAGGCACGGGCCCCTCCATAGCCGAGACGGTGACTGCGACCGTGACCCTCGGGACCACAACCACCGAGGTGACAACGTCCTCCACCACCTTCACCAACACGACCACCCTCACCACCACGACGACACTCCCGGCGAACACCACGACTACGACCGAGACGGCCACCAGGACGGTCACCAGGACCGCCACCCAGACGACCACCGCCACCCAGACCTCGACGAGCACGGCCACAACGACGGTCGGCTACACCTCCACCGCCACCGAGACGGTGACGTCTCCGTCCACGACGACCGCGACCGAGGTCTCGACGGTCACTTCGGCGGCGACCTCCACGGTCACCGCGACAACGAGCCTGACCTCGACCCAGACCACCACGCTGACGTCCACCAGCACCGTGACCGGGGCGACGGCGACCACCGCGCCTGTCCCCACGGGGTCGTCGCTCACCTGCACCACCACCTCCACCGTCGGCGTCTATGTCTGCAACGACCGGGTCTACTCAGCCGACCTGGGGATACTCCAGGGGAGCGTCGTATGGGCGACGAGCCCCGGCGGAGGGAATTTCACCCTAAGCCCGTGCACGCCGACGCAGCAGCAGTGGATCCAGGGGAGCCCCGCGGAGGTGACCTGCACCGCGACCTACAACGCCGACACGAACTCCACCGCCTCCCCCATCCAGATCATCACCGCCTCCTACACCGGGGACACCTATCACGCTCCTAGCTCGCAGACATACGGCATCTCCGTGCTGCCGTCCGAGTCTCCGGAGGTGTTCGTCTCCGTGGCCTGCGGCCACTTCTATCCACAGGTCGGAGCCAACGAGACGTGCACAGCGACGGTCACCGACGCCAACGGCCAGGCGCTGAGCGGGACGATGGGGTGGACGGTGTTCAACGGGACCGGGGACGTCTTTACGCAAGCCAGCGCCTGTGGCGGTTCAAGTGCGCTGAGCTGTCACGCCAGCTTCACGACCCCCGCCGCTGGGGAGTTGACAATCACCGCGACCTACTCCGGCGACACCCCTCATACCGGAGGCTCTGGCGCCCTGGTCTTGTTCCCACAGGACTCCAGCTCCTACCTGGCGACCGGGGCAGGATACATGGTGGGGGGCTCGATCCTAGGCGGCGGCCTCGCCATCGCGGCGGCCGGCTTAATCAAGAGGAAGAAGGCGCCGGCTTCGGCCAGCTGACCGGGGCGCTCGGCCAGGCGATGTGGACTCTGCGTCGGCGCCCGTCGTGGCTTCCGACGCCGGCGCGCTACCTGTTGTAGGAGTACTTCTTCGTGACCCTGTGATAGAGCCTTCTCCACACCGTCAGGTTGAATGCGACTATGAGGATGGTCATGGAGGCCACGGCGAGGAACAGGGTCTCCAGGTTCCCCTGGTCAGTAGCCACGGTGATCATCTTCCCTATCCCGATGCCCACCTGGGTGAGGGCAGGCTTGGTCGGGTCAGGCTGGAAGTACTCGGCGATGATGAGCGCGTTCCACGCCCCCCCGACCGCTGTTATGGCCCCGGTCACGAGGGCCGAGAGCGCGCTCGGGATGTAGACGTTCCTCCAGGACGAGACCCTCCCCACCTTGAAGGCGTGGGGGAGGTCCTTCATGTCGGCCGGGAGGGTCCTCACCCCGGCCATCACGTTGAAGACTATGTACCAGAAGATGGAGAGGAAGATCACGATGCCGGCCACCGCCTCCGGGTTGGTCCCGACGAAGGGGATCAGGACGATGAGGGGGAGGAGTATGGGGGCTGGGATCGAAGAGATGACCTCGAGGAGCGGGGACACTGAGTCGTAGAGCTTGAAGTTGAGGGAGATCACGATCCCCATGGGGAGCCCCACGGCCACGCAGATCGCCACGACGTACCACACCCTGACGAACGAGTAGACCAGGGCCACCAGGACCGTCGCTTCCGTGGACGCGATGGACCCGAGGGAGGGGAGGGCCTCCAGCCGCAGTGTCCCTGACGACGCAGCGGCCACGAGGATCAGCATGAGCAGGAGCCCCCCGAATATCGCGAGGGCGTACTTCAGCCCCTTCCCGAAGCGCGAGATGGCGGAGGTGAACCGGTCCACCCCTCTCCCCTGGGTCAGCAGGAAGAGCTTGGAGACCCCCCTGGCGTTGATCCACGAGTAGGCCCGCATGATGGGGTCCCTGTGGGTCTCCCTCGGCTCCTCCATCATCTTGAACCTCTCCGACCACAGGGCGAACTCCCTCAGGAAGAGGAACCTCCAGACTA
>JAFMAW010000188.1 GCA_029784795.1 Nitrososphaerota archaeon | reverse complement strand
CGAAGAGAATGTTGAGAGCGAGGACCGTGCCTAGGTACTCGGCCAAGTCGGTAGCGGCCGCAGCGGCCTCGGCAGCCAGCCAGTACGTGAGCCTGTAGTACCTCGAGTGCAACGACCCCCTCAGGAGCTCCATCAGGCTCCGCCCGGTGGCGATTCCCAGCTTCCCCGAGAGGTACTGGAGCTCCATTGCCATGAGGCTGGCCATCCAAACCGTCCAGACGAGCTCGTTCCGGAAGAGAGCGCCACTCTGAATGGCCGTCCCATAGTTCCCCGGATCCATGTAGGCCATGCTCACGATGAGCGCTGGCCCAAGGTAGGCGAAGAACTCGCGGGCTGAACTCCACCTCATCCTCGGCGTCGACGGAGTGGTGGCTACTTAAAGTTAGATAAATCTAACAAAACTAAGCACATCTCACAAATGTCCATCCATGAAACTCGTGGGCACCCGAGAATCTTTTTATCGGGAGCTCAGGGTTCCGACCCACGGGCATGGCGGCGCTGCTGCAGTCGAAGCGGGACATCTCGCGGCTGGAGGACTATCTGGAGGCAATCTACAACCTCAACTCCGAGAAGGGGTATGTCAACGCAGCTGACGTCTCCGAGAAGCTAGGGGTGAGACCACCGACGGTGTCCAGCATGGTGCGGAACCTCACGCGGAAGGGCTTCCTCGAGCACGAGAGGTATCGAGGGATGAGCCTCACACCTGCCGGGGAGAAAGTGGCGAAGTCTGTAATCAAGAGGCACCGGGTCATCTCTGGTTTCATCTCCATGCTCGGGGTAGATGAGCAGACCGCATACGTCGACACTGAAGGGATAGAGCATCACGTGCATCCCAGCACCCTGAGGCGGCTCGAAAGGCTCGCCGAGTACCTCCGCGAGAATCCCCAGACGCTAAGGGCGATACAAGACTTCGTGGAAGAGAAATAGCGGCTCAGGCGCCCTGGGCGTCCACCAGCACCGAGCTGAGAACCCGGTGGGTCAGGCCCCAGACGACGTAGTCCCCCACCAGGTACGCCGGCATCTCCATGGTCCTCCCCTGGGACTCGAACTTGTGCACGGATCTGGCGCGGGGGGCGTAGAACTCCTGGACCCCAACCCAGCGGTAGGATGCCACCTCGTCGTTGGGCTTGACCTCCACCCCAACCTTCAGCTCGAAGACGGCGGGGACCACCTCCATGGTCCCGGTGTGCGTAGTCGTAGCCTTCCCATATCCAAGGAACTCCGCCCTGGCGCCGAGGTCGATCCCTACCTCTTCGAACGTCTCTCGCATCGCGGTGTCGCGGTGGGTCCTGTCATTGATAGAGGCCTTCCCGCCAGGCAGCGCTATCTGGCCGGACCAGGGGTCCCCGGGTCGCTCTGCCCTCTTGATGAGGAGGACGCTGGCAGGCTCCCCCGCACGAAGTATCACCGCAACCGAAGCCGAGCTCAGTCCCTTCGAGGCGGGTTCGCCCTTGACGAGGTTCATGGCGACCTTCGAAATGAAATCGTCCAAGGCACTGCTTCTCTCCTCCAATTTTAAATATGCAGCGTGACCCACAGGCTGAGTTGCCTGATATCATGTCCCATGAATCTAGTCGGACCGAACTCACCGTAAAACTGACTGAAGAGAACTTCGACGATGCTGTCTCTGGGCCCACGCCCGTGTTCGTGGACTATTGGGCCGTATGGTGCGGGCCGTGCAGGATCATGGACCCTGTGGTTGAGAAGCTTGCGGCGAAGTACTTTGGAAGAGTGCTCTTCGGGAAGGTGAACGTCGACGAAGAGATGAACATCTCTTCCCGATTCCAGGTCTTCTCCATCCCGACGTTCATGATATTCAAGAACGGGCAGCCGATGGACGCGGTCATCGGGGCCGTGGGAGAGGCATCTCTGGAGAAGCTCATCACCGGCGCCATCGGCACCGGGACCCCATGACCTAGGTCACCCTGGTCCCATCTGTCAGGAATATGTCTGCCTCTTCGAGGCTTATCGACCTCGAGGATAGGACGGGCCCGAACTCGAACGACCTGCTCCTGTTGATAGGCTGTCCGCCGACCAGCCTGTTGAAGGGGGGCATCACCGTCAGCCTACCCTTCCCCCGGAGCTTGGAGGGGTACCCTGCCCCCTCCATCAGCTTGGCGACGTCGTAGTCAGCGGTCACCCACACCGACTCCCTCGTCCTGGCGCCCATGCCGTCACGCATCTCGTAGGTGAAGTGGGAGTGGCCTATGACGAGGTTCCTCGTCGCAATGGCTTCCTCCGAGGGCCAGGCATGCCCGTGGGCAACCCCGATCTGCTTCCGCCCCTCTCCCAAGGTGGTCCCCTGAGACCTGTCCAGCTTCACGCGCGGGGGGAGGACCGTCTTGATGTTCCCGTCGTGGTTCCCCGGGACGACCTCCACGACCTCGAAGAGGTCCAGCATGGTGTCGAAGAACCACGGGACCGCCCCCCAGTCTATGTCCTCCACCTTGCCGACCGTGTGCTGCGCCGCCTGCGACCCCAACGCAATAAGAGATGGCACGGCTGCCTGCCGATTCTGGTGGCGCATGGCCATGGACAGATTCAAAAGCGGCGTCGGCCCTAACAGTCCG
>JAFMAW010000187.1 GCA_029784795.1 Nitrososphaerota archaeon | reverse complement strand
CTTCAGCACATTCCGAGCGTCGTCCAGCACCCTGTCGACGACCGCCTCAGCCAGCTCCGCCCCCTCATCCAGGGGGAAGTCCTTCAGGGAGGGCCAGTCGGCCTGGCAGACCAGCCCCCTCCCGCCCAGCTCGTGGTTCATGTCTTCGGCCATGAAGGGGGTGAAGGGGCTCATCATCCTGACCCAGGCGCTGAACACGTCGACCAGGGTCTGTTTCCTGGGCGAGCCTGCCCGCCGGAGGTAGTACCTGATATCGTTCCAGGTGTCGAGGAATATTGTCGCAGCCGCGCGCCTCACTCTGAGCTCCTCCATCGCCACCGTGGCCGTCTCTATCCTCCTGTGAACGGTGGAGATGAGCCATGAGTCGAGCCCGTCCGCCTTCCTGTCCTTGGCTGACTTCAGCGTCTTCTTGACGAATGGGAGGACCGCCTCCACCTTCCCCTTGGAATCTTCGGCCGCCCTGTCCCTCCAGTCGGCGTCGTCCATTCCGTCTGCGGTGAGCGCGAGGGCGAGCCTGAAGCCGTCAGCGCCGTACTTCTCGAGGGCGCCCTTCCAGGTGACGAAGTTACCCTTGGTCTTGCTCATCTTCTTTCCTTCGATGAGTATCATGCCGTTGATCCCGAGGCCCTTCGGCCACTGGCGCTCTGGGAAGAGCGCGGCGTGGTGGAAGGCGTAGAAAGTGAGGTGGTTGGGGATGAGCTCCTTGGCGGAGTTGCGCAGGTCGACGGGGTACCAGTAAGAGAACTCCTCTCTGACCTCCCTGAGTCTCTTCTCCGTGGTCCCGGCGGCCTTCGCCAGGCTGGGGGGGTTGCCTTTTCCGAAGAAGACGTAGTCTAGGACATCGGGGGTAAGGCTCTCCGGGGCGAGCTTCTCTGCGTTGACGAACTTGCTGACGCAGTAGTAGGCCATGTATATCGTGGAGTCGCTGAGCGTCTCGACTATCCAGTCCTTGTCCCAGGGTATCTTGGTCCCCATCCCCGAGCGCCTGGCGCAAGGCCAGTCGTTGAGCCATTCGATGGTGGAGTAGAACCACTGCCTCGCGTCCTCGGGATAGACGGCTGCCTGCTCGACAACCCGCCTGGCCTTCGCCTTCCACTCAGGATTGGAGTAGTTCAGGAACCACTGGTTCTCGAGTATCTTCACGTAGCACCTGGTCCCGCACCTGCAGACCACCTTCTCGGAGAGCTCGTACATATTCCCCAGCCTCTCGGTCTTGGCCAGGAGGTCGGCTGCCTTCGCCTTTGCTTCGCTCACGGCAAGCCCCGCCATCGGGCCCGATGCGTGGGACAGCACGCCGCCGTGGAACTCCGCGCTGTACACCTCGGCCGTGGCCTCCTCGAGACGGCTGTCGGTGGAGTCCTTGATGCCGAGCCTCTCGACCGCGTCCTTTGCGGGGATCTGCGAGTACCCCTTGACAGTGAGTATCGGGATGGGAGCCAGCGCGTCTGCGATCTCCTTCACCTGCCTCCCAGTCTCGATCCTCCCCTCCTGGATGTCCCTGAGGGCTGCGAAGTCATAGGGGGCATGGGCAGGGACGCTGAACACCACGCCGGTCCCCAGCGTGTCGTCAACGAACTTGGCCGGGAGCACGGGGAGGGACTTCCCGGTCAGCGGGGCCATGGCGTACCGCGCGACGAGGTCCGCGCCCTTGAAGGAGCGGATGGGGACGACATCGTGCTTCTGCTCCACAAGCCTCCCCAGTGCGCTCGAGCTCACCACCCACAGCTCGCCGTCTACCCTGGCTTCGCTGTACTCGGCTTCGGGGTTCACCCAGAGGTTGGTCGCTCCGTAGATCGTCTCGGGACGGAGGGTGGCGGCGACCAGCGCCCACTCCCCGAGGTGGAACTTGATCAAGGTGAACTCCTGGGGAGAGACCCCCTCCCCCTCCATCCTGTCGTGGTCCCCCGTCGGGCTCTTGTCGTTGGGGCACCACACCACTGGGTGGGTCCCCTGGACGACATAGCCGAGCTCGCGGAGGCGGAGGTACTGCCACTCCACGAACTTCCTGAACGCCGGGTCGATGGTCCTGAACTCCCGCCGCCAGTCTATCGAGAAGCCGGTGTCTTTCACTACCTGGCGGCTTGCCTTGGTGTAGTAGGATGCCAGGTACTCCGGGTCGGTGAACTTCTCCACCTCCTTCGCGGGGATGCCGTCCGCCTCGACGAAGGCGCGGCGGGCCGCGGCGTCCCCCTGCTTGAGCCTCTGGCTCATCCCCACGATAGTCTTGCCGGTCCAGTGCCAGGCCCAGGGGAAGAGGACGTTGTATCCCTGCAGGCGCCTGAACCGGGCATAGAACTCGACCCTGGAGGCGGTGAACGCAGTCCCCACGTGGACCGCGGCGTTCATGTAGGGGAAGGGGAAGGTCACGAACGCCTTCTTCTTTCCCTGCACAGGGTCAGGCTCGAAGACGCGCCTGTCGTTCCAGACCTTCAGCCAGTACTTCTCTCGCGCCGACATGCCAGTCAACTCGTGGCGGGCGGGAGGAGGCTCTGGGCGAGCGAAGATGTTTCGTCTATCTTGGCCACGAGCGGACCGCCGCCCTGGGCGAATGACTGGGACCCCCCACCGGAACCCCCGAGGACGGGGGCCAGCTTCC
>JAFMAW010000186.1 GCA_029784795.1 Nitrososphaerota archaeon | reverse complement strand
TCCATTCTTGTCCTTGCCAACGCACCCTATGAATCGAGCTTCTCCGTCCAACCGCCGCGCCGCGACTGCCTGGTTCGACCCCTTCCCCCCCGGGCCTTTGGAGTATCCTGAGCCCATGATGGTCTCCCCAGGCCTGGGGAGACGGGACACCCGTATCGTCTCGCTGGTGTTGTAGCTCCCTACTATGACTATGGGCTTCACTTGTACGCCCTGCCCTCAGGGCTCTCCAAGCCTACGAGTTGAAGGTTTTCAGATGCCGGCCGTAGGCGAGGGTCGGGGGAAGCTCCCCTTCCCTCTCACTATTCGCACTTCGAGTAGCCACACGAACTGCAGTGGTAGCAGCCATTCTCGAACACGAGGGCGCTCTCATGACAGTCGGGACAGGTGCCTGTCCCTCCCCTTGAGGCTGCCTTCCCCTTCGTCTCGTCCACGAAGCCCGACTCCTTGACCACGTGGTTGAGGGTCAGGAGTTCCAGGGCTTTCGCGATGGCGTCTGGGATGGACTGGAGCTGTGTCCCCTCGTCCCAAGAGACGTACTTCCCCTTGATCCCCTTCAGGGTGGAGATGACGTTCTTGATGCTCCCTCCATGTTGGAGGTACAGGCTAATCAGCCTGCCGAGCGCGGCCGCGTCTGCGTTCTCATCGGCCCCAGACTTGCCCAGGGTAACGAAGACCTCTTTGATCTCCCCTTCGACCAGGTTAGCGGTGAGGTAGATGTTCCCCTGGGGGAGCTTGAGCTTTAGGGTCCTTCCCTCCATCACCTTGGGCCGCTCAAAGCCTGCCGCCGGCTTGGCTTCGACCTTCTTGGCGACCTTCGCAGTCTCAAGGATTCCCTCCCTGCTCCCCTCCCTATAGACCGTGATGCCCTTGCACCCCATCCGCCAGGCTAGGAGGTAGATCTTCTCGACCTCCTCCGGTGTTATGTCCTCTGGGAGGTTCACAGTGCTTGAGATCGCTGTGTCGATGTGCTTCTGGATGGTCGCCTGCATCTTCACCCTCATGTCTGGCTTGATCTGGTGCGACGTTACGAAGTAGTTGGGGAGCTGGTTTTCGTCCCTCGCTCCCGTTGCCGCCATGTACTCTCTCACGAGCGGGTGGAAGACCTTGAACTCCCCCTCGCTCAATGATTTGCTCCTCCGCGTGTAGAAGAGCGCGAAGACCGGCTCGACGCCGCTGCTGGTACCTGCGAGGATCGACCCTGAGCCCACGGGAGGGATGGTGGTGACCGCCGCGTTCCTGATACCCTGGGTCCTAATCTTCCCCTTCACCTTCTCATCCAGCCTCGAGATGAACGGCTGGGCCAGGTGCTTGGCCGCATCGAACGCGGGGAAGCTCCCCTTCTCCTTCGCCAGCTCGGTAGAGTAATCGTAGAAGACGTTCTTGATTTTCTCAAAGAGGTGATCCACGAACTCGATGGTCGAGTCATCATCATACTTCAGGCCGAGCTTGATGAGCATGTCTCCCAGGCCGGTGATCCCCACCCCTATCCTCCTGCTGTGGAGCGACGCCTCCTTTTGCTGCGGGAGCGGATGCCGCTCGGCATTGTAGTCAAGGACGTTGTCCAGGAACCTCACCCCGTATTGGGCTGCCCTCGTGAGGGAATCCCAGTCGATGCTCGCCCTTTCGGTAAAAGGGTCTTTTACGAACGCGCTCAGGTTTACGGAGCCCAGGCAGCAGCACCCGTAGCTCTCAAGGGTCTGTTCGCTGCAAGGGTTGACCCCCTGCACCTCCATGCCGTTGTACTCGGTGGTGGACTCGCGCTTGATCGCGTCCCAGAAGAGCACCCCAGGCTCCGCCGACTGCCAGGCTCCCTTGATTAGGGACTTCCACACCTCCCTCGCCCTCACGGTGCGGTTCACTTCCACCTTGTCGTTCTTGAAGTGGAGCAGAAAGTCTCCGTCGGTCTCCACCGCCCTCATGAAGTCGTCGGTGATCTTCACCGAGATGTTGGCATAGTTGACTCTCTTGAGGTCGCGCTTCACGTTGATGAAGTCAATCACGTCCGGATGGTCCACCCCAATGGTAATCATGAGGGCTCCGCGCCTTCCCGCCTGACCGATGGTCCCCGTCGTCGTCGAGAGCAGCTCCATGAACGACACCGAACCGGAGCTGTAGATGGCGGAGTTGTTCACCGGTGCCCCCCTGGGTCTCAGGACCGAAATATCCGTCCCGACCCCCCCACCGAAGCTGTATGTCCGAGCGGCCTCCTTGCACCAGTCGAATATCGCTTCGATTGAGTCCTCTTTGATCTTGAAGAAGTAGCAGTTCAGGAGCGTCGACTTCCTGGTCTGCCCCGCGCCGAAAAGAATCCTCCCTCCGGGGACGAAACGGTAGTTCTCAAGGAGCCAGTAGAACCTGTTGGCCCATTCCTTCTTCTTGTCCTCGTCCTTCTCGGGCGAGGCGAGCTCTTTCGCGACCCTGCGCCACATGTCAGCCGGGACCTTCTCAACCTGTTGGCCCGTTGCGTCTCTCAATGCGTACTTCTCGTAGAAGACCCGGGCGCGCAGCTCGTCTCCTCCGAACGCCGCCAAAGTCTCCGAGGGGAGTCTGACCTCCCCTTTCATCTCCTCTCCTACATCCGGAGAGTCGCGTGGTTGTTCAACT
>JAFMAW010000185.1 GCA_029784795.1 Nitrososphaerota archaeon | reverse complement strand
AGCAGGGCGTAGTTGCTGAAGTCGAAGGGGGGTCCGGCGAAGCTCTCGACGGCCACCCCTATCCCGTACTGTATCGGGACGTTCTTTGTCCCCAGGCTGATGATCTCGCTGGCGACGAGGAAGAAGAGCCCAACGGCCCAGGAGATCTGGGTGTTGTACGCGATGCGGCTCATCGAAGCGGGGATGTAGAGGCTCCTGACCCTCTCCCAGGGCCCCGCCTGGGAGACGTTCAGCAGATCGAAGTAGTCCTGGGGAATCGCCTTCACCGCCTCGTAGACCCCGAAGGCGATGTTCCAGGACATGCTCGTGAAGATCAGGATGATGACCGCGAGGTTCGCCCCCACGAAGTCGGGGAAGGCCCCGTACACGGCCGCTATGACGAAGGGGAAGAAGCCGAGCACCGGGATGGACTGGAAGATGTCGAGGAGGGGGAGGATGACGCTCTCGGCCCTCCTGTTCCTCGCGGCCAGGATCCCGACGAAGAGTGCAAAGACGATGCTCAGCCCAAGGGCGAAGATCATCCTCACCCAGGACGCAAGTATGTCCAGGGCGACCAGGCCAAACTCAAGGGTTGCTATAGGCCTTCGGAGGCCGGCGCAACCGGCTGGCGTATTTACACGTTCTCGGTTCAGGCGATGTAGGAGGTGCTAGACGAGTCGAAGCGCCTTATGGTCTGATACTCGCCGTTGTCCCTGAACGCCGACAGCGCCCCGAGCTCGGGGAAGAACAGGTCGAGGGGCCTGGCCGCCATCTCAGCCGCGACGTGCTTCTTCCCGAGGTAGTCCCCGCTGATGGCCGCGACGAGCTTCCTCACCTGCTCGTCGCTGGCGTAGCCGAGGGTGTGGAGGTACTCGTGGAGGAGGATCATGAAGACGTAGGAGTTGCGCTTGACCCTGGACCTGGAGACCTTCTCCACGATCCTGAGCAGGTTCCGGTTCATGACGATGGCGTTGGAGCCCATCTCGTGGTAGGCCCCCACAGAGTTGGGGATGTCCCCAAGCACCAGGGTCAGCCCGGCCCTGTGCAGCCGCAGGGACCGCTCGGTGGCGGCTTTCACCATCTCGAATATGTCGTCGAACCCCTCTGCCGCAGAGAGCGCGCGCCTGTTGTCGTCGAGGGTCATGCCAAGATGGCGGAGCGGACGTAATTAAATCCCGCTCTCGCGGGTCAGACCCTCTTGGCCACCCGGACGCTCAGCACGCCGTTCACGTAGGTCGTCTTCGCGGTCGACGGGTCCACGACGCACCTCAGGAGCTTGACTATCTTGAAGTCGTAGGACTCCACCCGGAGCCGGTCGTCCTCCGCTTTGACGTCGATGTCGAGCCGGCTGTGGCCTGGGGCCATCAGGACGAAGGAGACCTCCTCGGTCCCTTCGATGAGCTCTCCGGGGTCCGGGTCCCCTTCCGCCGTCGCCCGACCCGCCCCCCGCTGGGCGACCCTGGCCATCTCCCCGAGTATGTCCTCGAGGGGGTCCCTGTCACCGGCCGACGCCCGCACCCTCCCCTTCCATGTCGAACAATTCGAAACCCACCTGCTCCCAACGGAACGGCCTCGTCAAGACGGCTGGGGCCTGCGCCTGGGAAGCCACGTTATCACCTGTGTAATTACACGCCCGATATATCATCTACGAGCGAACCAAGTTGACCCCAGAGGTGCTGGAAGTTGACAAACCCACGTTTTTATCGCCGTAATAACCAGCGTCGCCAGTGCCAGTAGTCTTCCGCGTCCTCCTGGGCAAGACAGGAAACAGCCTGAGGGTGACGCTGCCGCGCCCCATAGTGGAGGGATTCGACTGGGACGAGGGGGACGAGATTGTCCTGTACGTCTCCGAGGGCCAGATCACGCTCAAGAAGGGCAAGGACGCCGAGGAGCTGCAGAAGGCAGCCAAGGTCAGGGGCCACAGGTAATAGAGCCTTCGCGGTGGTCGCGACGCCTGACCAGGGCGCCCCCCGTGGCCGGCCGGGACCCTGCTCCCTCCGAAGCGCTAACGTTTTATCCTCGCTGCGGTCAGCTCTTAATGTGGAGTTGAAGGCGCACTTCGAGGCCTACTGGAGGCTGACGAAGCCGCGCATTTGGGGTCTCCTGGTCTTCACGGGGGCCATCGCCATGCTCGTCGCCTACAAGGCGACCCCGGGCGCCTCACTGAGCGCCGGCCTCTTTCTCACCGGGGTGCTCGCCCTGGTCCTAGGGAGCGCATCCGCCGAGGTCCTCACGAACTACCACGACAGGGACATCGACGGGATGATGAAGAGGACGATGAAGAGGGAGCTCCCGTCCGGGAGGATCCGGCCCCGCAGCGCCCTGGCCTTCGGCCTCGTAATGGCGGCCCTCTCCATCCTTGTCCCGCTCTTCCTGATCAACGAGATGTCCGCGGGCTTCATGGTCCTGGGGCTCATCGACAACATCGTGGTCTACTCCCTGCTCCTCAAGCGGAGGAGCTGGCTGAACATCATCCTCGGCGGCATCTCCGGCGGGATGCCCGTCCTGGTCGGGTACACGGCCGTCTCCGACTCGGTCACCCCCCTGGCGCTGTACATGTCCGCCCTGGTCATAGTCTGGATCCCCACCCACATCTGGAGCCTCGCGATCTTCAACAGGAGCGACT
>JAFMAW010000184.1 GCA_029784795.1 Nitrososphaerota archaeon | reverse complement strand
TGGCCCCAGGACGACCCCTATGAGTATGAGGAAGAGGAACGAGGGGACCCCGGTCCTTCTGAACAGGAGCTCCCCCAGGAAGCCCATGAAGACTATGGCTGCGACCACGCCGAACACCAGTATGATATCGGCCAAAGACGAGTTCCGCCGAAGGGGGACGCCATTTAAGGCCTTGAAGCGCCCTCCCGCTCCAGGCTGGAGCCGACCCTAGCCACTGGGGAGGGTCTGGGCGGCCATCCTCGGCCCCAGGCGACCCTGGCGACGGAGGGGGGTGTGAAACACGCGACACAGCCGCTGGTGAGACGATGGAGGGGACGCTGCCCCGGGGGGACCCTTGGGACGGCCGGTGTCTCGGAGGGCCGCGGCTACTTCTTCAGCCCCACGGACCTGTTCTTCAGCCTGAGGTCCGAGGACTTGCACTTCCTGCACCTGTCGGCGTTGAGGGGGTTCCGGGCGCCGCACCTCAGGCAGACCTGGAGGAAGAGCCTCCTCTTCTGGGCTATCTGCTTCTTGGCGGCGTCTGCTATGGGCATGGCGACTTCGCTCCGCCTTCCGAGTCCCGACTATAAGTTTTCGGTGGGCGGCCGCTCAGCCCAGGGCCTGGCTGACGAGCCCCGGGACCTCCATGGGGGTCTTCGCCACCTTCACCCCGGCCGCGGTCAGCGCCCGTATCTTCGAGTCGGCGGTGCCGTAGTCGCCGTAGATTATCGCCCCGGCGTGCCCCATCTTCTTCTCCTTGGGGGCGTGCCTCCCGGCGATGTACCCGACTATGGGCTTCTTGTACCCCGACTTCTGTATGTGCCTGGCGAGGCGCTCCTCCGCGTCCCCGCCTATCTCCCCCACTATCACCACCGCCTCGGTGTCGTCCATCCCCTGGACGTGGTCCATCCACTCGATGGAGGTGGTCCCGTTGACCGGGTCCCCCCCGATCCCCACCGCCAGGGACTGGCCGTAGCCGGCGGCCGTCAGCTGCCCGGCGATCTCGTAGGTGAGGGTGCCGCTCCTGGAGTAGAGGGCGACGTTCCCCGGCGAGAAGGACGGGGCTGGCATGATCCCGAGCTTGGCCTTCTGCGAGGGGATGATGATCCCGGGGCAGTTGGGCCCTATGATGGACGCCCCCTTGCCCTGGGCCAGCTGGACCAGCCTGAGCTCGTCCCTGACAGGGACGTGCTCCGTGATTATCACGAGCAGCTTGATGCCGGCGTCGAGGGCCTCCTTCCCCGCCGCCAGGGTGTACTCGGCCGGGACGAAGCAGATGGACGCCTTCGCGCCTGTCTTGGCCACGGCCTCGGCCACGGTGTCGTAGACCGGGACCCCTTCCACCGACTGGCCCCCCTTCCCCGGAGCCGCCCCCGCGGCGACGTTGGTCCCGTAGTCGAGCATCAGCCTGGTGTGGAGCCGCCCGTACCTCCCGGGCATGTTCTGCACGACGACTGGGTCTCCTTTCCTGGGGAGAATCATGCCCCTTTCACCACCGCTGCCACCGCCTCCGGGGCGGTCTTGTACATCCTGACCGCCGTCCCCGCCAGCATCTGGCGGGCTGCCTCCTCCTCGGCGCCGCTGACCCTGGCGTAGATGGGCTTCATCCCCCCCTCGGATATCACGGCCTTGATCCCGGCGGCGACGTCGGTGCTGCGGGTGATCCCCCCGTAGATGTTGACCAGTATCCTGCTCGCCCCTGGGAGCCTGTTGACCAGTCGGATCGCCGCCTCGACCCTGTCCTGCTGTGCCCCCCCGCCCAGGTCCAGGAAGCATGCGGGCTTCCCTCCCGCGTCCCCGACCAGGTCGAGGGTCGAAAGGACCAGCCCGGCCCCGTTCCCCACCACGGCGACGTCCCCGTCCAGCCTGACGAAGGCGAAGCCCTGGCGCGACGCCTCCCCCTCGAACTCGTCCTCGGGGTGGAGCTTGGAGAACTCTGGGTGGCGGAAGAGGGCGTTGTCGTCGACGATCACCTTGGCGTCCAGTGGGAGGAGGGTCCCGTCCTTCCCCACGGCGACGGGGTTGATCTCGGCGAGCTCGCACTCCTTCTCCCTCGCGAGGCGCTCGAGCGAAAGCAGTATCTTGGCGAACTGGGCGGCCTGGGCACCCTGGAGCTTCAGCTCCGAGGCGACGTCCTTCGCGAACTTCTCGTCGATGCCGTCGACCGGGACCCTGCGCACCACCTTGCCGGAGAGGGACTCCACCTCGATCCCGCCCGCGCTGGCCGCGATGGCCACGAAGGACCTCTCCCCCCTGTCGAGGGTCACCGAGAGGTACATCTCAGAGTCGTGAGGGTAAGCTTCCTCGACCAGCAGCGCGGCGGGCCTCTCCCCTCCGATGGGGAGCGCGAAGATCCTCTTCGCCTCGGCCTCGGCCTTGTCCGGCCCGTCCACCAGTGCGATGCCCCCTGCCTTCCCCCTCCCCCCCGCCAGGACCTGCGACTTCACGGCGACCGGGGGCTTTAGCGCCGCGAAGGCCCCCTTCACCTCGGCCGGGTCCCTGGCAAGGACGGACCGGGGGACCGGGAGGCCGTACTCCCTGAAGAGCTCCTTCGCCTGATACTCGTATAGGCGCATAGCAGGCCGCGCCGATGACATGGGGATTAAACTTAGCGCCGGGACCCTCGTCCGACGGGGGGAAGGCCGGCCCCGGGCTCACCCCCTCCCGGGCCAGGGAGAT
>JAFMAW010000183.1 GCA_029784795.1 Nitrososphaerota archaeon | reverse complement strand
CCGAGGCGGAAGCCGCGTCCCAGGTCCTGAAGTGGGCTGACAAGTTGTCTGGAAGGGAGCAGCTTGCTGCCCAGAAGTTCGCCGAGGCGCTCGAGGCCATACCGCTCGCCCTCGCCCTGAATGCAGGGATGGACCCCATCGACGCCCAGGTAGAGTTCAGGGCCAAGCATGCCACCGAGAACGGGAAGTGGTACGGCATCGAGGCGGCGGACGCGAAGATCAAGGACATGTACCAGCGCCAAGTCTTCGAGCCCCTGGCTGTCAAAATCCAAATCATCAGGTCGGCCACTGAGGCGGCATCGATGATACTGAGGATTGACGACGTCATAGCCGCAGGTAAGTCGAAGGCCCCTGCCGGTCCCCCAGGTGGAGCGGGTGGGATGGGCGGCGAAGGCGGCGACTTCGACTAAAGGAAGCTTCGTCAACCCTTAATAGCCAACTGGGCTCTTCGCGTGACGATGCAATCTGAGGGGCACCCCGCGACCGCGGAGAAGATCCTCCAGGTTGCCTCCCGGATGTTTGCGGAGAAGGGATTCGCCAACGTCTCAGTGCGAGACATCTGCAAGGATTCCGTAACCACAGCCCCGGTCATCTACTACTACTTTGGGAGCAAGAAGGGGCTCTTCGATGCCGTCGCCCGCAGGCAGATCTCCATGGAGGACTTCATCGGGGAGCTGTCGCATACCTCGAAGGCTTCAGACCCCAGGAAGGGGCTCGAATCGTTCATCGCGATGTATCTCACCACCTTCCCGGAGCACACTTTCGACATAGGCCTCTACATGCGAGACTCGGCGACGCTCGACAAGCAGAGCGCGGATAGGGTCTCAGAGGACCTTGAGAAAATCAAGGAGATTGCGGCCACGCTGGTGGAGAGGTCCATATCCAAGGGGTACTTCCGCAAAACCGATGCGAAGCTGGCCGTCGACTGCCTCCTGGGGATGCTCAACCGGGTCATCTTCCAGCACATCCACTTCGCGAAGAGCCAGGACCGGGAGACCTACAGCCGTTTCGTGACTGACTTCTTCTTCCGCGCGATGAAGTGACCTAGAGGTCGACCACCACCCGCTCCGGGAGAATCTCTATGGAGGCCCGGGGCTCATTCCAGAACCTCGTCCTGGCAGCTTTCATCCCCGCCCGCTTGCCCGTGTATCTGATGGCAAGCTTCTCGATGTCTTTCATCCTATCACGCTCCCTGGCGATCCTCGCCTTGCCGAATAGGATCACATATGGATAGCCGTCGTCGACGAGGAAGCAGACCCTCCCGTCGCGCTCGATGTTGCGATACTTCACCCTGGTGGTGGTTGTGTTGATGACCACCTTGTCCCCTTCCCTCATGTACCAGATGGGAGTGACGTGGGGCGAGCCGTCGTCCATGACCGTGGCCAGCTTGCCGATGTGCTTGCCGTCGAGGAACTTCCTGACCTTTGGGGGTAGAGCGACCATGGGCCCGCAGCCCACCCTAGGCTATATCTAGTTCGCGACGTCGAGCGGCTTGAACTTCTCGACCGTCTCCCTGAGTTCGCTCCCGAGGCGCTTCTGCCATCCCTCGAAGCCTTGCGGGGTCGACGGGTAGGCAAGGTTGATCTCCACGAGCGCCGCGCTCTTCTTGACGGTGTATCTCAGCCCCCTGGCTAGTGACAGTTGACCGAGGACCCGGTACCACATGGCAGGGTTCATGAAGCGGGCCTGGTTGAACTCGGGGTGCTTCCTCTCCGTGATCGCGTTCACGTCCTCCTCTGAGAGGAAGTGCTTCATGCCGTAGTTGATCTGGTCGTCGGTGACGGTCTGGAGGTACCTCCTTAGGACCTCGAAGCTCGCCATGGGGTATCCGTGGGTGTTCATGTACTCCACGTTGTACTTCCAAAGCCCGGCTTCGCCGGTGTCTCCGGCTTCGAGGGCCTCGGCCACCACTTTGCCTAGGATGGTACCGCCGTAGATGGAAGGGCTGATGCCCCCGGCGTCGATGGGTCTCGGCATCCAGGCCGCGTCACCCACCACGGCGAAGCCGTTGGCCACCATGCAGTCGTTGTGGCGCCTAACCGGCACCTGCCAGTTGCCCTTCGTGTTGCCGGAGTTCGCGTCGTCCGAGGGCTGCGCGTAGTTCTTGATCACCGGGTTTTCGGCCAGGTACCTGTCGATGAGGGACTGGAGGTTGTCGTCGAGCCCGAAGCGCCTGTTCCTCCTGGCAAGCCCTGAGTGAGAGACCCCGAGGCCTATGTTCACTTTCTTCTTCCCCTTCGGGAACACCCAGGCGTAGCCCGCAGGGGCGATGAACTGGTCGAGGTGTATGATGCAATAGTCAGGAGAGAAGTACGACGGCTGGTCCGCCGCGGGCTCGAAGTCGAGGATGTACCTGCCGGTCCCCACGACGTCGTCCGGGTCGATTTCCTTCTCAATCTTCGAAGATATCGGCATGAACCGTCTTAAAGTGGATGAGGCGCCGGTGGCGTCGATGACGACCTTGGCGGTCAGGCTGAACGCTGAGCCGTCCGACTTCCTCCCTGAGACTCCGGTGATCTTCCCGCCCTCTGCAAGCAGCCGTTCGGCCGTGGCCCCATACATGAACTCCGCCCCGGCCTTTTTGGCGTCGTTGACCTGCCTCCGGGGCGCCAGTTTCCTGTTGAAGAGGTACCCCTCCCCTTCGAACAGGACCTTGGTCTGCCTGTCGGGGGAGTAGACATAGACCC
>JAFMAW010000182.1 GCA_029784795.1 Nitrososphaerota archaeon | reverse complement strand
TCGACGGGGCGCCGTGCGAGATGTTGCCTCCGACAGTCCCGAGATTGCGGACCAGGGGGTCTGCGATGGCCAGCGAAGCGTCATGGATCGCCCCGTACTTCTTCTGCAGCAGGCGCGACCCGCCCAGGGCAGCGACCCTCGTCAGCGAACCTATCCTGAGGAAACCGTCCGACTCCCTGAGGTAATCCAACCCCGGGATCCGGTTGATGTCCACGAGGAGCGCGGGAGCCGCCAGCCGCAGCTTGAGAAGGGGGATCATGCTCTGCCCGCCCGCGAGGACCTTCGCGTCCCCGCCCCTCCCGTTCAGGAGGCCGACTGCCTCCTGCAAGCTCTTCGGTGCGGCGTACTCGAACCTGGGTGGAATCATCTCGATCGCCTCTCCTCGGCCCCGGTCAGCCTGACCGCCCAGAGCTTCTCCGGCTCGATGGGGAGGGTCGTGAACCTCCGTCCCAGGAGGACCTCCAGGGCGCGCGTAGCAGCAGGGGGGACCCCTATGGTGGGGCTCTCCCCGACCCCCTTCGCCCCGTGGGGGAGGTCGGACCTGTGGGCCCCGGTCATCACCACGGACTTCGGCATCTCGGTGGAGTGAATGACCCCGGCGTCGGCTATGGAGGCGGTCAGGAGCTGGCCTTCTTCGCTGTAAAGGGCCTGCTCGTACATCACTTCCCCAATCCCCTGGGCGACCCCTCCGGTGACCTGGCTCTCCAGCATGACCGGGTTCAGCACCTTTCCCACGTCGTAGAACGACAGGACCTCGTCTACGACCGCGCTCCCGTCCTTGGTGATGCGTGCGGTCGCCAGGTTGGCGCCGAGGGAGTTGAGCAGGCCCTTCGGCTTGAAGAATGCCTCGGCCTCGTATTCACCATCAAGTAGGCGGGCGGGGGAGTAGCGCTTCCCAAGCTCTTTCTTCGCCTTCGCCTTCAGCATCCTGCTTGCTTCGACCAAGGCTCCGCCGCCGAGGAGAGCGGTCCTGCTCCCCCAGCTCCCGACGCCCCCGGAGATCGCGGCGGTGTCCGCGTGCTGGAAGTCTATCACATCCTGTGGAATCCCGAGCTCGCCGCTGATCAGGGTCTTGGCGAAGACGTCGTGCCTCTGACCGTGAGAGCTCCCCCCCATCCACACCTTGACCCTGCCGCCGCGCACCGCCAGCTTCGCCGACTCTCCTCCGTAGGCGGCGGGGATCAGCATGAAGAACGACAGGCCCAGCTTCCCCTTCTTCTTCCGGCTCGAGTAGTGGAAAGCCCTCAGCGCCTCCATGAAGAACTTCTTCGACGGCGGTGCTTCCATGCCCAGGGGGGACGTCGTCTTGCGCAGGGTGGCGTTCCTCAACCTCACCTCGGCCGCGTCCAGGCCGGTCTCGTCTGCGACCCTGTCCATCATCTTCTCCATGAAGAATGCGGCCTCCGGCCTCCCGGCGCCCCGGTAGGGGCCGAGGTTCACTTTGTTGGTCAGGACAGCCTTCGCGGTGGCGTAGGCCTTCGGGACGGCGTAGGGCCCGATGAGCTGGGACGCTATCCATTTCGGTGTCCAGCCTCCGCCTCCCAGCGGGTATGCCCCGATATCGACGAGTATGTCGGCCTTCAGCCCCTTCAGCTTCCCCTTTCTGTCGGCGTAGACCTTCATCCTCCCCCTGACCCCCCTGCCCTGGTCCGTGGCCATCAGGTTCTCGTACCTGCTTTCAGACCACTTCACCGGCCTCTTGGTCTTCATGGCCGCGTAGGCGGCCACCACGTACTCGGGGTAGATGCCTCCCTTGGACCCGAAGCCCCCGCCCGTGTCCATCTGCACAACCCTGACCGACTCCTCCTTCAGCCCAAGCGCGCCCGCCAGCCCCTCGCGCCACGAGAACACGGACTGCGTCGAGGCGTAGACCGTCAGCACGGAGCCGTCGTAGGACGCCACCAGCCCCCTCGTCTCCAGGGAGTTGGGGGTGATCCTCGTCATCCTGAACGTCTCTTCGACCTCCACGGGCGCCCTCAGCTCGAACTTCTTCCCCAGCTCGACCTCGGACGCCAGGTTACTCTTCATCCCAGGATGGATCGGCTCGAACTCTATGGCCTTATCTGGGTCTATCACTGGTTTCAGCGGCTCGTATTGCACGTCCACCTCCTCTGCCCTGTCGGCCGCCTCGTACCTGTCCGCCCCGAGGACGGCGGCGACCGGTTGGCCTACGTAGCTGACGTAGCTCGCCGACAGCACGGGGAAGGGGACCGCCGACCTCCCGCCGGCGTCTTCGCCCACCGACTCCATGGTGGCCTTCAGCTCGTTGCCCGTGATCCCGCCGCTCACCGAAAGGACGCGCGCCCTGGCGTAGGGGCTCCTGACCACGTGGAGGCTGAGCATTCCATCCAGCTTGACGTCGTCGACGTACTTCCCCGCGCCCTTCACAAAGCGGACGTCGGGGTCCTGCTCCTCGCCCTCGAAGGTGACTTCTGACAACTTTCGGCCAGGGGCGCCGAAACGCGCCGGGAATTAAATTTTCAGAAGGTGGCCGGCCTGTGGCCTGACCCCTCGGGTGCGGAAGGCTGTCCGTTGCCGCCGGTCAGGCCCCGCTTCCTTCCCTTGCCTCGCTCAGATCGAGAGGAACCCGTCGTACAGCATGACCTTGAGGGATGCCTCCGTCTCCTGGCTGAAGAACCTAATCGCCCTCGGCGTCTCACCGAGCGCTCGCCCGAACGCGGAGGGTGTTGCCTCCACCAGCCACCCCTTCAGA
>JAFMAW010000181.1 GCA_029784795.1 Nitrososphaerota archaeon | reverse complement strand
GGATGGAGACCTTCGTCGCCGGGGACGGGATAGTCACCCACAACACCCACATCACTTACCTCGTCGCCGAGCTCGCCGGCCTCCCCCTCTGGGAGATCAACTGCGGGCTCCAGACCTCGGTCTACGACCTCTTCGGCAGGTTCGTGGGCCTGGGGAAGGAGAACTGGGTCGACGGCCAGATAGTGTCCTGGTGCAGGTACGGCGGCATCCTCTACCTCGACGAGGCCAACATGATGAAGCAGGACATAGCCACCAGGCTCAACCCGATCCTCGACACCAGGGGCCACATGGTCCTCAACGAGAGGGACAACGAGGTGATCCCCAGGCACCCCAACGGCTTCGTGATGATCAGCATGAACCCCTACTCCGCTGAGTTCGCAGGGACCAAGCCCCTCAACGCCGCCTTCCGCCGCAGGATGACCGTCTGGATCGACTTCGACTACCTGAGCGTCGGGAGCAAGATAGCCCCCGACGAGGTGGAGATGATAGCCCAGCGCGCCAAGATAGGCAGCCCCGTGGCGGAGAAGCTGGTCAGGGTGGCCGCGGAGATACGCAGGCAGTACAAGACCGGCGACCTCCCCTACGCCCCGTCGGTGGGGGACCTGGTCAACTGGGGGACCCTCGTGGCCGACGGGCTGACCCCCGCCCTGGCGGCCGAGGAGACCATAATCGCCCTCACGGCAGACGACCCCGAGGTCCAGAACAACGTGAGGAGGATCGTCCGGATGGTCGTGGGGGACGCAAAAGCCGGGTCCAAATGAACATCCTAGAGTACGCCTGGACCAACTTCTCCAGCGTGTCAGGAGCAGACCAGAGCAGGTTCAGGCTGATCCTGAGCGCCACCGCGCCGAGGCCCACCCTGGGGCTCGAAGGGGACGGGTTCCTGGCGAAGATACCTGTCCCGAGGCAGGAGAAGGAGGGGGTGGTGTCTGTCCAGGGGCTGTTCACCGACGCGGACGGCCAGGGGTGGGCCACCCTCTGGAGGCTCTTCAGGGCGTCCCTCTACCACGCCGCCTTCCACCTGGCCCACGGCAACCTGAAGCCCCTCGCGAAGTGGGCGAAGGAGAAGGAGCGTTTCCCGGCGATATTCACCCTGTCCCTGCTCGAGGACTACCGCATCACCCTGGCGGCGAGGGAGAAATGGCCTGGGGTGATGACCGACATCGCCTACGCCAACCTGGTGGCGGCCATGAGGATGCCCGACCTCGACGACATAGAGAGCAGGGGGCTCAGGACCGCTTCGAAGCTCCTGGTCGCCCTCTGGGGGGTCGCCCCGGCCAAGGCGGGGAGGGTCGAGGAGGACCAGGCGATCCTCGCTATCACCGAGAAGGTTCGGGGGATGGTCGAGAACTCGGCCGAGGACCCCGAGAACCCCCTCCTCCTGAAGGCGGCCAACCTGATCTACAAGCAGTTCGACAAGGTGGTTCTGCCGCAGATCCCTGCCTTCCCCCACACCGAGGCGCATTCGGGGGACTCCCTCTTCCGGGACCACCTCGAGGCGACGAAGGGGAAGGGAAAGCCCAGGCTCGCAGGGGCCCTGGCGGCCATAGGGGTCGAGGGAGGGGCGTCGGTGGAGCTCCCGGACGAGCCCGAGTTCAAGGAGACGTTCACTGCGCTGCAGGACCAGTTCGCGAGGAGGAAGAAGGTCACCGACTATTACTCCAAGCTCCTGGCTAGCACGAGGCTGAACGGGATCGTGTTCCCCGACGGCGACTACGCCGGTTTCCTCAGGGCCAGGGCGGAGCTGGCGGGGCCGATACGGAACATCAAGAACCAGCTCCTGGCCATCAAGAACGTGGCCGACGAGGAACCGGGGAAGCTCAGCGGCCAGGTGGACATGCCCATGGCAATGCAGGTGGTCGCCTCCGGGTCGCAGAGGTCAGACGTCTTCGTCCGGGAGGAGCCGATACTGAAGGACGAGGCCTGGGCCATACTCGTGGACGCGAGTAAGAGCGTGTCGAAGTCGTCTCTGGAGATACGCGGGATAGCGACGTGCCTCGCTGAGGTCGCGAGCACGGTCATGAGGGAGAAGAGCAGGTGGGGCCTCTTCGGGTTCAACGACACGTTCCAGCTTGTGAAGGACTTCGACGACCCGTACTCCATCGACGCGAAGTCCAGGATAGGCGGGCTCTCGCAGAAGGGAGGGACCTACCTCCCCGACGCCCTGGCCGTCGCATCGAGGGCCCTCAACTCCAGGCCCGTCGAGAGCAAGTACCTGGTGGTGGTCTCTGACTGCCTCCCCACGGGCTACGCGGGGATCGAGGAGGAGCTCGCGGAGAAGATCAAGGAGACGGGGAAGATGGGGATCATGCTGGTGGGGATAGGGGTCGAAAGCCCCGAAGTGAAGAAGTACTTCAAAGTCAACTCGGTCCTCAGCACCCCGTATGAGATGATGAAGTTCTTCACGAAGGCGTACATGGAGCTGTCGGGAGTGGGCGAGGCGTGAGGGGGCCAAGCCGCGGCCTGCGCCTCCCTGGGAACCCGCACAGGGGACGCGAGAATGCGCCGTGCGATTTTGCAGTTCTCGCCGTATGGATTACTGGTTCACAAACCTATTATTAATGACGGGGCATTCTGTCTTCAAATGCCCGCGGCCCAGGAAGCAAAGGAGAAGGAGGTCGCCGATGAGGAGGCGACCGACCCCCAGACCGTCATACGGGAGATGCGCGAGATCCAGAGCGACGCGGCCCAGCTGTCGGAGATAGAGGAATTGGAATAC
>JAFMAW010000180.1:724-2722 GCA_029784795.1 Nitrososphaerota archaeon | reverse complement strand
GAGGATCCCCTTCTGCGTCCCCTCGCTCTTCAGCGCCGAGAATGTGTCCTTCACCGTCTTCATCATCGCCCTGAACGCAGTCACGGGGAATATCACCAGGTTGTACCCCAGGGCCTCAAACTCCTCCGCCGTCATGTATGGTGTCTTCCCGAACTCAGTCATGTTCGCCATCAGGGGGAGCCTGACCTTCTTCCTCATCTCTGCGAACTCTTCTCTCCCTTCGAGGGCCTCTGGGAATATCATATCCGCCCCCGCCCTCGCATAGGCGGCCGCCCTCTCAAGGGCGCCGTCCATCCCCTCCACCGCCCTGGCGTCAGTCCTGGCGATTATCATCAGCTTCCTCCCCGCCGCCTCCTTGGCCGAGACAAGCTTCTTGACCATCTCGTCTACCTCCACGAGCTCCTTCCCCTCCAGGTGCCCGCAGCGCTTCGGAAGGACCTGGTCCTCTATTTGGACGGCGGCCGCCCCGGCTGCCTTCATCTCGTCGACCGTCCTGGCGACGTTCAGCGCCTCGCCGAAGCCCGTGTCGGCGTCGACTATCAGCGGGACCGCCACCCTGGAAGTGATCTGCCGCGCCGCCTGCGCCACCTCGCTGAGCGTGGTGATCCCGAGGTCGGGGAGCGCAAGCAGATTCGAGAACCCCGCCCCTGAAAAATAGATGGCCCTGAACCCTTCCCTCTCAGCCAGCTTCGCGACCGAGGGGCTGAACACTCCGGGGGCCACGACCACCTTCTCCCCTTTGACAAGCTTCCTCAGCACGTCGGCCTGCGATGGCAAGTCCAGCTCTTCCTCCTGCGCCGGGCCGACCCCCTTTAGAGTTTCCCCCATCAGCGTTAAATCGAGCCCGGGCGCCGTAACCCAGGTTGCTCGAGTCGGACACGCACGAGGCTCCCCACGATACGGTGTTCGTCCACGGGGCCGGAGGGAACAGCCTCCTCTGGAGGAGGACGCTGCAGTACCTGTCCGGGGGCGCCCACGGCTACGCGGTCAACCTGCCTGGCCACCCCTCTGGGGACATAACCTGCAAGAGCGTGGATGACTATGCCGAGGCGCTGCATAGGTTCATAGCGGAGCGAGGCCTCAGGAGGCCGGCGGTCTGCGGCCATTCGATGGGAGGCGCCATCGCCCTCGACCTCGCCGTCTCTCACCCAGAGGACCTGGGGGCCCTCATCTTGGTCAGCACGGGTGCGAAGCTCGGGGTCAACCAGCAGATACTCGACGGGCTCAGGGAGCAGCCCATGGGGACCATCGAGAAGGTGATCACCCCCTGGAGCTTCAACTCGATAGACCTCGGGCTCGGGAGGGAGGCCAGGACCGCCCTTTCTGTCTCCAACCTCCCGGTCTTCCTCAACGACTACCTGGCGTGCCAGGGCTTTGACGTCCGGTCCCAGCTGCCAGGGATAGAGGCGAAGACTCTCATCGTCTGCGGGGACAAGGACAGGATGACCCCACCCAAGTGGTCGGAGTACCTCAACGCGAACATACCAGGCTCCGAGCTGCGCGTCATCGAGGAGTCGGGGCACATGCTCCCATTGGAGAAGCCGCGGGCCCTCGCCCAGGTCCTGCAGTCCTTCCTCTCAGGCCTCAGTCCGTAAACTCTTCGCCGCCGCGAGCTATCCTCGTCATCTCTCCGACCAGGGCTATCATCCCCTCCTGGGTTATGGAGGAGACGGGGTAGAGGTCGGCCCCGAAGGAGAGCCGCCTGATGCTCCTGAAGAGCTCGGAGTAGAGGGAATACTGCTCGCCGTCCTTGGTGGTCGACAGGGCGTCTTCGAACGTCTTGGCGTCCCTGCTCCACTCGGCGATGCGCTTCACGCCGTCCTTGGCTATGTCCCTCTTCGTCAGGACGGTTATCTTGGGGATGCTCAGCCTGAGCCCCACGGAAGCTGAGAGGAGCGCCAGCGACAGGAAGTTGGACGGGGTGCTCGCCAGGAGAGGGTCAAGCAGGAAGAGGAGGACCTTCGAGTCCGCCCTCATCTCTCGCACGATGAACTCCCC
>JAFMAW010000180.1:0-714 GCA_029784795.1 Nitrososphaerota archaeon | reverse complement strand
TGTCCGGGCGTGTCGACTATCACGTTCTCGGTCTTGAAAGAGTCGATCTCGTCTTGGATCTCGGCGAGCTTGGTCGCCGTGAGGTCCGCTGCCAGGATCAGGGCTCCGTTGGGTCCGAGGCCATAGTCTTCCATCACGTCCTGAAGCTGGACCCTCTCCCTGATGTCAACGTCGGGCTCGTAGGGGAGCTCCACCACCCCCGGATCGAGGTTGACCGCTATCGCGCCCTCGCCTCTGTTGGCATACCAGGTCTTCAGAGCGGCTGTGAGGAGGGACTTCCCTGACCCCGCTGTCCCAGTGACGAAGGTGACCTCCATGCGGATCCCCTAGGCCGAGCTCCTCGCCGCGCCGACGGTCCCCCCTATGGCCGCCACCGCCTTCTTCATCTCCGACAAGATCGCCTCCCCTTCAGCATCGGCCCGCCCCCTGTCTGGCCCAGCCACGACGATGTCCAGCATGATCCTCGATACGCCCTCCCTGGTCCCCCTCGGGTGGGACTTTATGTATGCCCCGGGGTGCCTCTTCATCTCCTCGGCGAGGTAGGGGGCCAGCGCCGACTCCGGGACCCCTTCTAGGCGCATGGTGAGGCTCCTCCTGAATATCTTTCCGACCTTCGCCCTGATCTCCGGCTCAACAGACCTCCTGAAGATCCCCCTCATCTCAACCGGGACCCCCGGGAGGCAGAAGACCACGGTCCTGCCTGCGACCAGCCGG
>JAFMAW010000017.1 GCA_029784795.1 Nitrososphaerota archaeon | reverse complement strand
TCTCTACCAGAGAGGCACCTGTCGCACCGCCCGCACCCCATCCCGGGGTTGACTATCACCTCGTCCCCTGCGGCGAGCTCCTTCTCTTCGGCCGGGACCCTCTCCACCACCCCGGCAATGTCGCTCCCTGAGATATGCGGCAGTGGGATCTCGACGTTCGGCAGCCCGTTCCGCGCCCATATGTCCAGGTGGTTGAGGGCGCACGCCTTCACCCTCACCAGCGCTTCATCCGCGGTCGGAACAGGGTCGGGGGCCTCCTCGTACTTCAGCACCTCGGGGCCGCCGTGGCTGTGGAACCTGACCGCCTTCAACGCTCTTGGTCTTCCTCCGGCTTATTTCCACTTTGCCAGAACACTTTCGGCGAACCCTCTATCTGTAGTCCTGTTGAGCGCACGACTAAGGTTATAAGAGAAATTGGGGGAATCAAGACGCTCTCATGACACTCCCGCGCTCTGTCTTCCGGGACGAAGCCATCCTCCTCCAGGAGTACCTCCCGCACCAGATACCTCACCGCGAGGCACAGCTGAAGAAGCTCGAGCTCTACTTCCAGGGCGTCGCGCAGAACGCCTCCAAGGCCAGCCAGATTGCCATGATAACCGGACCAGTGGGCTGCCACAGAAAGGGGCAGCTCGTTTTGATGTTCGACGGTTCGATGAAACGCGTCGAAGACGTGGTTCAGGGAGACTTGTTGATGGGCCCAGATAGCGCTCCCAGAAGTGTCCTAGAAACAGTACATGGTTTTGGGAAGATGGTCGAGGTCCGGCCAGTCAAAGGGAAGCCATTCGTGGTCTCCGAAGACCATATACTGACAGTAATACAAACCCGCCTGAGGACGAGCCCGCGCAAGCCCTCCGAAGACGCCGAGGGGGTCATCAAAGACGTCCCGATAAGCGAGTTGTTGGAGCTTCCGAAGCGGTTCGTCGGTCCCAGAGCGCTCTACAAGCTGGCTAGAACGGGGGTCGACTTTCCTAAGGTGCCAGAAGGGCCGGTCGACCCGCATCTTCTCGGCGTGTATTTGGGAGACGGAGGACGCACCCATGGCAACATCGGCCTCACTTCAGATCCAGAGATACCAGCCATCGTGAGAGACGAGTCGGAAAGATACGCGCCGTCAGTGCGACACCATCCAGCAGGCAATGCACAGCAATACGTGCTGGCTGCGGGGCGAACAGGCGGGCAAACACTGACAAGTGGAATCGCCAGAGATCTGATGGCACTGGGACTCTTCGAAGCAACATCCGACTCGAAGTTCATTCCGCGCCAGTACAAGTTTGGTTCGAGAGAGACGCGCCTGGAGGTATTGGCTGGATTGCTCGACACAGATGGCAACTTGGCAAGCGGATGTTTTGATTTCATCACAAAGTCGAAAAGGTTGGCCGAGGACGTCGCATTCGTCTCGAGAAGTCTTGGGTTCTATGCCTTCGTCAGGGCGAAGCGCCCCCGTGATCGACTTGGCCACGAAGGACTGCGCTACAGGGTTGGCATCTCAGGCGATCTTTCTAGGATTCCCACCAGAGTCCAGATGAAGCAGGCCATGCAACGGAAACAAGAGTCTGTCTTGAGGACAGGATTCACGCTCGAACCTCTGGGGGAGGAGGAGTACTTCGGCTTCAGAGTAGATTCAGACCAGCGGTATCTTTTGGATGATTTCACCATAACTCACAATTCAGGGAAAACCATGCTGGCGAAGAAGCTACTGCTGGAGTCGCTCCCTAGGAAGGCAGCGCTTCACGGGAACCTGGTCAAGGCTGTGCACGTCAACTGCAGGATAGACAGGACCCTCCAGGCCATCATGGTGAAGTCGCTGAAGTCGCTGGGGCAGAACTATCCGACCCGCGGCTACAGCTTCGAGGAGCTCCTCGCCGCGCTGGTCGAGGAACTGAGGAGCAACAGGATGCACCTCGTCATAGCCTTCGACGAAGTGGACTCGCTTGTGCTGTCAGATCCAGGGTCGCTCTACACCATAACCAGGCTCAGGGAGATGGCGCCGGGGGCCCAGGTCCTCTCGTCGCTGCTCATATCGAAGACGACGGATTACCTCAAGAAGGTCGACCTGAGCACGCTGAGTTCCCTCCAATGGAACGAGATCGCCCTCGAAAGCTACCCGTCGGAGCAGCTCGCTGACATCCTGAACTCGCGCAGCGAGGCGTTCAGCGACGGCGCCATCGACGACGACGTCGTCCAGCTGGCCGCAGACATAGCCGGGACCTACGGGGACGCCCGCTACGCGCTGGACTTGGTCTGGCGCGCGGGGAAGCTGGCTGATGACTCCGGGTCTCCCCGCGTGCTGCCCGAGCACGTAAGGTCTGCCAAGGCTTCGCTCCCGCCGCAGCTGAGAAAGGAGGAGCTGTCCTACCTGACCGCCCACCAGAAGCTGCTGCTCATGGCCATCTCTTCGCTCCTGAAGAACGGGAGCTCGACCTATGTCACCATAGGGGAAGTTGAGAAGAGCTACTCTGCCATCTGCGAGGGGATGAACGTGACCGCGTACCGCCACACACAGGTGTGGAGCGACGTCAACGAGCTGTCGAGGAAGGGGATCATCGAGACGCAGCTCTCAGGAAAGGGGGTGAGAGGGCGGACGACCATGATAGGGTTGTCTCTGGTCTCGGCCAAGGAGCTGATGGGAGAGCTCGAGAAGGGGATGCTCGCAGATGTTAGAGCTTGAGAAGCTGCTGTCATCCTACGGCAGGACCAAGGTGCTCACGATAATGCTAGAGACAGGGGAGCTCAATATCTCGGAGATAACCAGGAGGGCGGGGCTCTCACACGGAGCGGCGTCCCGCCACCTCGAGTTCCTCACACGGTCAGGGATACTCACAGAGAAGCGCTTCAACAGGATCAGGATATTCAGGGTCGACCCGGCGAGCCCCCTCGCCGGCGCTCTCGCCAGGTTCTACGCCGACTGGAAGGACGTGGGCGGCTTCGCCGAATCGCTCCCGTTCAACTAGCGCCTGGGCGGCTTCGCCGCTTCCTTTGCCAGGAAGACGTCATAGTTCTCCTCCAGCTCGAGGCTCCTCACCAGGCCTTCCCTGAAACCCCTGTCGGCGCAGAGCAGCAGGACGAAGGGCATGTCTCGGACCAGGAATCCCTTCTGGCTCGTCCCCAGCCGCTTCCCCGCGAGCAGGGCTATGTCCTTCAGCTTCTTCGAGTCGTTCCATATCCGAAGCTGCAGTGGCCAGGGGACTGCGTCGAGGGTGTACCGCGGCCCTCCGTCCCCCAGCGCCTTCCAGAGCTCCGCCGCGAGCATAGAGTCGAGGTACCTCAGGAGCCTCCAGTCTTTCCCGCGCATCATCCTCCCCATGACAACGTCGGCCCTGGAGAGGACCTCAAGGGCCGCAGCCTTCCGCTCCTCGTGGACCCTGGACCTCGTCACGGCAGTGAACAGGTCGCGCATCTTCTCCCTGGGTTGGCCAGGGTAGGCCCGGAGCGCCCTCAGCGCCGCCTTTTCGTCCGGCGCGTCGAAAAACGCGTTCACCGACTCCGCGGCCGTCACCTCTTCGTCCTTCTGGGCAGCGATCCCCGACTGCAGGAAGTTGACCGCGGCCCTCAGGTCGCCGTTCGCCGCCCTCGCTATCCTGGCCATCTCGTCGTCCCCCATCCGCAGCCCCTCCGCTTTGGAGACGGCCTGCAGCCGCTTCAGGACTGCCTGGTCGTCCGCTCTCCTGAATTCAATCGTCGTCGTGGCCGTCCCGAGCTTCCTCACTTCGTCCGAGGCGGGGTCGTTGGCCGCCATCAGCAACGGCACCCCGCTTCTCTTGACTGCGTCCTTGATGAAGTCTGTCGCCCCGTAATCCGCCCTCCCTGCGAGCCCGTCCACTTCGTCGAGGAATATCGCCGTCGACCCTTCGAGCAGGCTGGAGCTCGCCATGGCCTCGCCCACCTTCTTGGACAGCTTGTCCTTGGTCCGCGCGTCGCTCGCATTCAGCTCTATCAGCTGATACCCGAGCTTCTCCGCAACCAGGTGGACGCTCGTGGTCTTCCCCGTCCCCGGAGGGCCGAGCAGCAGCGCAGCCCTGGCGCCAGGCTTCCACTTCTTGAGCCAGAGGACGAGCTTGGCCCTGGCCTCCTCATTGCCGACCATCTCCTCCAGACTCCTGGGCCTGTGCTTCTCCGTCCACATGCTCAGAGGGCGCCCCCGATGAAGACCAGGAGTCCGACGGTCATCCCGGCCAGGGCGATATTCTTCACGCGCAGGGCGTTGGACGGTTCATGCTTGTAGACTATGGCTGCGGCCAGGTAGGCGAATATCGCGTCCGGCACGACCACCCCGATGGAGTACACCTCGTTGGCGAGGCCGGTCAGGAGGGGCACCCAGCTCGTGAAAACCGCCAGTATGAAGAAGATGGCACCCACCCAGGACGCGAAAGCCAGCCCCCGGCTCCGGGCCACGGAGTTGATGTTCCTCTTGGCGTCCCCTTCCACGTCTGCCATTGCCTTCACCACCTCCCTCCCCACCCCGGAGAAGAAAGCGGTGAGGGCCATCATGAGGAGAAGCGAGCCGATCACGGCCCCGCCTGCCACCGCTCCGCCGTAGATGAACGGGATCGCCAGGGACGACGCCACTATGACGTTGCCGGCGAGGCCGGTCTTCTTCGCTCTGCTGTTGTACAGCCACGAGAGGAAGGCATAGGCGACGGCCAGGGCCACTGCGAGGGGGTTGAGCGACAGGACCGAGCATGCCAGTCCCGCCGCCAGGGCTGCCGCGGAGAGCCTGTTTGCATCTTGCATAGACACCCTCCCGCTCGGTATCGGCCTCCCGGGTCTGTTGACTCTGTCCACGTCGGCGTCGTAGACGTCGTTGACCACCATGGAGTAGGCGCAGATAAAGAACCCGGTCAGGAACCCGAGGGCGAGCTGAGGTGCCGGGACCACCGGCGGCCTAGACACGAAGGCGCCGACTATCACTGCGAACCCTATCATGGCGCAGTTGATCGGCCTGATGAGCTTGAACGCTCCCCCCGAGTCCATGGGCTCAGAACCTGGCCCTGCTGACCTTGTAGTAGATCACTTCTCCCCGCCTTTCGATCACCGCGATTATGGCCTCCTTCCCCATCTTGGCCATCTCCTTCACCGACTGCTGGAGCTCTGACATCCCCTTCTCGATGCCTTCGTCGAGGGCGAAGACCACATATTTCGCGGGCTTCTTGGGGTAGTCCCCGCGCTCGTAGGCCCGGAGGTCGGTCCCGAACCCGAAGCCCTCCCTCACGACGTACCCTCTGCTCCTAAGGTCCCTGTAGATGATGAACTTCGTCCAGGAGTCCCCTGACCTCTTCTGGGAGAGCTCCGCGAGCTTGTCAAAGCCCACCTTCTTGCCCGACTCGGTCAGCTCCAGCTTCCCTGCATAGAGGAGGTAGAGCGCCTCGTAGTCGCGGAGAGACAGGTGGCGCCCTTCCCTGGTGCCGTATCCAGACTCCTCGAGCTCCCCGAATCGCTCTCTGTCGACCACCCTCACCGTCCCGTCCTCAATTACCGCGCTGTACGGTCTAATGTCTTCTTCCCCTGGGCCGCCTTCCTGCATCTGGTTCCGGACGCCCGGCCGACTCTATTTGAAGATGATTGGGGGACGCCCCCGGAAACCCTTTAGCGGGCTCAAACGCGTTCGTCGGTGTGGCTGGCTTCTTCACGCTCCGGACTGTGACCTGGGACGACGGTCGGGTGAGGATGATCGACCAGACCGCCCTCCCCAACAGGTTCTCCTACGTGGTCTACACAACCCCGGAGCAGGTAGCGTCCGCCATCAGGACCATGGTGGTCCGGGGCGCCCCTGCCATCGGGGTGGCCGCGGCCATGGGGCTGGCGCTGGCCGCACGCAGGTCCAGGGCCACGGACCTGCCCGGGCTCGTCCGCGACCTTGAGAAGAGCGCCGCGATGCTTCGTTCTACCAGACCAACGGCAGTGAACCTGTTCTGGGGCATCGACAGGGTCCTGGCGAAGGCCAGGGCCTCGACTTCGGCGAAGCGCGCAAAGGAAGATGTCGAATCCGAAGTGAAGCGCATGGAGGACGAGGACGTGGCGACAAACAGGAAGCTCGGGGGGGTGGGCGCCGACCTCATCCGGGACGGCGACACCGTCCTCACCCAGTGCAACGCAGGGTCGCTGGCGACCGTAGGCTACGGCACCGCGCTGGGGGTGATCAGGGCGGCCGTAGAGCAGGGGAAGCTGGTCAAGGTGCTGGTCCCAGAGACCAGGCCGGCCCTTCAGGGGGCGCGCCTGACCGCCTTCGAGCTAGCCCGCGACGGTATCCCGTGCACACTGATCCCTGACACCGCCGTTGGCTACATGATGAGCCTGGGCAGGGTCGACAGAGTCGTAGTGGGGGCGGACAGGATAACCAGGGACGGCTATGTCTTCAACAAGATTGGGACGTACCAGGAGGCAGTCCTCGCCCGGAGGCATGGAATACCGTTCCACCCGGCCGCCCCTCGGTCCACCTTCGACCTGGAGCGGGCCCACGACCAGGTCACAATCGAGGAGAGGGGGGCGGAGGAGGTGGTGCAGATCCGCGGAAGGAGGATAGCCCCCAAAGGCGTCCCCGTGTCGAACCCAGCCTTCGACATGACCCCTCCAGAGCTGGTCACCTCGATGATCACAGAGAGGGGGCTGGTGGTCCCCCCCTTCGAAGAAACCATCGCCGCCTCCATGGCTTAATTAGCCGGCGCCGGCCGGCCTCAGTGGGCCCGTAGCCTAGCACGGATTAAGGCGTCAGCCTTCGGAGCTGAAGAGGCATCGCCCTCGGAGACCATGGGTTCGAATCCCACCGGGCCCGGATTAGGATTCGCTTAGAACGAGTTCGAATCCAAGTAGGCCCGCTTAGAAGATTACGTGAATCCCGATGAGACGACAGCGTCTCGGCTCTTCCGAGTGAATCCGACCAGGCCCGCAGAGCATGATGGACTCTCCATTTGGTGCACTTGGCAGAAGGCGAACCCGGAGCGGCAAACCTCCTGGACCGCCCCGCCGAGTCAGGCATAAGGGACCGCCTGACCGCAAGGAGCGGTCTTCGATTTCGTGCCAGTTGATGCTGTTTTCGCTTCGGGCGTCCTACGGAGTGTCATCGACAGGCTTAAGGCGATGCACCCGCCTTTGAACGCCGCCGTGGACCTCGGGCTGTCGGGGAAGAGCGCCCTGGTCACGGGGGCCAGTCGCGGCATCGGGCGTGCTATCGCCGAGCGGCTAGCGGCCGAGGGCGTTTCGGTGGCTCTCTGCTCCCGGGATTCGAAGGCGTTGGAGGAAGTGCGGGCTCAGATTATTCGATCCGGAGGAGGGACCCCGGTCGTCGTTCCGGTAGACGTGACTCAAGCAAATCGGGTCCCCGAGGTTGTTCAGGAAGTGCAGCGCCGCCTGGGCCGAATCGACGTGCTGGTGAACAACGCCGGGGACCTCTCGCCGGGGACGTTGGCGCTGAAGTCCGAGGACCTCGACGATGCCGACTGGAAGTACGCATTCGACATCAATCTGCTGGGAGCCGTACGCTTCACTCGGGCCGTCGTCTCCGTGATGAAGAAACAGGGAGGCGGCGCGATTGTGAACATCAGTTCTGTCTGGGGACGTCGAGCGCGGATGCACATGGTGGACTACAGCGCCTCAAAAGCCGCCCTCATCTCATTCTCGAACTCGATGGCGCTGCGACTCATCGGAAGCGGGATACGCGTGAACTGCGTCTGTCCGGGGCGGACCGACACGTCCTTGTGGCGGAACGTGGCGAGGAAACTTACGGACGGTTCCGACGCCCAGGCCGAAGCGTTCCTAGATGGCCACGCCGCGCCGCTACCGATTGGCAGATTCGGCAAACCAGAGGAAATCGCTTCGGTCGTCGCCTTCCTAGCCTCGCCGAGGGCGAGCTTCGTCGTTGGCGCGGCGTGGGACGTAGACGGCGGCGAAAGCATTCAGAGCGTCTGACTCGGAAACCGGAGCGGACGGAGTCACGAGGGGTCCGAAGGCCGCAATGCCCACTCAGTCGAACGTGAACTTAAGAGACCGGTAACATCCCGACCGGGAGCCCGGGCCCCGGCTCGGTCAGGTGGGCTCCGACTTCGAAAGCATGTCCATCGACCTCTCGTACGCCCTGATGACGTCGGTCCTGGTGACTATCCCGACCAGCCTCCCTGAGTCCTTGGAGATCACCGGAAGGCGCCCGATGCCATGGTTGGTCATAGTCTCAAGGGCGACGAAGAGGTTGTCGTCCAGGTGGGCGACAAGGACGCTCTGGGTCATCACGTCCCTCAGCGGCGTGGCGGCTGCCTTCTCTCGTGGGATCCTCAGCAGGTCGCTCACCGTCACAATCCCGACCAGCTTCTCTCCGTCCACGATGGGGATCCCACGGTGACCCTTCTCGACCACCATCTGATAGGCGGCGTCGACGGAGTCGCCCGGCGAGAGGGTGATGACGGACCGGTTCATGGCGTCGGAGACGAATATCTTGGTGAGCAGCGGCACGTTGTACTCCCCCCTGTGGGCGGGCGAGTCGGAGCGCTTGGAGACCTGGCTCCTGTAGATGGTGTACTTGGGGGTGGTCACGAAGTACGCGGCCACGACCGCGACCATGGACGGGGCAAGGAGGTTCAGCGACCCCGTCATCTCGCTGACCATGAGCATTACAGCGATGGGGGTGCGCCCGACCCCGCCGAACAGGGCCATCATGCCGACCACGACCAGGGGGGCGGGGATAGGGATCCACCCTGGGAGGAGGGCGTTGACCACCATCCAGAAAGCGGCGCCGACGAAACCTCCTATCACGAGGGACGGAGCGAACACCCCCGCGCTCCCGCCCGAGCCGACTGTGAACGCCGTGGCCACGATCTTCAGCAGGACAACGGCCACCAAGAACACCAAGAGGGGGATGGCGAGGTGAGTGAAGTTCTCCTGCGCCAACCCGGTGACACCGCTCCCATCGATCAGTATCTGGACGAACCCGTATCCCAGACCCACCACCTGGGGGAAGAATACGCCGATGGCGCCCGCGACCGCGGCGCCTACCATTGGCCTGAGATACTTCGTGAGCGGCAGGCGGGCGAACAGGCTCTTCACCGAGTAGAAGGTCGCCGTGTGGAGCCTCCCCACCAGCCCGCAGACGATGCCCAGGGCGGCGTAGATCAGCAGGCCCCTGGGGTCGGTGAAGTTGTAGGCCAGCCCGCTCCCGAAGATGGGGGTGAACCCCGTGTAAGACGCGAAGATGATGTATCCTATGGGGGAGGCGATGAAGGAGGGTATCAGGGCTTCAACTTCGAAGTCGCCGCCGCTGTAGAGTATCTCTCCCGAGAGGATGGCGCCGCCGAAGGGGGACTTGAAAATGGACCCGATCCCCGCTCCGATTCCCACCGCGACAGCTATGCGCCTGTCCTTGACCGGCAGCTTCAGGACGTCGCCGATGAAAGACCCGAAGCCTGCGGCTATCTGGGCGGTCGGCCCTTCCCTCCCCCCGCTCCCTCCGGAGCCTATTGTGAACGCTGACGCCACCGCCTTGACCAGGGGGATCCTCCGGCGTATCTTCCCATCGTGCCGATGGAAGGCAGCGATGGCCTCGTCCGTCCCGTGCCCCTCGGCTTCGGGGGCGAAGCGATAGACCAGGAAACCAGCGATGAGCCCTCCGATTATCGTCGCGACTGGTATGAGCAGGTAGTCTGGGTGGACGGAGACCGGGGCCGCCCCTTCGCCTGCGGGGTTGGGAGGGAAGAACCCCGTTATCCCGCCCAGCAGGTAGTTGCTCACGCCTTCGATTGCGAGGTAGAATCCGACCGCCCCCGCCCCGGCTATGACGCCGATGAGCAGGCCCACCGTCACCCACTTCGCGAGGTAACCCTGCTGGATGACGCGATTCACCCGCGACATCAATGTCGAACTGCTCAAAATCCGAGGACTCAGCTGCGGGGGGACGCTTCAAAAGAGTTCGCATGTCCGGCGCACCCTTCCGCGCACTGAAGGGGAACCGCGCCCTAGGCTCTGGCCCTTCCTTCTATTCTTCCTGGAACGGGACGCTCAGGGCGTTGGCCATAATCCTGCGCTCGGCGCTCCTCAGGATCTCGCTGAGCGTCGAGGGCTTGACGCCGACCAGCCCGCTCAGGCCAGTGAGGCTGATCTTCCTCGGGAATTCGAAGTACCCCTGAGCTACGGCAGTCGACATTATCTCCTTCTGCCTGTCGGTAAGGGTGGCCTTTCTTTCGAGGGGCGCGACATCCTCGATCTTAGCATCCACCCCTTCCTTTTCGAGTTTCGACAACACCTGCCTGAAATCCCCGGTCTTCCTCACTATGAACTTCCACGATGCGGGCTGAGCATCGGTGTTGAGGGGACACTCGAGGCAGACGATGGCTGCGTCGTTCGACGCCCTGCATGTCACCGGCCTGGAGAGCACGACCAGGAGCGGGACCGAATCTCCCTCCACCTCCCCCTCGACCGCCTGCCTGACTCCCTCCGTCCTGCGGATCTCTGCCACCGCGGCGCGGACGCTCTTGGGCCTTCCCCTGAGTTCGAGGAGGAGCGACATCCCGGTCTTGTTGAACGGTTTGCAGTCTACGATGCCGAGTTTTACGCCGTTAGCTCTTGCTATGCCCTGCAGCTTGTTCTCAGCCTTCACCTGCAGCGTCACCTGTCTCAGCATGGCCGCACGGGTTAGGGTATGGGGGGGATATTTAACGCAGAAAGACGATTCTCAGAACTGGAAATCGCACCCTATGAAGGCGCTCCCTAACAGCTTAGGTGACCTGATCGACGCCTGGGGGCCCCTCGAGCGCCTTGCTTCGCGGGCAATGCAGTCCGCCCCTGAAGAAACGCGCTTCTGGACCTTCCCAGGACGGCTCCGGGAGAAGAGGCGCGGCCCGGGGAGCGCCAGCCCATGGACCTGTCACCAGACGAGCATGGAATCTGGCAGCGGGGCTAGTTGGTGACTCTCGCGATGGGCGCCGGCGACCCCGGGCCGTGCATCCCGACAGCGGCCTTCCGCTCTTCCGATCTGGCGGCATGTTCCTCCCCCGCCCTCCTGGCCGCCTCGTACACCGAAAGGACTTCGAAGAAGACCCTGTGCGAGGTGAGCAGCCTGAGCCCGAAACCCCATTCTCCACACGCCGCCCTCACCTCCTCCACGTCCATGGCTCCGTTGACGAGGAAGACCACCTTCCCGTCCCCCTTCACGACGCGGAAGGCCTCCGATAGGAACGCTCTGGGCACCTCCAGCCGCCTCCCGCCCTCGACGGCTACGTCCCCAGTCTCGTCTCCTTCTAGGTATGGAGGGTTGAACGTCACCAGGTCGAAGGATCCGCTGCGCAGGCATGCGGCCCGGTCTGCGAGGACGAAGTCTGACTTCTCCCTCCAGTCTGCCATAGAAGGCCTTACTACGTCTGTGCCTACCACGATCTCGAATCCCTTCGCCAGCGCGATGAGGTTCCCTCCGTTCCCCGCGCCTATCTCCAGGCAGCTCTTTCCCGAGTAGCCGACCAGAGCCGCCCTCAGGAGGGCAGAGTCCTCTGAAGCGAGATAGGGCCCCTCGCTCATTCGGTCAGTCCGTCGGCCTTGAAGGACTTGTACTCGTCGGGGGTGAGCACCTGGGTAATGTTCTGGGTGGTGTAGAAGTACGCCGGCGTCCCATCCGGCGACGTGGCGAGGCTGTTGTCCGGGTTCTGGAGCCTGTACACCTTCACCATGGCTGGCTTTATCCCGAGCACAGTTCCGTCGTCCAAGGCGTAGTAGCTGAACCTCTCCTGCAGCGGTTTGAACCCAACGAGCTTGCCCTTTGGTTGCGGCGAAGGTATCATAGGTTGCCTTCACCCGGGGGCGTTAAAAGGTGCACTGGCCACCAGCTTCTGGACCCCTGAGCTGTACTGGGCCGCCTTCTTCGGCGCCTCAGCGACGTCCGCCGGGACCCCGAGCCGGACCGCCGCCCTCCTCAGGACCGCCTTCCTGACTCCGCCCATCAGCTTGTAGGACATCGGGATGGACGCGGCATAGCCAGCGAGCTCTTCGAAGGGG
>JAFMAW010000179.1 GCA_029784795.1 Nitrososphaerota archaeon | reverse complement strand
TGGTCAGCGACCCCGCCAGCCCGCTGGTGAAGACGTAGACCACTACTCCAAGAGCCACAGAGATGGCTATCAAGAGGAGTGTGGCGACTATGGGGCTGACCGCGGCGCGCCTGCGCTGCTGGATCTTCATGTCTACCCGGTGCTCCCTGCTACTACGTTGAACGGAAATATGCCGCCGTCAGACGTGACTATCCTGACCTGGTACGACGTCCCTGCGTCGGCGCCCACGATATTGTAGACGTTCAGGGTGCAAGTGCTCTGCGGAGACTGGCCCGTGCTGGAGGCTGTGGCGACAGTGACAGCGGTCGTAACTGTGGTAAGGGTGCCGGTTGAGGTGGAAGTGTACGTGCCTGTGGTTGCCCCGCAGCTCCCGTAGAACTGGGCCTGGACCCCGTCGAAGTAGACCGCCGAGATCGTCTGGGCCGATGTTCCCGTGTTGCGCAGATACATGGTCAGGAAGCTGGGCGACTGGAAGTTGTACGAGTCGAGCGAAATCTGCTCCGTCACCTGGTTCCCTCCGGACTTCGTCAGGTTCCCGGAGAGACCGGTCACGAACACATAGACTATGACCCCCGCGGCGACCGTGATGGCTATGAGCAGCAGGGTCGCTATGATCGGGGAGACGGCCCTCCGCTGCGAGACGTTCATCGGCCTTCGTCGGCGCCGAGCCAATATAACGGCGGTGAAGAAATTCTTCAGCCGCCTGAGGGGCCAGCCAGCTCGCCCCTGAGCGCCTGGGCCCTCTCAAGGACCTCCTTCGCTTCTGCCAGGCTCGCCTCGGCTTCCTCCTTCCCGAAGATCTCGCTCGCCCCCTTCCCTTGGGCCTCGACCCCGTACATGGCCGCCGCCCGGTTCTCCGCCAGCTCCTTCGAGACGTCCGCGAGCCTTTCGATGCGGTCGGAGAAAGACGGAGGGAACCGCCTCCTCTCGGCCTTGAGGACCTTCCCGACGTCGTGGACCTTGGGGTACTCCACTCCGACCATCCTCAGGGACGCCTTCAGAGACAGCTCGACCAGCTCCTGGCTGTACCTGACCGCCTCGGGGTAGTCACCCCTCCCCAGGGCCGCCGTCGCGTCCTTCCTCCTCGCCTCCGCCCTTCTGAGGAGGTCCTCAGCCAGCTTCAGCCAGTCCGAAGCCGGGGCACCTCCAGGGCCCAGTACCAGGAGCCGTCGGCGAGTTGGGTGCGGACCGCCCCCATCTTCTCGAACTCCCGCTTTATCTTGAGGAGCTTCTCGGCCGTTGAGCCGTCCCTGTCGTAGAGGATGACCCCGTCATTGACGACGTCCAGGAGAAACGGGTAGGGCTCTTCCAGCTCCGAAGGCCGCAGGAGGACGAACCCCAGGTCGTGGAACGCCCCAGGGGGCTCCCCCTCGGCTCGGATCGGCACGCCGCGAACCATCTGCGCCGCCTCCCTGACCCTCTCGCCGTAAGATTCGGGGAGCCCCTCGACGAGGGCGATGATGTCGATGTCGCTGGTCTCCTTCGCCGTCCCCCTTGCCACGGAGCCGTAGAGCACGGCCCCCTCCAGCCGTCGCTGGTACCCCGAAAGCATCGAACCGAGGGCGGACTCGATCAGGGCGACGAACTGCTTCTGTGGGACCTTCGACCTCCAGTCATCTCCGAAGCAGGAACGGATCGCGACCCTGGGGTCCGCGGTCGAATACACCCCCCGCCCGTGGCGGTGCAGCCACCCGGCCTTTTCAAGCCTGGGGAGGACCACCTGTGGCTTCGCTACCCCCGCCCTGGCTGCCTCTTCTGACGTGAACGAGGACCCCTCGAACCTTTCGAGGAGCGACTCGTACGAGGCGGCGAGCCATCGTGGGATCCAGGCTCCCATAGATACCTATGGAGTATTGAATACTAGATAAGTATTTTCGCATTCCGTCCAGCTACGGCGGGCTGGTGACGAAGGTGTACTCCGCGCCGGTGGAGGTCACGATGATGAAGGTGTACCCCCCGCTCACCCAGTGGTAGTTCAGGGTCAGCGAGTAGGTCTCTCCGGGGCTGAGGTACACGTCGAACTCGGGGTTCGACGCGGTGTTGTAGTTCACCGTCGCGGTGGAGTTCACGACCCACAGGCTGACCAGGTGCGACGTCGCCCCCATCAGGTTGCTGAAGTTCTCGAGACCGACCGTGACGTGGCTGTTGTTGGGCCAGGCGTCGGTGGTGGCGCTCCCGGACGACACGGTGAGCGTCAGGGTGGACGGGTTGGTCGCCCGCGGCTGGATCACGTAGAACCGGAACTCGACCGTCCCCGCTGGGATGGGAGGGATGGCCGTGTTCCCGAAGACCAGCTGGTTCTGGCTGACGAAGAGCCTCACGTCGAAGACCCCGTTGTTCCAGCTGAAGCTGAACGGGCCGTTCGATATGGTGGACGTGTCTATCTGGCTCCAGTCGAAGACATAGCTCGCGCTGGCCCCGGTCCCCACTGGACGGGCCTGGGCGAACTCGTTCACGAAAATGTAGATGTTGGCCGTCGAGGAGGCGCTCCCCAGGAAGTTGAAGGAGACCTGGGAGAGGACGCCGGGGGACTCCCCAGTCGCCCCGTTGGGGCACTCGGTAGAATTTGTGGCGTCAGTGGATGTGAGGCACGAGGGGATGATGTAGTCCAGGGTCTGGTCGACGACGTTGGCGTGATAGTAGAGCCCGATCCCGATATCGTCGAAGAACATGCGCACCTCCTGCAGCGCGTTCCCCTTCCCCTACACGCTCTTCAGGCTGAAC
>JAFMAW010000178.1 GCA_029784795.1 Nitrososphaerota archaeon | reverse complement strand
TTCGTGACCGCCGTCAGGTTCATACCCGTGATGATGCTTGACACGATGCAGATCATGGACGCCCAGAAGTCGAGGGGGCTGGAGCTGGAGAAGGGCAACCTGGTTCGGAGGGTGAGGAACATGATTCCCATACTGATCCCCCTGGTGGTCAACTCGGTGGTGAGGAGCGGGGAGCTGGCCGAGGCCATGGAGTCCAGGGCGTACGGAGCCGTCCCCAGGCCGACCTCCCTCCTGGTCTACAGGGCGAGGGGGACGGACATCGGGGCCGCCTGCGCCGCCGTGGCGCTGTTCGCCCTGGTCTCCTACTCCTTTTATTTCGTGATCCCAGTGCACTTCCCGTGATACCCGCCCGGGTGGTGGCCGACGAGAGGGAGAAGGCGAGCGGCGTCCCCGACGAACTGGCGAAGCTGAACGTCAGGGTCTACTTCAGCAGGCTCCCGGTGGCCGACTACGTCCTCAACCCCGAGGTGGCGGTCGAGAGGAAATCGGTGAGGGACCTGGTGTCCTCGGTCTACGACTCGCGCATATTCTATCAGGCTGCGAAGATCTCCGCGGCCTACGCCAAGCCGTTCCTCCTCGTCGAGGGGGACTCCAAGGAGGTGGAGGGCCTGGCACGGAACCTAAAGTCGTTCTACGGCGCCATTGCGAACGTGACCATCGCCTACGGGCTGAGGGTGCTCTACACTGCCAACCCCAGGGAGACTGCCTTGGCCATCTCAGAGCTCCTGGTCCACGCGAGGGCGAAACCGCTCGCAAGGCTGCCATCCGAGGTCCCCCGCAAGGCGCAGAGCGCCCCCCTGCAGCAGGTCTACCTGGTGTCGTCTCTCCCGGGGGTAGGCAGGAGGCTGGCCGAGAAGCTCCTGGCCAAGTACGGCACCCCCAGGCGCGTGATGGCCCTCACGGCCGGGGAGCTCGCCATGACGGACGGCATCGGGTGGAAGAGGGCGGAGAAGATCAAGGGGGTGTTGGACTCGAAGTATGCGAGGTACGTCGAGACTTCCCCCCAGTCGAGGCTGGAAGAGTGAAGGTCGCCGTGCTCGGTGGGACCGGCCGCATGGGGGGCGCCATCGCCATGCAGCTTTCCAGGAGGAACGAGGTGGTGATAGGCTCCAGGGACCGGGCGCGGGCGCAGGAGGCGGCCGGGAAGGTCGATGGGGCCACGGGGACAGACAACCTTGGCGCGGCGCTCGCGGCGGAGGTCGCCGTCTTCGCGATGCCCTACGAGGGCCTGGGGGCGGCATCAGAGCTCGCCTCCGCGCTGGCAGGGAAGCCCGTAGTGTCCGCAGTCAACCCCCTGAAGCTGGAGGGAGGGTTCTTCAGGTACGCCCTGGAGAAGGGCTCTGCTGCTGAGGAGCTGGCCAGGCTCCTCCCCGGGAGCAGAATCGCCACTGCGTTCAACCACGTCTCCTCCCTCTTCTTCGAGAAGGGAGAGCCGGTGGCCATGGACATCCTTGTGGCCGCGGACTCCAGGGAGACCTTCGAGGTGGTCGCGGGGCTCGTGAGGTCGGTCCCGAATCTCAGGCCGCTCCACGCCGGCCCGCTCTCCGAGGCGCGCGTCATCGAACAGATGACCCCGCTGGAGCTCAACCTCGCCAAGCTCAATAGGACCGGGAGCCTGACAACGAGGTTCGTCTCGGTCAGGGACGAGAGGTAGGAAGCCCCTGCGTGGTCGACAGCTTGGGATGTACGATTCTGGGAGCCGTCGACGACGCTCCCTCCGCCGTGCAGAGCCTGAGCGCCATAGCCCCTCCCTGAACAATCGGCGGACCGCAGGCACTGAAAGCCGGCTTTGGATTCTCTGAACCCGTCGGGCTCCGCGCCTAGGTTCCTGGGTACCGGCTCAGCTCCCCCTCCTGCCAGCCTGCATAGAGGATGGGCCTGTACCTGTGATAGTCCCAGAAGCCGCTGAACCCCCCTGTGGTGTATGCGGCTTCCACGCTCGCGACAAGGAGCAGATGGTCGCCGAGCCGGCTCGTCGACAGCAGCCTGCACTCCAAGGTCGCCACGGCAGCGCCGAGGACTGGGACCTTCAGCTTCATCCCATCCGAATGCGCCAGCCCGGCCTGCGCGAGCTTGTCCTTCACCGCCGCGCCGCTGGTTGTGGCCAGCTTCGAAAGGGCGGAAGCGTCCTCCCTGTCAAGAACTGAGAGGGAGAAGCAGCGCGACCTCCTGGCGAGCCGGCAGGTGAAGCCCTGGGGGGAGCACGCCACAGCGACGATGGGGGGCTTCTCCGACACTGAGAGATAGGACACCACGGGCATGGCGGAGGCCCTCCCCCCCGCCTTCGCGGCCATCACCAGGGGCACCTGCGGGTAGAAGAGGCGGTGGACCAGCGACGGGTCGACTTTCATGGCCTGAAGCACGAGGGTGGCTGTTAGTTAAGGGGAGGTTCTGAGATGGAGAGGACGGCCATGGTGGAGCCCCGCACAGAGCACCGGACAACGGGGTCGTCGCTCGGGGGGACAGGACTCGGCCAGGCGGTACACGGGAGCGCGACCGCCTCGGCCCCGGTTCCTTCGAAGACTCCGAGGGCAGCCAGGGCCTAGTTCCGCGGCTCCTTGGCGAGGAGCCTCCGGCGGAGGCTGGAGTTGTTCTTGAGGCCCTCCATCGCTCTTGTGAGGCTGGAGCCTCCCTGCTTCATCCTCCTGCCGGAGAGGAACCGCTTCACCTCGGCCTCCCTTCCGACTCCGCACACTGGCAAGAGGCGCATCATATAGAGGTAGAACTGCT
>JAFMAW010000177.1 GCA_029784795.1 Nitrososphaerota archaeon | reverse complement strand
GGGCCGTCTAGGCTTCACCCAAACCGTCAGAACCCGACCACCTGCTTCATCAGGCGCTTCTCGGCCTTCCTCAGATGCTCGACGACCGTAGACTTGTCGAGGTCGAGAGCCTCAGCGAGCCTCTCCGAGTCGGCCCTTCTCGGCACGTCATAGTACCCAATCTTGTAAGCCGCCATGAGGATGCGCCTTTGCTTCTCGGTGAGAGACGTCATAGGGGAATTCGGATCGAGGGTCTCGTCTGTGAGGGACAGGACTCGTGTCCTTACGCCCAGCTTCTCCAGGAGCTTGAACAGCTTCTTGATCTCGCCCGCACTCCCGAAGAACGTCATCTTCGCCCGCCCGTCACCGAACTCGGTGGGGAGGCCGACATACACCCTGGGCCACCGCTCCCCTCTGGCCACGCAGTTCACAGGCTCGCACTCATAGTAGACGACGTAGGAGCCCTCTGCCTGAGAGAGACGCTCTGCGCGTGAAAACCTACCTGACCGGACGAGGTCCTCGAAGTCACCACCGCCTTCCTTCAGGGTCATCCTGCTTATCCCGGCGCATCCGCTCGAATCGCACGCGAAGAAGTGGATGATCTCGCAGGATGAAACCTGCTCGGGGAGGCCCGTGCCTCCGAGCTTTTCGAGGTCTCGGAGCGGCATCTCGACCACTGCCCTGCGCATCGCAAGCTCAGCGGGCAACCTGCCTATTATCCTTGTGCCCAACAGGTGGGGCAGTAAGCTAATCCGTCCCCGGAATAAACCCGGTTCTATGAGTTCGCAAGCATTGGAGACCGCAGGCCTGGGGAAGGTCTACGGGCAGATAACGGCCTTGGACGACGTCACGCTCTCGGTCAACGAGGGGGAGGCGTTCGGGCTGTTGGGCCCGAACGGAGCCGGAAAGAGCACGCTGGTAAAGGTGCTCATGACCCTCATGGCACCCACCAGGGGGACCGCCCGGGTGTTCGGGCTCGACGTCACGAACCAATCCTACGAGGTCAGGAAGCTCGTGGGCTACGTTCCACAGGACGTTTCGGTAGACAAGTGGCAGACGCCGCGTCAGATACTGCGCATGCTCGGGACGTTCTACCACGTCCCCAGGAGCAGCCTGGAGTCCATGATAGGCGAGGCGCTGAGCGTAGTGGAGCTCGACGACCGGGCGGACGACCAGACCAAGACCTTCTCCGGAGGGATGAAGAGGAGGCTGGACATAGCGACCGCCCTCCTGCACAAGCCCAGGATGCTGGTCCTCGACGAGCCGACCCTCGGGCTGGACGTCAAGACCCGGAGGAGGATCTGGGACTACATCAAGAGGCTGAAAGAGGAGCGCATGACTGTGCTAGTGACGACGAACTACCTTGACGAGCTGGAGGAGCTTGCCGACCGCATCGCCATCCTGGACCGGGGCGAGGTCAAGGCGATGGGTACCCTGGACGAGCTGAAGTCGTCCCTGGGCAGGGAACTCGTGAGGGTAGAGTTCGAGGCGTTCAAGGCTTCTTGCGGCTGCGACTTCGCCGGGATAGCGGAACCACTAAGGCAAGTAGCCAGCGACGGGACCCTCGACGTCGACCCCGCACGAAGATCTGTGACCTTCCGGGTCGGAGACGGTGTGGGGAGTCTCTCCCTGGTGACCGACCTAATTCGGAGGGAGGGTCTCGCGGACGCGGTGAAGTCGGTCGCCCTGACCAAGCCGTCGCTGGAGCAGGTCTTCGGCCGATACACAGGAGAGACTGTCGAAGAGCCCCAGGCGTGCGGGAGTGGATGCCACTAGAGATGGCTGACGCGAAGACGGCTCCCCCTAGGGCTCAGTTCGCCCCCGAGCATCTGCGCGTGTCATGGATACTCACGCTCAGGTGGCTGAGGGAACTGAAACTGGCTGGCGCCGTGGGCATCGGGACCGTTCTGCTCCTTCAGCCAATGATATGGCTTCTGATCTTCGGGAGCCTCTTCTCCTTCGTGTCTGGACTCCCCGGCTTCCCCACGAGCAACTACTACGGCTTCATTGTGCCGGGTGTAATCGTGTTCACCAACCTAGGGTTTCTGGCGTTCGGGGGTGGTTGCATAATCCACGACTTCGAAAGCGGTTTCTTGTCCAAGATGTGGGCCGCGCCCATAGGCAAGCTCCCAATAGTGACGGGGAGGACGACCTGGGCCGTTATTCTCAGCGCGTTCCAGACGGCCGTCATACTGCTGGTGTCGCTCGCCCTCGGCGTCAGCTTCAGCGGAGGTCTGGGCGGCGTCGTGATGATCTTTGTGCTCTCAGAGATGCTGGTAGCGGGACTGACGGCCCTCTCCCTCACTGTGGCTTTCTTCCTGAAATACGAATTCGCCTTCCAAAGCGTGACCACGTTCCTCATCACGCCACTCATCTTCCTGAGCACCGCCCTGCTCCCCCTTGCCCTCATGCCCTGGTGGATGCGACCGATAGCGGCGGTCAACCCTGTGACCCCGACCGTCGACGCCATCAGGGACCTCGTGTCGGTAGGATTCTCATGGGGGATCATAGCGGGGGCTTTGGGCCTGCTGGCCGCGTTCGACGTCTTGATGTTCGCCATCGCCGCCCTCGCTTTCAGACGGAAGGTCTCCTAGTCGGAGTCGGGGCTGTGACCGTTAATGGCTACCGAAGGTGCTAGCGAGTCTCAGACAATCCTCGGAAGGCTCGAGTCAATACCGTTCAGCAGGTTCCACGTCATCCTACTGTCGCTGGTATTCACCGCTGTCGCCTTCGACAACATGGACCAGGTCAC
>JAFMAW010000176.1 GCA_029784795.1 Nitrososphaerota archaeon | reverse complement strand
GTGAAGACCACCGACGGGGAGACAGGGAGCGTCGGCCCCCAGGTCGCCGAGGGGACCTCCGAGCTCCTCGGGACCGTGGTTCCCCACGCCACCTACGTCGAGGACTTCGACTTCGACCCCCAGACCGGGACCCTGTCGTCGGAGAGGAGGATCGGATACCTCTCGCAGAAGCTGGAGATGAAGCTCCCCGCCCTGCTCACGGTCTCCGCCGAGTACCGCCCCAGGGACGCCCCGGCGTCGAACCTCCTCGAAGTGAGGGGGAGCAACTACAGGGGGAAGGTCCTGCAGGCGACGAAGTGGACCGCCGACGACCTGGGGGCGGACATCAAGAGGCTGGGCCTCGCCGGCTCCCCGACCATAGTCGGGGCGGGGATCGACATCGGCAAGCCCCCGGTGCAGAAGAAGGTGGGGGAGAGCCTGGTCTTCCTGAAGGCGTCCCCGCAGCTCGAGTTCGAGTCCAAGAAGTACGGCCCCTTCTCCCCCGGGGACCTCGTCACGGGGCTCCCGGACTCTGCGGTGGAGAAGCTGAAGGCCGAGGGGGCGGTAGGGGCGTTCACCATGGAGATGCTGGCCGGGGAGCTCTTCCGATGAGCGCCGAATCCCGGGGGGTCTGGGTCTACCTGCAGCACAGCCGGGGGGACCTGACCAAGGACTCCTTGGAGCTCCTGGCCGCGGCCAGGGGGGTCGCCTCGAAGCTCAGCCAGCAGGTGGTGGGGGTGCTGGTGGGGAGCGGCGTGGAGGACCTCGCGCGGAAGGCCATAGCCTACGGCGCAGACTCGGTGCTGGCGGTCGACGACCCGGCCCTGGAGAACTACTTCAACCTCGCCTACGCCGACGCCATCTATTCGCTTGTCTCCGAGAGGAAGCCCTACGTCCTTCTGTTCGCCGCCAACGAGATAGGCAAGGACATAGCAGCCAGGGTCGCCTTCCGCATCCCCACCGGGCTGGCCACGGACAACGTCCAGCTGGCGGTGGAGGACTACAACAACCCGGCCCTCGGGCAGTTCAAGGACCTGCTCATCCAGATCAGGCCGGACTTCGGCACCAGGCTCGCGAGGATCTACACCCCCAGGCACAGGCCTCAGATGGCGACGGTGAGGCCGGGGAGCTTCTCCCCCCTCGAGCCCGACCCCGGGAGGAAGGGGGAGGTGGAGAAGCTGGGCTTCGCGCGGAAGGAGTACCCCGCCAGGGTGGCGGAGGTCAGGGAGCTCCCCCCACAGGTCCCGGACCTGGCGGGGGCGGACGTGGTGATAAGCCTGGGGATGGGGATACTGAAGGACGGGTCGGGGAGGGCGAGGGACCCAGCTGAGGCGTACAGGTATGCGGAGAAGCTGAAGGACGCCCTGGAGAGGAAGTACCACCTGAGGGCCGAGATCGGAGCGACCCGCGCCCTGGTCTACGCCGAGGTGAAGGAGCTCGAGGGGCTGATAGGAAAGTCCAACCAGGTCGGCCAGACCGGGGCGACGGTCAAGCCCAGGGTGTACGTCGCCGTGGGGATAAGCGGCGCCCTGCAGCACAGGGTGGGGATGCAGAACTCGGCCAAGATAGTGGCGATAAACACAGACCCCGGGGCCCCGATATTCAAGATAGCCCACTACCCCATAGTGGGGGACCTGTACGAGGAGCTCCCCAGGCTGATATCCGCCATCGGAGGGGGGGAAGGCGCTGCCTGACTTCGACGTCATAGTGGTCGGCGCCGGCCCGGCGGGGTCCGCCGCTGCCCTCAGCCTCGCCAGGAAGGGGGTCAACGTCCTCATGCTCGAGAAGTCGAGGGTCCCCGGAGAGAGGAGCATGACAGGGGGGGTGCTCTACGGAGACTCCCCGGGAGGCTGGGGGCGCATCCACCTGGTCCCCGGCTGCGAGGCGACGGCCCCCCTGGAGAGGAAGATAACGTCCCACGAGGTCGTGGTCCTCGACGCCCCGGACCCGGCGAAGGGGACGGCGAGGTACTATCGGCTGACGAAGGACTCGGTCCCCGCCCGGGCCAGGCTCTTCTCCATGGGCTTCGAGACAGGCCACGACTACTCGGTCCTCAGGCGCAGGTTCGACCGCTGGTTCGCGGCCCAGGCGGTCCAGGCCGGCGCCATGCTCTCCACGGAGACCACGGCCGAAGGGCTGACCATCGAGGGAGGGGCCGTCGTCGGGGTCCGGACCCCCAGGGAGGACCTCAGGGCGAAGCTTGTCATCGACGCCTCGGGGGTGACGTCCAACCTGGTGGCCGAGGCGGGGCTGAGAGGGAGGCTGACCCCCCGGGAGCTCTACCACGGGATAAAGCGGGTCTACAGGCTCGACGCCGGCGCCATCGAGCAGAGGTTCAAGGTGAAGCCTGGGGAGGGGAAGGCCGTCTTCTACCTTGGGAGGTTCATGAACGACATCAGCGGGGGGGCCTTCGTCTACACCAACAGGGACACCCTGTCCGTGGGGATGGTGGTCTCGCTGGGCTCGCTCATCAGGAGGACCACCGAGCACTTCGACCAGGTCGGGAAGCTCCTGGACGTCCAGGACGCCTTCGAGGCCCACCCCATGGTCGCCGAGCTCCTGGACGGGGCCCAGGCAGTGGAGTACGCGGCCCACAACATACCAAAGGGGCACAGGGCGATGCTGAAGCGCCCCTACGCCGACGGATTCCTGGTGGCCGGGGACGCCCTCGGGTCCTTCGTCAAGATAGGGCCCATGATCGACGGGATGAGGAGGGCGGTCAGCTCAGGGATGATGGCGGCGTCCGCCTACATGCTGGCCGCGCCGTCGGGGTCCTT
>JAFMAW010000175.1 GCA_029784795.1 Nitrososphaerota archaeon | reverse complement strand
CGGTGGACTTCGTCTTCGCCCACGGCCTCCTCTGCTGCATGAAGGACCACTCGGGCGCCCTGAGCCAGATCAGGCGGATGCTGAAGAAAGACGGGCTCGCCTACCTTAGCGTGACGAAGTTCGGGAGGAAGAAGGACCCGAGGACGGTGACCGCCGAAGAGTGGGAGTGCATGCTGAAGGGGTTCCGAGTCAGAGGCTCAGGGGGCGGACTACTCACCAGGTGGGCCCTGGTCTCGTGCGACGGGGAATCCCAGGGCACCGAACTGGAGACCCCCACCTAGATCGGGACGCGCCGGAGGTGGACGGGGCCAAACTCCGGAGGCACCGCTGGCGGTGCCGGGGGACGAAGAGCGTCCGAGCCGTGGCGCCAATCCAAGCACCGTCACGAAGCTCGCCCGCTGAGCCCGTCCCCGATTCCTTATCGAGCGATGCCGTCGTTCGACGGCAACGCAGTCAGATACCCGCCGAAGCCGATGGCCCAGAGGACGAAGGGGTAGACGATCAGGCGCTCGGTCAGCCCTTCGAGCGTGGCCCCGCTCGTGACGAACACCAGTATGAAGACCAGCGTGAGCAATCCGAGCACCAATGAGAAGTAGCGGAAGGGCGCCTTGGTCAGCCTGAAGGCGTAGACAGCCGAGATTCCTCCGAAGAGGAAAGTGACCATGGCGCCCAGACCGTGGACCCCTGCGGCCCCGAGGGCCGAATTTTCCTGGAAAAGGGCGACGATCATCGCCCCTATCCCGGGAAGGAGGTAAAGGACCCCGACCAGGTTGGCTCGCTTACCGACGGCGGTCGACCGAAAGCTATTCTCGGTGTAGAACAGGAGATAGGAGGCCAGAAGCAGGAGCACCCCGCTCAGGAAGAGCATCCCGTCCCAGAGGAGGAAGGTGTTGGTCCCAAGCGCGCCAAGGTCGCTGAGGACGTTGGACCCGACGTTGTAGTTTGGATAGATTCCCTCGGCGACCGTGTTGAGCAGGAAGAATACCAGGCCGCCCAGAAGGAGCAGTGACCCCGCTGTCTTTACTCTCAGATCATTCCCTTTCGTCTGAGACTGATGACCGCCGCCGGCCGCGCTCACTTCGCCGTCTCCCGACCCCGCGATTTTAAACTCATGCCCCTCCTCCTACTTGCGGTTGGCTGCGCCCGTCTGGATAGACCGGTCTGAGGGCAGGAGGGGCTGCGGTCGCGTATTCGAGCATGGAGGTTGACTCCCCTCCCGAAGGACTTACAAACACACAAAGTCAAGCTCCTGAAGAAGGACCCGTGCGCAACGTAGTGCTGTTCAAAGACGCGCTCGGGGCGGACAAGTTCCTCCTCGGCGGAAAGGGATACGGCCTGGTGGAGATGACGTCCCTCGGTCTCCCCGTCCCTCCAGGGTTCACCATCACGACTGATGTCTGCAAGGCGTACTACGCCAACGGGGGGAAGGTCCCCGAAGGACTCTTCGGCGAGGTCCGGGCCAAGGTAGCCGAGGTCGAGGAGCAGACTGGGAAGACCTTCGGGGGGGAAGAGAAGCCGCTGCTCTTCTCTGTCAGGTCGGGGGCCCCGTTCTCCATGCCCGGGATGATGGACACGATTCTCAACCTCGGGCTGAATGACGTCACGGCGAAGAGGATGGCTGAGATCACGAAGAACGAGAGGTTCGCCTACGACTCCTACAGGAGGCTCATCCAGATGTTCGGCAAGATCGCCATGGGGGCAGACGCCGGGTCGTTCGAGAAGGTCCTCGAAGCGCGAAGGAAGGCCGCCGGGGCCAAGATGGACATCGACCTCTCCCCCCAGGAGCTGAGAGGGGTCGCCGACGAATTCAAGAGGATCATCAAGGAGGAGACTGGGAAGGAGTTCCCCCAGGACCCCTACGTCCAGCTCGAGATGGCGGTGGTGGCGGTGCTCGGCTCGTGGAACAACGAGAGGGCGAAGGAGTACAGGAAGTTCTACAGCATCCCCGACGACCTCGGGACGGCTGTGAACATCCAGACCATGGTCTTCGGGAACTTCGGGGAGAACTCCGGCTCCGGGGTCGGGTTCACCCGGAACCCCTCGACCGGCGAGAAGAAGCTCTTCGGCGAATACCTCCCCAACTCGCAGGGGGAGGACGTGGTGGCCGGGATACGGACCCCGGTGGGCATCGATGGGATGCACCCGGCGCTGAAGGGCCGGCTGCAGGACGTGGCGAACCGGCTCGAGGCGCACTTCAAGGACATGCAGGACTTTGAGTTCACAGTCGAGGACGGGAAGCTCTACACCCTCCAGACGAGGAACGGGAAGAGGACCGCCCAGGCCGCCGTGAAGGTGGCGGTGGACATGGCGAAGGAGGGGCTGATCACCCCCAGCGAGTCGGTGGCGAGGGTCGAGCCGGAGCAGCTCGAGGCCCTCCTCCACCGTAGGCTGGACCCCAGCTCCAAGGACAGGCCCGTGGCCAAGGGGCTGGACGCTTCTCCGGGGGCCGCATCTGGGATGGTCGTCTTCGACACCGAGGAGGCCGCCTCCCTGGGCGGCTCCCAGAAGGTGATACTAGTCAGGCCGGAGACTACCCCCGAGGACATCAAAGGGCTCATAGCATCGCAGGGGGTCCTGACGATGCGAGGCGGGATGACGAGTCACGCCGCGGTGGTCGCAAGAGGCATGGGGAAGCCCGCCGTCGTAGGGTGCAGCGAGATCGAGATCTCCATGGAAGGCGGCTTCTTCAAGACGAAGTCGGGGGAGAGGATAACCAAGGGGGAGACGCTCACCATCGACGGGACGACGGGGTCGGTGTACAAG
>JAFMAW010000174.1 GCA_029784795.1 Nitrososphaerota archaeon | reverse complement strand
CCTCTGAGCAGTGCGCCGAACTCTTCGCCAGGGGCTGGCGGGAGCTCGCTGACGATTGTCCTGTTGGTCTCAGTATCGGAGATCAGCGCGTAGTTGAGGCCCCCGGCCTGGAAGACCGACGATAGCTGCATCTTCTCTCCGAGGCTCTCCAAGTTGTGCCTCTCTACGCGGCCGCCCCCCAGGATGCCGGGCCCGCCGCTCAAGGCACCATCCCCTGGGCCGCCTGCAGAAGCAGTGGGCTCATGTACACGCCTATCACGAGGGCCACCGCCAGATTGGCCAGTGGGATCGCGACCGAGACCCAGTGTTCACTCTGGGGCGCGGCACGCGGGGCCGGCCCGGAGCCCATCCCCTCTCCCTGCTGCCCGGAGCTGCTCTGGCCGAACACCATCTTCACTGACTGCCTGTTCAGGCCGATGAACCCGTAGACGTAGACGGCTGCGAGCAGCAGGACGAGGGCGACGTTTCCCGTGCTCAGCGCCATGGCCAGTATCATGAATTCTCCCACGAAGACGCCGAAGGGCGGGGCGCCTGTCACGGCGAGGCAGGAGAGCGCGAAGAGATAGCCGCTGTACTTCAGCCTCCTCGCCACCCCCTGGACCTCGGCCATGCTCTTGCTTTCGTAGGCGACAAGTATGTTGCCAGATTCGTAGAAGGCTGAGGACTTCGCGAAGGCGTGGGCGACTATCTGGACGGCCGCGCCTACGACCCCGATGCCTCCGAGGGCGAAGCCGACCAGTATGATGCCCATGTTCTCCATGCTGGAGTAGGCGAGCATTCTCTTGTAGTTCCGCTGATGTCCCATTATGATGGCGGCGAGCAGAGCCGTGAATACCCCAAACCCGATCAGAAGGTTCTGCATGGCCCCGAATGAAGCCAGCCCCTGCAGTAGGTTGAACGTCCTGACGAGGGCGTAGATCGACGTCGGAAGGAGGATGCCCGAGAACATGGCGCTTACCGGCGAGGGAGCTTCGCTGTGGGCGTCAGGGAGCCAGGCGTGCATGGGGGCGACGCCTGCCTTGGTCCCGTAGCCAACGAGGGCGAAGCCGACGGCAAGCGGCATGAGCAGCCCGGCGCGGATGGGAGACCCCATGAGGTTGGAGATCACGAGGGTGCCCTGGGAGTAGTAGACGAAGACGACGGAAAGTAGCGAAGCCACGAGGCCCGCGGAGACGATGAGCGTGTAGCGCCAGGCCGCTTCTACGCTTGTCCTCTCGCGTTCCAGGGCGACGAGGAGGGCGCTGGTCACGGTCGTTGCCTCAATCGCGATCCACACGAAGCCGAGGTCGTTCACGGTGACGGCCAGGAGCATGGTGAAGGCGAAGAGGTCGAGCAGGGAGTAGTACCACCTGAAACGTATGAGGGGCTTGTTGATCCGCCTCACGTAGAACCACGAATAAGCCACGGAGGTGAAGAACACCGAAGAGATGGTGATCGCCATTATCCGCGTGAGGCCGTCTGAATAGAACAGGCCAAACGCCCCCGATGCCCCGGAGGCGAGCAGGAACAGAGAGACCAGGACGGCCGCTGCCGAGGAGGCCAGGGAAGCAGCGACCTCCACCCCGTCCCTGGGGACTAGCGAGACGGCCGCTCCGACGGCGGGGGCGGCAAGCAGCACGACAAAGATCAGGCTCGGGTCCACCAGATATCACCCGGTGAGCTGCTCCAACTCTGGTTCCTCCAGCGTTCTCAGCACATCGCGGGTGGCGGACAGGATCACGCCCACCAGGATGACCCCCAGGACGTCCAAGACCACCGCGAACTCGATCAGCAGTGGTATGGTCGGGGCGATGAGGGCTCCCGCATAGAGCACGGCGTTCTCCTCCTCAAGAAACCCGGTCATCTGGGTCAGGGCGTTCTTTCGAGTGGCTATGAGGAGGAAGCTGAGGAGCACCAGGACGAAGGGGACGGAAGCGGACGGGTTGGAAAGGTCGGGCAATAGAGCGGTCTTGAACAGCGCGTATCCTCCTATCACCACGATGATCCCGACTATCACCAGCGAAGGCACCCGCTGGCCGGGCCCGCTCTCCCTCAGGCTGTGCTTGAAGCGGCGCACCTGGTACAGCATCACAGCGGGGATGAGGAGCCCGCGTATCCCTGCGGTTATCGCTGCCAGGTAGAGGAGGTCCGCGTCTCCCGATCTCAGGAAGAGGACAACGAAGAGGATGGCGAGGAGCAGTGACTGGGCGGCCACCCCCCGTATCGCAGGGTCCACGAAGGTCTGGCTCTGAAGGTATAGGGCAGTCAGGAGCACCAGTATCCCGAGGAGCCCGGAGAGCTCGCCAAGGAGCGGCTGAGGGAGGATCAAGGCGGCGGCCCGCCTCCGACCAGGAAGAACGCGATGACCGCGAGGAGCCCGAGGCTGAACGAGATAGTGAGGAAGTCGAGAATCTTGAAGAGGCGGAGCTTGGCGAAGGTCTCTTCCGTTATCACTATCGCGGCGGCGAGGCCGAGCAGTTTGAGGACCAGCGTCCCGACGGAGTAAAGCGCCCCCTGGACCGACACCGCTGTGGACATCCACCATGGGAGGAGGAAGACGTTGAGGAAAACCGACATGAGCATGAACTGCTTCATGTAGCCTCCCCACATGGACACCGCCAGGAGCCTTCCCGAATGCTCCATCACCTTGGCGTCGTCGAGCATCCCCAGCTCCATCAGCCCCGAGCTCTCCACCGGGAGGCGTCCGGTCTCCACAAGCAGGAGCATGAAGAAAGACGACAAGACGAGGATGTGGGTGGCCGAGAGGTACCAGGCCGTCGACGTGGCGAGGAGGTTGTTGGTCACGTAGGGGTTGTTTGTC
>JAFMAW010000173.1 GCA_029784795.1 Nitrososphaerota archaeon | reverse complement strand
AAGACGTGGGTGGACGATGCTGCTGGTCTGCCTGATCACCGTGGCCGCGGCGCTGGCCGTGCTCTGGGGCAGCGAAGATGCGACACGGTTGCGCCCGGTGCATGGACTCGCTCTGGCCGGGGCGACGCAGGCGACGATCACCGCCTACGCCGACAGGGTCGCTGGGTACCTCCCCTACTCCTCGCTGACGTTCATAGTCGGGCTGGCCCTAGGCCTCCTGAAAGGCTGAGGACAGGACGGGCTCCTAGAAGGCTGCTCAGCCCAGGAGCCACTCGGCCGGCGGCCCCCGGACCCCGGCGCAGTCGACGGTCCCGCTCACCCTGCGGAGGAACGACGGGCAGGCGAAGCAGACGAGGAAGGCGACCTCCTTCTTCACCACCGGGCAGTCCACGCTCTCCTTCTTCATGCGGGATATGGCCTTGGCGCTGGCCGCCCCCTTCAGCTCGTCGGAGACGACTTTGGGGACCCTCTTGGCCTTGGCCGCGGGGTAGATGTCTACCTTGAACTTGGTGTCCTGAGACACGAGCCTGGCTCATCCGGGTGGGGATAAAAGCCTGCGCCGTCGCCGCGCGCCTGGCAGCTACTGCGGACCTCCCCGGCGACGTTTCAGCGGCGGGGGCCGGGCTACTTGCCCGTCAGCCCGAGAGAGCCGGCGAGCCCCTGGACCTTCGCCTTCAGCTCCTGCCTCCCTGCCAGCGCCGAGTACACGGCGAGGAGCCTCAGCTGGCGCGCGACGTCAGACTCGGTCTCCTTCGTCAGCCGGGACAGCTCCTCCTTCCCCCTGCCGGAGATGATGTACCTCCGGACGTTGCCCTCGCGCTTGGGGAGCTCGGTGATCAGCCCCTTCTTCAGGAGCTCGCCGAGCATCAGATAGATCGACCCTGGGCCCGGGGCCCACTCCCCCCCTGTGACCCGGCGTATCTGGTTGGCGAGGTCGGTCCCGGACAGGGACGACTCGGAGAGCATCTTGAGGGCTGCCAGCCTGAGGACCCCCTTGGGGACGCTTATCATGGCGAGTAGCACCCTGGGCCCCGTCGACCAAAGCGTCCGCGAGCATGACCAGCCTCAAGGCGTCCGCCTCCGCTGCGAAGGCCCTCAGCCAGGGCGCGCCGTCGACGGCCTCCTCCTCGCACAGATTGCACTCTCACGTCCACAGGGAGGACAATCGGAGGTTTCTAAAGCCATGTCAGCCTGTGAACCTTTTCATAATCCATCGCCGCCGCCCGGTGGAGAGACCTTTCTGAAACCATCAATCATAGTGCATGGAGGGGCGGGGAGCGGCAGGTATCGGGAGGAGGACCCGAGGTTCGCAGGCCTGGTCGGGGCGGTGGAGGCCGGGCTGGCGGCGATGAAGAAAGGGTCAGGGACCGACGGCGCGGTGGCGGCCGTCGGGAGCATGGAAGACTCAGGGCTGTTCAACTGCGGCAGGGGGGCCTGCCTGACGGCCGAGGGGCGGGTCGAGCTCGACGCGGCCGTGATGAGCGGGGACGGGCTCGCCGGGGCGGGGGTGGGGAACGTGACGTCGACGCACCGGCCGGTCGCCCTGGCGAGATGGGTGATGGACAACACCGAGCACGTCCTGCTCGTGGGGGAGAGGACCAGGGACTACGTGAAGCTCGCCAGGCTGGAGGTGGAGGAGCTGACCCCGTCGGAGGCGTCGGCCGCCAGGTTCGAGGCGATCAGCAAGGAGGCGAGGCATAGGGGGGCCCTCCGGCTCGTCAGGAGGTTCAAGACTGGAGACACTGTCGGCGCGGTGGCCGTGGGCTCGGACGGGGTCCCGGCGGCCGCGGTCAGCACCGGAGGGAGGTGGATGAAGCTCCCGGGGAGGGTGGGGGACTCGGCCATACTGGGGGCCGGCCTCTTCGCCGACTCGAAGCTGGGGGCGGCCTGCGCCACCGGGACAGGGGAGGATATAATCAGGGTGGGGCTCTGCCTGAAGGCGTGCGAGTTCATGGAGGAAGACGGCGCCCAGCGCGCTGCCGCCAGGGCGATAGAGCACATCACCAGGGTCAGGGGGGAAGGGACCGCCGGCATCATCACGGTCGACCTGAAGGGGAGGGTCGGCGCTGCGTTCAACACCGAGGCCATGGGCCGGGCGTGGTTCGACGAAGTGAAGGGGAGGGTCGTCGCCACCGTCGGGCCGGACCGCTAGGCGCAGAGGGCTCTCGAGCATAGAGGGTGATGGTCGTTTGAAGCGAAGGACGCCGAAGGGGGTCTGGGCCCTGCGAGGGGTCACCGTTGCCGTCGCCCTGGTCGCCCTGCTGGTCGTCGGCTCCGTCGCCTACTCCGCCTACGAGGACTACAGCGCCCTGAGGTCAGGGCTGGCGTCGGGGAACAGGCCCATAGCCGGGACCGCCCTCTACGACCAGGCGACCGGGGCGGAGACCGTGTCCATCAACGTCACCGTCTCGAACAGAGGGCTCTACCCCCTGAACGTCACGATCTCCTGCTCGTCGTCCAGCCCTGACGTGCAGTGCCAGACGGGGGGCGGGGTGGTCCCGCCGGGGCAGCAGCAGGTCGTCCGCTTCGAGATGACCGTGTCCGACGTCCAGCAGTTCCTCGCCTCCGGCAATCACCAGGTCAACGGGACCGTGGACCTGGCCCTGGAGCCGTTCGCTGAGCTGTCGGTGGGGGTGAACTTCACGGGGCTGATCCAGGTTCCAGGGGGTCCCTGAGATGTCATTCGGCAGGCAGGTCACGACGAGGAGGAGGGTGCTCAGCGCGGCCTGGGCCCTGGTCGTCAACGTGATATTCTGGATAGTTGTCCCCTACTACCTCGGCTTCTTCCTGGTGAGGTACGTC
>JAFMAW010000172.1 GCA_029784795.1 Nitrososphaerota archaeon | reverse complement strand
CCCATGGTTGTCAATACCCTGATCCCGAAATCCCTCCCCACGAGGGAGGCAACGTCGAGGATCCCCAGGTGGGTGTGCAGCTTCGGGGTGTCCTTGGGCCTGACGAGCCAGCGCCTCCGCCTGTCCCTGTACACCAGGATGTAGGAGTCCTCTGAAATCTGGTCCACGGCCGGGCCCTGGGTGTCAGTTCTATATGCTTGCGGCTAGGCCGGCTCCTCGGCCCAGGAGGGGGCTCCGCCCCTGCGGCCGATCCTCCCCGCCGGGAGGTGCCCGGGGAGGACCAGGGCGCGCTCCGACGCCGCCCGCTCCGAGAATATCCTCCTGCTTGCCAGGAGCGCGGGGGCGTCCGCCCAGGCGGCTGCGAGCTCGGGGTGCTCCACCTCCTCGACGAGGTGGTACAGGTCGCCCACGAAGTAGCACGAAGCCCCGTCCGACCTCAGGGCGACCACCTGGTGCCCCGGGCTCTCCCCCGGGAAGGGCTCCACCGTCAACCCCTCGCCGAGGTCGAGGGGGCCGTCGAGCAGCTCCAGCTTCCCCGCCGCCTCCACCGCGCCCAGGGTCTCGGTCACGTCACTGTCCCCCTTCCGTCTCGCATCGACCATGTCGGGCATCGCCCAGTCCCTGGCCGGGATGATGTACCGGGCGGAAGGGAAGGCGAGCGAGGGCCCGTCAGCCGTCGCCCTGGTGACCCCGGCGTAGTGGTCGTAGTGGAGGTGGGTGACCACCACGTGGGTCACCGAGTCCGGGCTGACCCCCGCGGCCGCGAGCTGCTCCTCGAGGGGGAGAGGAGGCGCCGACCCCGGGGGCGCCCTGAAGTGCCCCGGGGAGACCAGCCTGCCGTAGTCGCTCGGGTCCACGACCGCCCTCAGGGACCCTGACGAGACGTAGAACGACCTCGTCGGGAAGGCCTCGGGGGCGGACAGGTCCCTCCCCCCGAAGTAGGGCGATAGGTCTGCCTTCGGGTCGAACACCTCGTCCAGCCTGAGCTCGAGGTCGCCCAGGTTGAAGGAGACGACCCGGCCGCGGCCCACCCTGTACGAAACCCCGGGCCCCGAGACCGCTGACACCCCCTAGGCGCGCCACCAGTCGTAGCGGAGGAACTCTATCGACTTCTTCTCCGCGTCGGGGATGGCTATGATGAACTGCTTGCGGACCGTGGTCGCCAGCCTCCCGGACCTCACCATGGAGGTGGCCGTCATCTTCGAGCCTGGGGAGGTCACCTGGACGATGTAGGGGGCGTGGTCTATCCCCGGCCCGTGCTCGTAGACCGCGAAGTCGGAGCCGAACTTTATCCCCGGGGTCACCACGTAGCCCGCCTCCCTCAGCTTCCTGTAGACCATGAACTTCTCCGTGAACTCCGGGTAGGAGGCCTCGCAGACCCCCTGCAGCTGCCTGGGGGTGAGCTCCTTCCCCGCCTGGTCCTCGACCTCTATCACCTTGCGCATGGCGAGGTAGTAGCCCTCCATCAGATCCAGGATGAGGGGGGCGTCGAACTCGAAGTCCTTCGGCTTCGGGATCCCCAGGGGCTTTCCGTAGTATCCCTCTTTGAAGAGCCGCCGGGAGTCCTCGATGTCCCAGACCACTATCCTGTTCTCGAAGAGCCTGCCCCTGGCCCGAGCCCTGGGCATCGCCTACATTCCCAGCGCGAGGATCGTGCTCGCGTTCGCGGCCACGAGCATCACGTCTGCGCAGTTTTCGATGGACTCGAGGACGTCCTTGATGGTGATGAGCTCCTTGACGTTGGTCGCCGTCTTCATCACGGTCGCCACCCCGTCCCTGTACCTCGAGTCGATGGAGCTTTCGATCCGCTGGACCTGGCTCGCCATCTGTATCGCCTGGTCCGGGTTTATCGAGAGCGCCCTTATGCTCTCGTTGAGCTTCGAGACCCCGTCGACCAGCAGGCCTAGGAGCTCCACGATGCAGTCCTTGTACTTCTTGTTCTTCGCCGAGCTCCGCTGCAGCTGAGACATCTTGAAGGCGACCCCGTTGATGTGGCCGAAGATGTCTTCGACCGCGAAGGCACCCCGCATGATGTCCTCCCTGTTGACGAGGAGGGTGCCGATCTGCGACAGCTCGCGGATGAGGGCGGTCCTCAGGGTCATGACGTCCTCCTCTGCCCGCTTCACCCTCTCGAGGGAGGCGTCGACCTGCCCCTTGTCCCCCGCCGCGAGTGCGCTGAACTCCTCCAAGAGCACCCGGGTGGCGTCGAGGACGCGCCTCATCTCGTCCTGAAGCACGACCACCGTCCGCCGTCTCGCCTGAATCTCTCCTTCTTGGCCCGACACTTGATCCGCTCGCCTCAACCCTTCAAGCGCTTCGGATTTAAAACTGGGGCAGCATTTGGACGCTTGATTTAGAACTTTTCCTGTTAGTCAGGGTGAGAATTGGAATTCCTGCAAGTTCAGCGAGAGAGTCGAGGGACCGCTCCCCGGGCCTTGGTCGGTCGCCATGGCGCCCCATCGGAAGGCCCGCGGCCCTGCTATCTGCCGGACGAGTCTGACTGGGACTGCTTTACCTGGTCCCGCAGGTTGGTCAGGAGCCCGGTGAACTCCATGGGGAAGATGTACTTCGTCGAAGGCGACGCCCCGAGTGCCTTAAGCGTGTCCAGGTACTGCAGCACCATGGTCTTGGAGTCGATGCCCTTGGCAGCGCCGAATATCTGGCTGAGCGCGCCTGCGTACCCCTCGGCCCTCAGTATCTGGGCCTGCTTGTCACCCTCGGCCCGCAGGATGTTGGACTTCTTCTCCCCTTCGGCCACGAGTATCGAGGCCTCCCTCTTGCCGTCCGCCTCGGTGACGGTCGCCCTCCTGG
>JAFMAW010000171.1 GCA_029784795.1 Nitrososphaerota archaeon | reverse complement strand
CGGATAGCGTGGCAGCCTTCTAAGCTGTAGGGAGCCTAGGCTCGCAGAGGTCGTGGGTTCAAATCCCACCGGGCCCGTTAACCATCTTCCATTGTACTCTGGACCTGAAACTAGTACCAGGAGAGCAATGAGGGTGGCGCGAGTCGGAGACGGGGAAGGCGCACCACTTGCCATCAAGAAGCTCGAAGAGGCCAACGCGGTTCCGGCGGTCCGCGACTAGATCGCGTACGTCTTCCACCTCCCGGAGAACTGGCATCCAACCTCGCTTTCATGAACAGGGCAACGGACCCGCCCGATCTTCGCTTCGCTCGTGCCCTACTCCCCGCTGCCGGAGGGTGCGAGTGAGGGCTCACGGTGCAAGGGACTCGTGGAGAGTATCAGGAGCCGGGGCGGTCTTGCGAGATAGGGTCCCGCATTGGTGGGTTCGTGGCTCGGCCGCCGACGCCATGCTCGAATCGTTTTCCGGCGCCGCTGAGCGGCCTACCGCACCACGAATTCGAGGGAAGCGGCCGCGCCGTAGAGTTTGTTCTCGCCCTGCTGCCAGGCGACCGACTGCTTCCCTTCCAGGACTTCGTCGGTGATCTCCAGGCCGCGGTGGGCGGGGAGGCAGTGCATGACGACAGCCCCCTTGGGGGCTGACTTCATCAGGGCTGAGTTGACCTGGTACCCCTTGAACGCCCGGTGCCTCTCCGCCTGCTCCTTCTCTTCCCCCATGCTCACCCAGACATCGGTATAGACCGCGTCCGCTCCGGCGACAGCGTCCTTCGGGTCCCTGACCACTTCGATGCTCCCGCCCGTCTTCTTGGCCAGAGACCTCGCCTTGCGGACGAGCGAGCTTTCGGGCTCGTATCCTTCGGGAGAGGCCGCCAACACGTTCATCCCGGCGAGGGCCCCTGCCAGGAGCAGCGAGTTGCAGACGTTGTTGCCGTCCCCGACGTAGGCTAGCGTTGTACCCCGCAGCTTACCCTTGGCCTCCTTGATGGTCAGCAGGTCGCTTATCGCCTGAGTCGGGTGCTCCGAGTCGCTGAGCGCGTTGATTACGGGCCTCCCCGAGTAGGCAGCCAGCTGGACCAGGGTGTCCTGGGAGAAGACCCGCCCCACTATGACGTCGAGGTACCCTCCCAGTATCCTGGCGGTGTCTTTGACGGGCTCTCCGCGGCTGAGCTGGAGTTCGTTGGCCGCGAGGTAGACGGGCGCGCCCCCGAGCCTCAGCGTGGCAACCTCAAAGCTCGTCCTTGTCCGCGTGGAAGGCTTCTCGAACAGAAGTCCTACGGCCGAACCCGAGAGGGCCCCCGACGGCCGCCTCGACCTGATCTGCCTCTTCAGCGCCCCGGATCGCGCGACGAGCGACTCCATTTCTTCAGGTGAAAGGTCGGCGACCGAAAGCAGGCTCCTCGGCGTCGGTGGCATCATGAACCTCTGCCGGAGGCTGCCTCATAGATGAAGTTATGCAGCAACCTGCAAGGCGAGCGATGGTCCCGGGCGGGCGTTCGCCGCTGGCGCCGGTATCCAGAGTGGGAGCCCTGCCTTGGGTTCCTGGGACGCGGCGGCCTTATGCGGCCAGGCCCCGTTCCTTCGCGAGGAGGGCCCTCTTCCTTCCGATCCCCATGCCGTAGCCACCCAGGCTCCCGTCCTTCCGGATCACCCTGTGGCATGGTATTATCAGGGGGACGGGGTTGGAGCCGCAGGCGTTCGCCACTGCCCTGACCGCGCGCGGCTTGCCTACCATCTCTGCCACCTCCTGATAGGACCTCGTCTCCCCAAGAGGGATGAGCCGCAATGCGGTCCAGACCCGCATCTGGAAGTCGGTGCCTCTTATGTCCAAGGGAAACTTCGCCTCCTGGCCGCGAAGATGATTCTGCAGAGTGTCGAGGTAGTTCTTCGCGCCGTCCGACTTTGCTATCTCGGCCCTGGGGAATTCGGCGACAAGCGCCTTCAGAAGCTCAGGATCGCTCCGACCTGCCTTGACCGAGCACACGCCGTGGTCCGTGCTGGCCAGGAGGATGCGGCCGATAGGCGAATCGCCGATCGCGTAGCCGACGCATGCCCCGGCCCCTCCCTTCCTGTAGGTCGCGGGGGTCATCCCGAGCCTCCTCCGGGAGTCTTCGTAGAGCCAGCTCTGCGCGGAGTAGCCCGTCCCCCTCAGGGCGTTGACCACGGGCTCGCCGCTGGCCAGCCTTGACCTGAGGAGGCTGAGCCTGCACTCCTCTAGATACTCGCGGGGGGACATACCCATCACCTCGGCGAAGGTCCTCTGCAGGTGGAACGGACTGAGACAGAACCTCTCACCGAGGGTCGCGAGGGTGACACGTGAAGTGGAGTTCTCCTTCAGGAAGTCGCAGACCCGCTTCACACGTTCGGCCTTCGATGGCGCCTTCGACCCTGCTACTTCCCTCTGCAATTGCTCACTGGGTCACGGCGGCAGGTTCGGTAATAAGACGTTTTGTCTGGTTCTTGCTGAATTCCCTGTGAGGAGCGCCCTAGCTGACTCGGATGTTGGGGAGCACGCCGTGGACCACATAACCGAAGAAGTACAGGGCCACGGTCGCACCGAAAAGGATCAGCAGTATCTCGACGAAGTCCCTGAAGAAGGTCTTCTGCTGGACTACCACGCTGTACCAGGTGGTGACCGCGAGTATCACCACGGCGAGCGAAAGGGATGAAGACAAGGCTAGTATCATGTTCCTCGTCAGGAAATAAGGGGTCGCGAGGGCTATGGCGGTCAGGAAGTAGGACACTCCCGTGTAGAATGCGCTCAGCCTTGCGGAGCCTTCGAAATTCCCCTGCTTCGCCTGGGCGTAGGCGGCTGAAGCCA
>JAFMAW010000170.1 GCA_029784795.1 Nitrososphaerota archaeon | reverse complement strand
AACAACATGATAAACGTGATGCGGGAGGATTTTGTTATCCTCGAGAGGGCCAAGGGTGTCAGTGACTTCAGGATCGTCTTGAACCACATCGCAAGGAATGCTATGCTCCCGGTCTTCTCTCTCCTCAGCATGAACCTTGGGCTCGTAGTCAGTGGCGCCATAGGCATCGAAATCGTCTTTTCCTATCCCGGGGTGGGTTACTTGATATACCAAGCAGTCACTTCGCACGATTATCCGTTGATACAGGGTACATTCCTTGTGATATCCGTCGCTGTCATCCTGATGAACTTCGTCGCCGACGTGCTTTACGGATACATAGACCCAAGGGCGAAGCCATGATCAAATCTAGTGATATCACAAACGCGTTTTCTAACAAGAAGCTCCTTTCCGGCACTGTCATCACAGCCACATTCGTTCTGATCGCCATCTTCGGTCCCTTTGTGGTCTCGAACCCTGTGCAGCCGGCGTTGGACCTTGCTTACCTTCCGCCAAGTCTCCGTTTCCCGCTGGGGACGGACAACTGGGGGCGGAGCGTCCTCGCGGAACTGGTCTGGGGGTCAAGGATTTCCCTGACCGTTGGGGTAGTCTCCGCTACCGCTGCCACGCTGATCGGTACCCTTGTTGGTCTAGTCGCAGGCTACTTCGGAGGGATCGTCGGAGAGGTCATGATGAGGCTCACTGACATAATGCTGATCATTCCACCCTTGGCATTGATGATACTCCTGGCGGTCTACTTGGGTCCAAGCGAGACGACTGTGATCTTCATCATAGCGATTACTGCTTGGCCCTTCATCGCACGAACCGTAAGGTCGGAGGTGTTGACCAGGAAGAACAGAACTTACGTGCACGCGGCGAAGGTGACGGGAGTCGGCACCAGGGAGATCCTGTTTTCCTACATCCTCCCTGACATCCTGCCAGTGGTCCTTGCCAATGCGGTCCTTACGGTAACGGCAGCCATTGTGGCTGAGGCGACTCTCGACTTCATCGGGGTTGGCGTGACGAGCATAGTCAGTTGGGGCGAAATCCTGTACTGGGCTCAGCAGTCGGCTTTCTACTACAACGCCTGGTGGTGGATTCTATCGCCAGGGTTGGCGATAGGCGCGCTTGGGACAGGCTTCATGATGATCGGGTTAGGAGTTGAAGAGATAACTGGCCACCGTTGAAGTGCGAGGACTTACAGCCAAATACGCCACGAGGTCAGGTGCCGTCACAGCAGTAGACAACGTCAACTTCAGCATCGAGAAGGGAAAGATCATGGGGCTTGCGGGCGAGTCTGGGTGCGGAAAGTCCTCTCTCGCGCTGGCCATGCTGAAACTCCTTGAACCGCCGAACACAGTCTCCGGCGAGGTCTATGTGGGAGGGCAAGAAGTGATTGGCTTGGACGGGGCGTCTCTCAGGGACCTCAGATGGAGGAAGGCGTCGATTGTCTTCCAGAGCGCCATGAACGCTTTCGATCCAGTCCACAAGGTACAGTCGCAGATGGCAGAGGCGATTCGCGCGCACACAAACATCAGCACGCGGGACTTGAACAGGACCATGGATGACCTGCTCAGAGCAGTGAGGATCGACCCGAAGTACAAGAAAGCTTATCCCCACGAGCTTAGTGGTGGCATGAAGCAAAGAGTTGCGATAGCCATGGCGATGGAACTCAGGCCCCAGCTCTTGATAGCAGACGAGCCTACAACGGCCCTGGACGTCGTGACTCAGCGCCAGATACTCATCCTGATGAAACGCCTCAGCCGAGAGCATGGGACATCAATGCTCGTGATATCCCACGACCTCTCACTCTTGTCTGAGGTGTGCGACGAGATCATGATCATGTATGGCGGACGGACCATAGAGATAGGAGGTGCCGAGGAGGTGGTCCGGCGTCCGCTACATCCATACACGGGTCTTCTTCTGGAATCGATTCCTAGCCTCTATGAAAAGCGGAGTTCGTTACGCGTGATCAAGGGATATCCTCCATCTCTCGCGAGCCTGCCTCGAGGATGCCACTTCCATCCGCGATGTCCGTATGCCACTGATGAATGCACAGTCACGCCCCCCGCGATGACCACTCTCGACGGATCGCACGCAGCTGCATGCTATCACCCTCGTGTCCAGTGAGTCTCATGGAGCGTACCCCTCTGTTTCAGCTAGACCATGTCTCTGTGACGTATCGAAGAGGGGCACTTACTCACCAGGAAGTGCGGGCAGTTGACGACTTCTCTCTTGACATATTCGACGATGAGACAGTAGGGGTAGTCGGCGAGACGGGGTCAGGGAAGTCCACCATAGCGAAGGTCCTCACAAGGCTTGAAAATCCTACAAGAGGACGAGTGTTCTACAAGGGTCGAGAAATGAAGAGCCTCTCCGCCAAGTCGTTGTTCAATTTCAGAAGCGAAGTGCAGTTGGTGTTTCAAGACCCGTACGAGTCGTTGTTCCCAAGGCACAATGTCAGGAAGACCCTCGAGGTTCCATTGAGATTGCACCGAGGCGGAGGCAAAGCGCCGTCGGACTCGGATGTGGCGGAGTTACTCGACCTAGTCGAACTGGACAGGTCGATCTTGGAGAAATATCCACGAGAACTGAGCGGCGGAATGCGGCAACGCCTCAGCATAGCTCGGGCCCTCGCGGTACATCCGAAGTTCGTAATCCTCGACGAGCCCGTCTCTATGCTTGACATGTCAATCAGGGCAGGAATATTGAACCTGCTCATGAGGCTCAAGAAGGACGAAGGCATCTCATACATGTACATAACTCACGACCTCGCTTCGGCGAAGTTCATCTGTGATAAGATGGTGATAATGTATCTCGGAAAGATAATCGAAGCAGGTGCCTCC
>JAFMAW010000016.1 GCA_029784795.1 Nitrososphaerota archaeon | reverse complement strand
CGCTCTCACTGCGACCTTGAGCCAGTTCTCCTGCGGCGGGAGGGGGCAGACGTAGTCGTCGGAATAGGCGCAATATGGGTTGTACGCGTAGTTGAAGTCGACCGCGTACTCGTCGTCGTGCTCAACCTCGAGGTCCAGGTAGCGGGCTGCCCCGTAGCTCTCCTCCCCCGACGTCGCGTCCCTGAAAGGGATGAAGAGGCTGGGCTCTTGCCGCTGGGCAGACTGGTAGGCGTGAATCCGGAACCCTCCACCCCCCACTGACAGGTCGAAGAAGCCCACCCTATTGAAGAGCTGGCGGGTCCCCTTGCTGGTTCCCATGACCACTCCATCAGGGCTGGGGTACCTCTGCAGCCTCGCTTCCATCCGATAGTCCGGGTCAGGCACGAAGTAGTTGAGCCCTGGGAAGGCGCGCTTCGCCTCCGGCGGGAAGGGCGAATCTGGGTCGGACCTGAAGAACTCGTCCTTTTCCTCCCTGAACCTGGCGAGCGCCCTCTTCCACGTCTCCTGGTCTTCCGGGGACATATCCCCGCTCGGGGCCCAGGCCTGAGACTAGAACCTTGCGGACGTGGCAAACATAAAAAGTCCGGCCGGCGGACTGTCGGGGCAGCCTTGGCTCAGAATCCCATAGTCCGTGACATCCTGAAGAGGTACCAGCAGGTGTGGTCCCTCGGCCATTCCATGGCTGTGCTCGGATGGGACACGGAGACGCACATGCCCGAGTCCGGGGCGAAGGCGAGGGGGATCGCTTCGGGCCAGCTCGCCATGCTGGTCCAGAAGGCGACCGTCGACCTGGAAGGGCTGGTGAGGAAGGCGGAGAAGGCGAGAGACCTAGACGACATGGAGAAGGGGGTCGTCAGGGTGCTGAGGAGGAGCCTGGACTACTACCTGAAGGTCCCGCCGGAATTGGTGAACCAGCTCCAGAGGGAGACCACGGAGGCGACCGTCGTGTGGAGGACGGCCCGCGAGCGGTCAGACTTCAAGTTGTTCAGACCCCACCTGGAGAAGATCGTCGAGCTCGAGAGGAAGGTGGCCGACAAGCTGGGCTACGCGAAGCACCCGTACAACGCGCTACTCGACCTCTACGAAGAGGGATTCACGGTGAAGGACGCCGACAAGGTCTACGCGGTGCTGATACCGGAGAGCAAGAGGCTCCTCAAGAGAGTCGCGGCCGACGGAGTGTACCCCTCGAAGCACCCGCTGGAATCGGTCACCTACGACACAGGGGCGATGCAGAAGGTGAACGAAGAGATCCTCGGGCTGCTGAAGATGCCCATGACGAGGTTCCGCATGGACGTGTCTACCCACCCGTTCACCACTCAGATCGCGCCCGACGACGTGAGAATCACGACCAGATACGAGGGGAAGGACTTCAAAGCGTCGCTCTATTCGACGGTCCATGAGAGCGGCCACGCGATCTACGGGCTGGGGCTCGGGCCGAAGCTTGCCTACACCCCCGTAGGCGATGGGGCGTCCTATGGGGTGCACGAGTCTCAGTCTAGGTTTTGGGAGAACGTCGTGGGGAGGAGCAGGGATTTCGTCAAGCTTGTCCGCCCGATACTCAAGCAGAACCTCCCGTTCGTAGAGAAGTACGACGCGGAGGAGCTCTACCTCTACTTCAACACTGTCAGGAAGAGCCTCATCAGGGTGGACGCGGACGAGCTGACCTACAACTTCCACACCGCCGTGAGGTACGAGGTAGAGAAGAAGATCATCGGGGGCGAAGTGAAGGTCGCAGAGGTTCCAGAGGTCTGGAACGACACATTCGAGAGCTACCTGGGAATCCGGCCAGGAGGCGACGCCGAAGGCGCACTCCAGGACGTGCACTGGAGCGGAGGGTCCTTCGGCTACTTCGCCACGTACACCCTCGGGAACATCGTGGCGGCGATGATATGGCACAAGATGGGGAAGGGAGCGCTCGTGCAGGAGGCCTTGAGCGGGGGTGACGTCGACGAACTCAAGGAGTGGCTCGGGTCCAAGATCCACAGGTTCGGGGCCATCTATCCCCCAAAGGAGCTGCAGGAGAGGGTGTTCGGGGAGGCCTACAACGCCGAAAGGCTCCTGACCTATCTGAGCGAGAAGTTCGCGTAGTCCTCGAGGCCGCGAGGGTGGCGAGTAGGTTTGGCGAGCTGGACACCTCGAAGGTGCTTCCGCGCGTCCTTGACGAGCACGACAGAGGGGTGGCCCGCATCTCCGAGGCGCTCAATCTGGAGTACTCCGTCAGGCCCATCCTCGAGGAGCTGAGGGAGTTCCTTGAGTGACGTCTGTGTTGCAACGAGCCGGCAGCTGCCGGCTGTATGTCTAAATCCATCCGTCTCCAGTGTGTTGCCAAGTGACCGATGAGTGACGTTCGATGACGAAGTGAAGAAGATCAACGAGAAGAAGTTCGAAGAGATGCTGAAGCGGACGAAGCCCCAGGCGGGCATTGCCGCGAACGACGGGAAGCCCGTCGAGTTGACGGACGCCAACTTCCGCGAGGTGGTAGGGAAGCACCAGGTGGTCGTGGTCGACTTCTGGGCTCCATGGTGCGGCCCGTGCAGGGTAGTTTCCCCGGTGCTTGAGGAGCTCGCGACTGAGATGGCGGGCAAAGCCACCTTCGGGAAGCTCAACGTGGACGACAACCCCCTGACCTCCCAGCAGTTCGGCATCCAGGGAATCCCGACAATCATGGTCTTCAAGGACGGCGAGCCCGTGGACGGCCTGGTGGGTGCCGCGCCGAAGCAGACGATTGAGGCCAGGATCAGGCCCTACGTCTCGGAGACCAAGGGCTCGCCGTATCAGTGAGCCCCGCTAGTCTTCCTGGGACGTGACGTAGGCAAGCCTGGCGTACGGCCTGACCGCCTGCAGTATCTTCAGCTCCGCCTTCCTGAGGTGCTCCTCGTAGGTAGACCTCTTCATCCCCTGGTTGGCGGCGATTTCATCCATGGTCGCGCCCTTGGGCATGCCATAGTATCCCATCTGCAGGGCGGTGACGAACGCTTCGAGCTGCTTCTTCGTCAGCGCCCCCAGGAACTCGTCCACAGGGACGGTGATGGCCCCCCTCGCCGACTCTCTCGGCACCACCGACTTGTTCTCGACCTCGACCTTGGACACCTTCGAAAGCGCCTCCAAGGCGCCGTCCAACGTCCCCTTGGTGAAGGCGAGCAGGCGACAGTGCTCGAACCCTCCGCGGTAGTTTACAGGCATGACCGGTATGCACTCCGCCCATTCAATCATGGCGACTGTGGAGTTGTCCGTAGCGCACTTGCATCCGACCACCGCCTCCATGTTCTTGGAAGAGTACCTGTTGAACCGGATCAGGTGGGCGCCCAACGACTTCAGCATGTCGCCGAGGGCCCGCTCCAGCTTCCCGGCGTCCTCCTCTTTGGAGACCTGGAACTCCAAGATGTCGACCTGGAGGTTGCACCACCTTTGGATTCCCACGGTCGGGAAGAGCTTGGAGAAGTTGCAGAAGGGGAGAGAGTGGTCGAGTCTCAGGGATACATCAAACATGCCGGCACTTTGGCGAGGCTCCGCTAAATGGTTTCCACCGCGGCGCAAGGCGGCGCGCGCCTAGGCCTGCATCAGCAGACTCCGTCTGGCGTCAGGGGCGGTCATCGGCGGGCGCTCCTCCAGAGATAAGGGGCCCTCCGGCGCTAGCCGTACCTGGAGACCTGACTCCTCTCCGTGGGGAATAGGTTTTCGTATGAAGGCATGTCGCCGCGTAGCATCCCCCCGGCATCCGTCCGCTCGCCCTCCCACATGGCCTCTGGTGGGAAGGGCCGAGACTCGAGGCCGGCCAGTATCATCCTGAGCCAGGCGACTGACATCGCCTGCCCCTGGTACCAGCCACCCCTCTCAATGGCGGTCCCCACGATGGCCTTGTAGTGTTCCTTCATGCCTAGGTCGTTGGTCTCGCGTGTCCCGGTCGGCTTTTGAGCTGCCAGCAAGACTGCCGCTCCGCCTAGGAGCTCGGAGTCGCCTCTGAATTCCGGCTCGAATTCGTGCTCTATGCTCCAGGGGTCCTCGACCTGCCTGGAGAGCCTCCGCCTAAGTTCTCCAATCATCACCCATGGTGTCCCTGGGCTGGTTTTTGAAACGGCGGCTTTGAATGGCATGGCGGTCGCTGTTCAACCCCCTTGAACAGGCCTGATTCAAAGGCGGGGCCCGGCTGCAGCCCCCTCGGAGGGCTTTGCTAGACCAGCGCCCGCCGGAGGGCGTCCTGGGAGACATTCCCCCCAGAGACCACGAGGACGACCCTGTCCCCGAAGTCCCCCTTCCGGGACAGTAGCGGGGCGAGGGGGGCTGCCCCCGAAGGCTCGGCGAATATCCTCGCCGCCTTCGCCATCGCGCTGGTGGCGCCCATGATCTCCTCCTCCGAGACCGTCAGGGCGCCGTCGACGTATTTCGAGCAGGCTAGGTACGTGAGTTCCCCCAGGGCAGACGGGACGAGCCCGTCAGCGACTGAGCCTGCCGGCCTGACCCGCACCACCTTCTTGGCGGCGAGAGCGGCCGCGAGCTTCGGGGCCACAGCCGGCTCGACTCCGATCACCTTAGCAGCAACCCCCATCTCCTTCAAAGCGATGGAGACCCCCGATATCAGCCCCCCTCCGCCCACCGGAACGAGGACGGTGTCGAAATCCGCGATCTGCTCCGCGATCTCGAGGCCGCAGGTCCCCTGGCCCGCAATAACGTCGTGGTCGTCGAAGGGGTGCACGAAGGCTGAATCGTTGGCGCGCGCGATTTCTCTCGCCTTAGCCTCCCGCTCGTCGCTGAACCGGCCTGCCCTGACCACCTCGGCCCCACAGTCCTCGATCGCCTCGACCTTCTCCCGCACGGCGGTCTCGGGGACGACGACAGTGCACTTCTTGCGCAGCAGCTGAGAGCTGTAGGCCACCGCTATCCCGTGGTTCCCAGAAGAAGCCGCGACCACGCCCTTCTCTTCCACCCTGGACACCTTGTTGTAGGCGCCCCTGATTTTGAAGACTTTGACGGGCTGGAAGCATTCCAGCTTGAGGAAGACCTGCCGGCCGGTCAGTCTGGACAGAGGCCTGGATTCGACCAGCGGCGTCCGGCACGCGACCCCGGCTATCTGTCTGGACGCGTCTTCAATCTCCTTGACGCCCGGCAGACCGCCTTGGCGCATTCCCCTAGGCGTCACCCCGCCGTCCGTCGACCGAAGTCGGCCAAGTAGTAGGGCATCGTCTGACCCGGGCGCCCGGGGCTTTCGATAAGGGTTTCAGGTCACTTCTCGACTTCTGCCTCGGAATAGCCGAGGACCTGGGTCGAGTTGGAGTCTATCTTGACCTGGACCATGTGGGGCTTGATCAGCAGGACCCCAGAAGAGAGCTTGACGTTGGCCCTCACCGTCCAGACGTCGCTGTCCTTCAGCACCTCGACGAACTTCACCCTTCCGAGCCTCTTGCCATACTTCTTCTGCAGCCATGCCTTGGCCGCCAACTCGGCGTCGTCGGTGCTTGCCAGCAGAGACACGCCCCGTGGTGCGGCCCTCTGGCCTATAGGGTCGGGTGCGTGATTGATTTGAACAAACGGTTAGGAAAACTGAACTACGCCCGGCGCGGCTCCACGACTGGCTGCAGGCAATGACGGGGTGACTTTGGCCCGAGCTCGGGCTTGTCGTTGTGGTGGGACGCTCGGTCGACGGCGAAGAACAGCTAGGAAAATACGGGAGGGCCAGTTCAGCTCCTTATCGCTGAACTGACCTTGTTGGCCACTTCTTGGGGGACAGTTTGCATGTTGTGCGCGGTCTTGGCGTGCACGACGGCCAGTTGCATCGCCTCGTCCCTGGACGAGGCGCCCTTCACTTCGAACCCGCACTGCATGCCGATGTCCTTGCACTTGAACGCGTATGTCGTCAAGTCTTCTTCTTTCCCTATCCACTCCCGACTCTGTAAAAGGGTTCAGCCGGCAGGCGCCGGCTGCTCCAATGCAGGCACGGGGTTTCAGCGGCGCAGGAACAGGGCGTATCCCGATGTCCGTGTTGTCTCACGGTCGCGTTCTGACTCTCTCTTCCTCTCCTCGTCGTCTTCTGGCATGGGCGCGAGGTGGGTTCGCGATTCTAAATACCCAGGGCACGTTCAGTAATCACTTTAGGTGAGTCGCCAATATATCAGCGCCGTGGCGGCGAAGGCCCAATGAGCGATTTTGAACAGAGGGTTGAACGCGGGAAGACGGCGACCATCTCAGAGGTAGAAGGCGACCTGCTCCTTGATGGCTCCACTGTGATTCCGTCAGGGAGGGAGGTGGTGGTGCGTGGGACCCTTGTGGTCAGGAGCCGGTCCGCGGTCAAGGGGAACTTGAGGGCGGAAGAGGTGAGGGGCGAGGGAGACCTCCTTGTGGAGGGTAATCTGGAAGCCAGTGACATCAGGCTTGAAGACGGCGCGAGCCTTGAGGTGAAGGGCGACCTGAAGGCGGACGATGTTGACGTGCCGAACTCGGTCAGGGTGGGTGGGAGGACGGACGTAGACGACCTGCGGGTTGGCGGCACAGCGGTCCTGACCGGCGACGCCAAGGTGGATGACGTGAAGGTCGGCGGAACCTTGGAGGCGAAGGCGAGGCTGGAATCGGACGACGTCAGGGTCGGCGGCGCGCTCCAGGTCAGGACGTTGGTCTGCGAAGACATCAAGGTGGGCGGTAGCCTGCGTGCCGAGACAGTCGAAGCTGAAGATGTGGACGTCGGAGGGACGGTCGAGGTCTCCGGCGAAGTGAAGATCGAAGACCTCACGGTGGGAGGCACCGCGGTGGTAGGCGGCGGAGGAGTGGAGGACGTAAGGGTCGGAGGAGAACTCAGGTCCGCGGGGGAGCTAGCCTTCGAAGAGATCCACGTCGGCGGGAGGCTCGCCATCGACTCTGGGAAAGGAGAGAAGATTTCCGTTGGCGGAATCATGGAGGTAGCCAGGGACCTGGCGCTCGGAGACGAGCTTTCCGTGGGAGGCAGGGCGAAGATTGGCGGGACAGTGGAAGCAGATTCCATTGGCGTAGGGGGGGAGCTCGAGGCGTCGAAGGCCTTGGCTGTAGGAAAGCTGGAGGTGGGCGGCGGTCTCTCCACCTCGGAGGGGTCGAGGGCCGGAGAGATCGACGTAGCGAGGAGGGCGCGAGTGAGAGGGCCGATCGTAGGAAAGACCGTCAGGATAGGAGAGAAAGCCGAGGCGGAAGACGTCTACGCGGACAGTCTCTGGGCCGAGGCCGGCTGCTCGCTCAGGAACGTCTACGTCAAGAACGCCGAGGTGGGCAGGGAGTGCAGGATATCAGGAGCGTTGCAGTACGTCGAAGACATCCGTCTGGGCAGGGATGTCAGCCTCGCCAGCCAGCCCGAGAGGGTCTCCACCCTCCCGTCCCCTCCGGTATGAAGAAGGTCAAGAGGTCCAAGCTAGACATCTACAGCTCGCTGCTTCGGGCCATAGACTCCTACGGCGGGTCGGGGCGGATCACCCACCTCTCCTACGCGTCCAACACGCCCCTGGATAGGACGAAGAGGTATCTGCAGTTCCTGGCGGACAAGGGGCTCCTCCGGGCGGAGGAGGGCGACGACGGGACAGACTACACGATGACCCCCAGAGGATACGAATTCCTGAGAGCGTATTCCGTCGTGGGAACCCTGATAGAGCGAGGGTCAGAGCGACCGGGCTGAGGGGCCAGCTGACGCCGAAAGGAAGCCATGGGCCGGGCGCCCCAGGCTCCCGTGAAGGCTTAGGAGCCGCGGCGTCGCGGCATGGGAGCGCAGCTTTGGATTCCGGATCGATGGTCGGGAAGGTGTGCATGGTGACCGGAGCGAGCTCGGGCATCGGCAGGGCCACAGCAGGGAAGCTTGCCCGACTCGGCGCAACGGTGATCCTCGTCTGCAGGGACAGGGCAAGGGGCGAGAGGGCGATGGACTTCATCAGGCGGGAGAGCGGGACCAGGTCCGCGGAGCTCCTTCTTGCCGATTTCAGCTCCCTCCAATCGGTCAGGGAACTCGCTCGGACGTATCTGGGGAGCCACGACTCCCTGCATGTGCTCGTCAACAACGCGGGGATAGCCAAGCTGACCCGGTCGGTGACCCCCGACGGGTTCGAGACCACCCTCCAGGTCGACTACCTGTCGCAGTTCCTGCTGACCAACCTCCTCTTGGACGTGCTGAAGAAGAGCGCCCCCTCGCGCATCGTGTTCGTATCTTCCGTTTCGCACTATGGCGGGCGCATCGACCTGGGCGACATTCAGATGGAGAAGGGGTACAGTGTGATGAAGGCGTACTCGCGGGCGAAGCTGGCCCAGGTACTCTTCACCTACGAGCTCGCCGAGAGGCTCAATGGGACAGGGGTCACGGCGAACTGCCTCCACCCAGGCGCCGTGGCCACGAACATCTGGGGAAGGCCGCTCGGGCATCTGTCCTTCGTGATGAAGGTCGCGAGGCTCTTCCTCATCAGCCCCGAAGAGGGGGCAGGGTCGCCCGTGTTCCTCGCTTCCTCCCCCGAGCTCGAAGGAGTGACCGGCAAATACTTCGACCGTAAGCGCGAGAGGAGATCGGCCGCGGCGTCCTACGACAAGACCCTCGCGCGAGACCTCTGGGACTTCAGCGCAGCCTCGGTCGGCCTGGCCTAGCCGACGACGCCTGCCCGTGAGGCCGCCGCTCCAGGGACCTGATCCCAGTCGTCAGAGTGGTCACAGGGCTCCACCCCCGACGCCGCCTCGAACATCGCCCTCAATCGCCTGCAGTCGGCGAGCCCCGGGACGCCAAAGCGCGCCCATCCACGTCGGCGTCGTACAGTCGATGATGAGGCGCCAGAGGTCCGCCATCGCCCGGCAGCTGGCGGCGGGGTGGACGCACCATAATAAGCACCAGGCCGCAGCTAAGAAACATGGCCGGAGCGAAGCCGCTGGGAGAGGAGCTCGCCCGCACCATCAGGAGGATGTACGAGCGGGGGCTGGTCTCCGGCGTAGGCGGGAATGCCAGCGCGCTCCTCGATGCGAAGGACCAGATTCTGATCACCCCGGCAGGCTACTTCAAGGGTGGGGTGGCCCGTGGCGACCTCGTCAGGGTGAGACTCGGGGGGAAGGTCGTCGGCAGGGGGAGACCGTCGAGCGAGCTCCCCACCCACCTCGCCGCCTACAGGGCCAGGGAAGACGTGAACGCCGTCGTGCATGGCCACCCGCCCAACGCCGTCGGGCTCATCAGCGCGGGGATGAAGGTACCCGTCATGACCCCTGAGCACGCGGTCATGATCAGGCAAATGGAAGTGGTGGATTACGCTGTGCCTGGGGAGGATTGTGCGAGGGCGATTGCGACCCAGCTGAAGAGGTGCGACGTGGTCGGGATAAAGAATCATGGGTTCTTCTCGATGGGGAGGGACCTGCATGAGGCCGCGTCCAGGCTGGAGGTGCTCGAGGAGAGCGCCAAGATCTATCTGGCCGGCCGGTTGGTGGGGGGCGCGCCTGGATTGGGCGACGACGGGGTGAAAAAGACCAGAGAGGCGTACGGCCGCGAGTAACCATTCGGCGGACTCGCCTGTCGGCGTGGGGAAGACCAGAGCGCTGGTCTTCACATCCGTCGGGCACTTCGTCAACGACGGCTCGGTGTTCCTGCTTCCGCTGATCGTCGACGTCCTCAGCAGCCTGTATGGGGCGAGCCACGCGGAGGTGGCGGTCCTCCTCTTTCTCTTCTACCTCAGCTCGGGGGCGTTCAGTATCCTTGTCGGGAGCCAGGCCGACAAGACGGGCGAGACAGGGAGGCTGATGGCAGTTGGGATAGGGCTCCTGGGGATCGGACTGGTAGGTTTCTACACGTCGATGATCTACCTGAGGGGCCAGGACCTTTTCGCCGTCGGCCTCCTCTGTGACCTGGGGATGGGGTTCGGGAGCTCATTCTATCATCCACTCGGGGGGAGCATCCTGCAGTCGTCCTTCGGGCGCGGAACCGCTGGGCGCGCGCTTGGGCTCAACGGCGCCATGGGAAGCGTTGGAAGGGCGCTCTATCCGACTCTGTATGTCCTAGCAGCCGCTGCGTTCACCGTTCCGGGCTCCATGGGCTTCTTCGGGCTGCTTGGAGTCGCGGCTGCGCTTTTCATCTGGGCAGGGCTGGGGTCTGCGAAGGCAGCGGGGACCAGGAGGAACGCTGGGGCGAAGTCCATCCGCGGCGCGCTCACGGTGCCGATGGTAGCGCTCGTGGCAATATCCTTCGTGAGGTCGGCTGCGCTCTTCGGGATTGCTGCCTACATACCAACGTTCCTCACCCAGCAGCGGGGCCTCGGCCTGGGGGCATCCCTGGGCCTGACCATGACCGTGTTCTACGCTTCCGCCATCCTGGGCCAGCCCGCCTTCGGCAGGCTCGTCGAGAAGGTCGACCACAGGCTCGTGTTGGCGGCCTCCTCCCTGGGGGCAGCGGCTTCGATAGTGGGATACGTCAACGTCCAGGGGCTCCTGGGGGTCGCCCTGCTCTCCCTGTTTGGCGTCTTCGCCTACACCGGGTTTCCGGTGCTGATGTCTCTCGCGGCGGACTACGCTCCCGAAACCGCTTCGACCCTCAGCAACTCCCTCGTCTGGGGACTGGGAGCGACCGGCGGGAACGCCGTGGGCCCTCTGCTAATCTATGCGCTCATTTTCAACAACTACAACAGGCTTGGCCTCTCTTTCGAATACATGGCCCTACTGGCGGTGGCCTCGGCCGCGGGCGCCTTCTTGATACCGAAGCCGGCAGCAGACAAAGGCCCTGTTGCCGGCTAGGCTTGGACGAAGGGGTGGCCGCCTGCCCCGCACCCCTCGCGAGGCCGAGGCGCCCTCGAATTATGATAATACGTACTTCTTCCGGATGAAAGGGGCGACGGACCGGCCATACCTGCGCTTCAGCTCCTTCGGAAGGAACCTGTACGCCCTTATCGTCCCTCTGCAGCGGTCGCTCCCGCACTTGCACTCCATCCTGAAACCGACCCAGTCGACGTCCGTGGAGTAGTCGAACGTTAGCTCCTCCCCCTTCTCTACCTCTCTCTCCGTGACGATGGATAGTCCGGACATCACGCAGTTCGGTTCACAGGAGTGGTTGATGTACCACCCTACGCCCTTCCTCCTGGGGACGACGTACCTGTCGTAGTCCACCTGGATAGCGTAGGGCCAAGCTTCCAGTGGGATATCCCAGATCCATCTTGGGGTTCCCCTGAAGGTCGTGATGGTCGTCGAGTGAGGGATCCGCCCCGCGGCGAACACCCCCCTGCCCTTCGGCCCGGCGTCCCCCACCCTCGTCCGGGCCGTGGTGGGGGTCACTTCGTTCCTCCCTCAGCGCTGGCCGTCGGGCGTTCCGGCAGATACTTGAACATCAGGGCGACGCAGACTACTGTCCCCACCAAGCTGGCGATTATGGGGGCTTCATACCCGAGATATTGGTAGAGGAAGCCCCCGATTATGGGCGCAGGGAAGGCGACGAGACCCCTGAAGGCGGCCACCTTCCCCCCTACCCCTCCGCGCGTCTTGGGCGGGGCGTGAGTCATTAAGAGCGATGAGACCCCGGGGACCCATGTCGTGACCGACACCCCGAAGACCACGGAGAACGCGACGAACTCCGGGAGGGAGTTGGAGAGTGCCCACCCCGCCATCAGCACCGTCCCCAGCGCCTCCGAGGCCATCAAGGTCCTCTTCGGACCGATCTTGATCAGGACCCTCGTGGCTGGGTATTGGGAAGCGAGCATGGCGAGGTACCACACGGCGACGAGCAGGCCGACGTCGGAGGCGGTGAAGTGGAACTGGTCCTCGGCCATGGCGTAGATGATGTTGGAGCTTATCCCAAAGGCGAAGGCGTCCATGGCGAGGGCCCCGTAATATCCCCAGGACGACCGCGGGAAGGTGAACGCTTCCCTCATGGAGAACCTGGACCCCTGCCCAGGCTCGGCTGCGAGCACGTGCTTGGTCTCCGAGAGCCTCGTCCAGTATATGTAGAGGTCCACGGACTCGAGAAGGGCGGCCACCGTGAATATCAGCAGGTAGCCGTAGGTCTCCGCCATCGCCCC
>JAFMAW010000169.1 GCA_029784795.1 Nitrososphaerota archaeon | reverse complement strand
CATGCGAGGTTAAATACACATACATGCACATATAGTCGCATGGGCCACAAGACGATAACCGTCTCCGACGAGGCCTACGATGCCCTCGCGAAGTCTCGGCTGACGAACGAGTCTTTCACCAAGGTCATACTCCGCCTGACCACCGGCAAGGGGAGCGCCAGGATGCTCTTGCAGCACCTGAAATCGTCGGCCTCGGACGAAGAGCTCGCCCTCCGGGTAGAAGCAGCGATGAAGAGAACGAGGAGGGCGCGTCTCAGGCCCGCCGAAGCATAGCCAGGGTCGGACCTTGGTCTGCCTCGACACGTCTGTCCTGATCGCGCTGATAAGGAAAGACCGCGCCGCTGTTGGGGCCCTGGAGGCCGAGGCGGAAAAGGGAGGGGTGGTCTCCACGACGCCCGTGAACCTGTGCGAGCTGTACGCAGGCGCCGCCGGGGCGAGGGAACCGGAGAGGGAACTTTCGAGGGTGGATGAGCTCGTCGCCCGCCTGGTCGTGCTCGAGTTCGGGGCCGGAGCCGCAAGGAGGTATGGCGAACTCGCACGCGCAGAAGCGCTTCGGAAGGGACCCATTGGCGACTTTGACATGATCATAGCTTCGATAGCGCTGCAGCACAAGGAAAGGCTGGCGACGCGGAACGTCAAGCACTTCGGGAGGGTGCCGGGGCTTGAGGTAGAAGAGTGGTAGGCGATACTCGGCCGCGACCACTGGGTTTCCATCGCAGCAGCCCGGGGTGCCTCGCCGTTGTCCAGAGCATGTCCATTTAGGACATGACCTTGTTCGAAGCGTCGACTCCTTGTTCAGTCCTATCTGCCATGGCGCTGTTAGGCACATCGCCATTCGACAGATATTCCCTCCTCCAAAGGGGCCAAGAGGCGTTCGCACTCGCGGGGAACGGTTGCCCGCAAAGCCGTCTTCCACGACAGGCTATCGCCGGCGATGCGAGCCTGTTCCTGTCGTAGTCCACGGCGCACGTTTTGCATCGGCTTACCTTCCAAGTTGGGTGCTCTAGTCTTCCACCGCATACGGGACCGTAGCGACCGATGCCCTACGACCCCGGGCCCTGGCTCGGATGGGCCTGTGTCGCGGGCTTTCAAACCCCTTGGAGCCGCATACGGGAGGAGTATCTTGACCTCGCCAGCAGGTACGCTGACACTACGACCGTCACGAACACGACCACCGCCACAACCTGCAGCGGGAATTCTGGGATTGCCCCGCCTCCGCCGCCGGACGACGAGCCCGTCAGAGAGGTTTGGGTCGAGGTGGTTTCGGCCGGAGCGGCACTGGTGGCCGTGCTTGCCACCGCAATGGAAGTCGTCGTGCTTGAAATGGCGTTCAGTTGGACGTTGAGTTGCAGCCCGGCGAATGCTGGAACCGCTACTTCGAATGACCGGGTAGAAAAGCCGTGGTCTGAAAATGTCACGTTGTATGATCCGGCGAACTCTGGGACGGAGAAACTTCCGTTGACCGTGGGCACCGGGGCCCCGTCGACTGTGACACTGGCTGTACTTGGAGCCACGCTCCCCTCGACCAGCCCCGTCGAGTTGAAGTCGAACATGGCATACTTCGAACTCAGTATCACGTAGTTCACGCCAGGAGGCGCCGTTATCTCGTACCCCGACAAGACGAGCCTGTTGGCGGACAGCGAATCGATGGAATCAACGAGTTGGAAGTTACGAAGGCTTGTCCTATCGAGTTCGGTTATCGCGCCAGATGCTGGGTTGTAGGCGAACAGTGCTGGGGTGTTGCTTGACAGGTTTTGGCCCGAGGCGAGAAAATCGACGCCGTTCCAGGAAATCGTGTAGAGTGCTACATCCGCTGGGAACAGATTTGAAACGTCAGTTATGCCGCTTGCCGGGCTGAAGACAGCCTCGAACCCGCCACCTGTCAGCCCGTCTATCCCGCCCAGGAATGCGACGCTGCCGCTGGAAGCTATGCTCTGGAAAGTCGGAAGGGCTAAGGGGCTATGGGCCAGCGACTGCACGCCTTCCGGTACCGTCTCCGAGTAATCCTGGAAAGTGCCTGAGGTGAGATTGAGCACGCCAATCCGGCTCGGATTCGTCACCAAGATCTCCTCGTTGAACCCGGCCAGATAGGCGCCATAGTACCCGTCGTAAGTCGGGGACCCTATGAAGCTGTTCGGGACGAGCTGGGTTAGATTGCTCAACTCGAACCCTTTCAAGAGCCCGATATAGTAGACTCCCTGGCCCGAGCCCATCACTACTGCGCTTCCGTTCGTCGTGGTGTCAAGGGCAGTGATGCTGCCGCGGTAGGCATCCTGAAGCCTGGGCGGAAGGATGCTTGTCAGGTTGGAGAGCGCTCCATCAGTCAGGTTGTAGAAGAACATCTCCGCGCCGACGCCGGTCAGTCCCCCGAGGAGAAAGCCGTCCTTGTAGGCAGTCGCGGAGTCCACGAGCACGTTCCATCCAGGCCCTCGTACGAACGCATCGGTGTTCAGATTGAGCAGACCAAATGACCCGCCCCCTGCCAGCAGCTCATAGTCACCATTGTGGGCCAGCGCCTCGGTCCAGAAAGGTCCATTCTGTATCAAGCCGGTGATGTTCGTGTAGCGGCTTTCCACCATTGGCGAGAACTGTATGCGGAGCGTGACCGGGAGGAAGCTTGCGTTGATCTCCCCCTCCTGCGGCGAAGGGACGAGCAAAGAGTAATCCGTCGACGAGTTGCCCACGACGTAGCTCTCGACCCCCTGGGGGATTTCAAGAGTCGAACTTCCTGCCAGTTTGAACCCGTTCTGTCCGACTTCGACGTTGTAAGATTCTCCTCCCAGCCCGCTGGCTACGATGTTCAGGGTCGTCGTGTTGAGACCGAAG
>JAFMAW010000168.1 GCA_029784795.1 Nitrososphaerota archaeon | reverse complement strand
GAGAGCGGGCCTGCCAACAAGGCGGTCTACTCCCAGGCCGGGGTGAAGGCGGTCTTCCAGGGCGGGGAGGAGCACGAGCTCACCGGGACGTCCTTCGTCGCCCAGTGCAACTTCGAGCAGGCGGCGCGGAAGCAGGCGGTGAGGGTGGTCTCCTGCAACACCACGGGCCTCTGCCGGACCATCGACGCCGTGGACAAGGGCCCCGGGGTGGCCAGGGCGAGGGCGGTCCTGGCCAGGAGGGCCGCGGACCCCGACGACGTGAAGAAGGGCCCCATCGACGCGGTGGTTCTGGACCCGACGACCCTGCCGTCGCACCACGGCCCGGACGTCAGGACCGTCCTCCCCGGGATAGAGATAGTCACCATGGCCTTCAAGGTCCCGACCACCCACATGCATCTGCACAGCGTCATACTGAGCCTAAAGTCCAAGGCCACGAAGGAGGACGTCGTGAAGGCGCTGCAGGCGGCCCCGAGGATGAGCCTGGTGGACGGCAGGTCCGGGTTCAAGTCCACGGCCAACGTGATGGACTGGGCCAGGGAGAAGGGGAGGGACAGGAACGACGTCTACGAAGCAACGGTATGGAAGGACTCGGTCACGGTGGTGGACGGGGAGGCTTACTTCTTCCTTGGGGTGCACCAGGAGTCCATAGTGGTCCCGGAGAACATAGACGCCATCAGGGCCATGGTAGGCGGCTACGCCCGCGAAGAGTCGATGAAGCTCACGGACGAGTCCCTGGGGATAGCGCACAGGTAGCCGGCGGGTCTGAAGAGCGCCGCCCGCCCGGGGTCACTCGAACAGCCTGGGGGACGAAGACAGCACGAACCTCGGCTGCTGGAACTGCTTCACCAGGGTCTTCACCTTCTTCTGCACAAAGTCCGGGGCCTTCTTCCCGAGGATGATCATCGCCAACAGCTCGGCTATGGTCTCCATCTCCCCCGGGCCGTAGCCCATCCTGGTGACCTCCGTGGTCCCGACCCTCCCTCCCTCGTCCACGATTATGTTCGCCTGCTCCAGCCGGGTCGACAGCAGCTTGAGCCGCGGCTGCTCGTAGTCCAGGAGGACCTGGTGGGACTTTGAGTACCCGTGGGCCGCCCCCCTCAGCCTGACCCCCTCGTCGGCCAGGGCCTTCGCCAGCGCCTGGGAGTTCTTCACCATGGACTGGGCGTAGGGCCTCCCGTACTGCATCATCTCCACCAGGGAGACGGCGAGGGCTGCCACCCTGTCGAGGTGGACGTTGTCGACTATGCCTGGGAATAAGTTCCCTGCGACCTTGGTGAACGCCTCCTCGTCGTTGGAGAGGATGATCCCTCCCTGGGGCCCCGGGAAGCTCTTGTGGGTCGACCCTATCATGAGGGAGCACCCCTCCCTCAGCGGGTCCTGGAACTCCCCGCCCGCTATCAGCCCCAGGACGTGGGAGGCGTCGTAGACGCAGACCCCGTCGGCGAGGGAGGAGAGCTGCCTGGTCGGGTGTGGGAAGGGGATGTAGCTCGAGCCGAAGAACGCCACCTTCGGACCCCCCATCAGCGGAGTGGACTCCTTCGGGTCTATGTTCACGGCGTCGTCGTCGTAGGCGAAGTACTCGTTCTCCAGCCTGAGGATCTTCCCCAGCCCGAGGTGGGTTATCCCCGGGTAGCCCCCGTTCTCGGGGCTGACAGAGAGTATCCTGTCGCCGGCCTCCGTCAGCGAGAGGAGGACGGCCATGTCCGCGGTGTGCCCGGAGAGCGATCGGACGTCGGCGTAGCGCGCGTTGAAGGCCTTCCTCGCCAGCTCCTCGGTGAGGGAGAGGAGCTCGTCGGCGAACTTGGTCCCCCTGTAGAACCTGTCCGGGGCCGTGTACCTGTTCCCCAGGTCTGACAGGAACATGGAGCGCATCTGCGCGCTCCCGCGGTTCTCTGACGGGATCAGGTTCAGGCACTCCTTCGTCCGCCAGTCCTGATGCTGCTTGACTGTCCTGCTCAGCCTCTCCAGGTAACCCGAAGACATTCAGCGCCCCCCCTGAAGAGGGGGATATCTGTCCTTCGCAGGGGGACCGACGGCCGGCCCCTCGGCTAGCCGCTCCCTTCCCTCTCGGACCCGAACTCCAGGGCCGTCCCCAGGCCCAGCTCAACGGCTCGCCTGTAGGCGAAGTTGGCCGCGGCCAGGTCCTCGATGGCGAGCCCCAGGGACTTGAAGACGGTCACGTCTGAGTCGGCCCCGCGCCCCGGGGCCGTCCCCTCGAGCACCTCCCCGATCTCCCCGACGATGTGCCCTTCGCCTATGGCCCCCTCCCTCAGGGGGACCAGGTAGTCGTCAGCCTCCAGCCGGGCCGACTCCCTGCTGTCGACGTACAGCCTGGACATCTTCACCGCGTCGCTGTCCAGCTCCCTCGCCGGGGGCCTCGACGCCCCCGCCGCGTTGACGTGGGCCCCCGGGCCCAGCCACCGTCCGAGGAGGACGGGGGAGGTCGACCCGGTGACAGTGCAGACGACGTCCGCCCCCTCGACCGCCTCCGCCGCCCCCTCGAAGGCCTCCGCGTCCACCCCCCTCCCCCTCGCGGAGCCGGCGAACCTCTTCGCGTTGGCCTGGGTCCTCGACCAGACCCTCACGGCCGAGAGCCCCGGCATGGCCTCCTCCATCCCTTCGGGGTGGCTGAGGGCCTGGGTCCCGGACCCGAGGATGGCCAGCACCCTCGAGTCCTTCCGCGCCAGCGCCCTGGTCGCCACCGCGCTGGCGGCCCCGGTCCTTACCCTGGTGATCGTCCCGGCGTCCACAGCCGCCAGGAGGCTGCCGTGCTCCGCCTCGAAGAGCAGCACCGCCCCCTGGTGGGACTCGTACTTCGTCCCGGCGTTCCC
>JAFMAW010000167.1 GCA_029784795.1 Nitrososphaerota archaeon | reverse complement strand
GTGCTCATCTACGCCCTCCTGCTCAGCTACGGCATGCGCCTCACCAACAGCGCCCACGAGGAAAAGTCGAGCCGGGTGGTGGAGGTCCTGCTGGCCACGTTGCGCCCGTCCCAGCTGCTGCTCGGGAAGGTCCTCGGCACCGGCGTCGCCGGAAAGAAGCTTGTCGTAGGCGCGTTCTCTTTCTCAGCCTCCGCCAGGTCGAAGATAGAGGCGACCGGGGGGGCGGCGCTTTCCGTGGAGGATTTCTTGAAGAAGTACCCGAAAGGGAGCGGAGTCAGACTTGTCCGGTGAAGAGTCGGTGTACGTCGACGCGACCGACCAGATCGCGGGGCGGCTCTCCTCCAAGGTGGCGAAGCTCCTTCTGTCGGGGAAGCGGGTGACCGTTGTGAACGCCGAGAAGTCTCTCATCTCCGGGTCGCGGACAGCGGTGGTGAACCAGTGGAAGGAAAGGCTGGAGCTGTCGAGCAGGGTCAACCCCATCTACGGCCCCATCCACCCGAGGAGGCCGGACAACATACTCCGGAGGATGGTCAGGGGGATGGTCCCGAGGAAGAAGCCGAAGGGGGCGCTGGCGATGAAGAGGCTGAGGGTATACATCGGGGTCCCAGAGGGGATCGACGCGGCGAAGCTGAAGAGGTTCGACGAGACCACCGCGACGCGCCCGATCCCGGTCTACGTGACCATGGCGGACCTCTCGAAGAGCCTGGGGTGGAATGAGTAGCCAAATGCCTACCCAGACCAAGGCCCAGGTGAAGAAGCCGCCGAAGCTCTACTCCGGCGCGAGGAAGACCGCGAGGGCCACCGCGGCGATATCCCAGGGCGCAGGACGCATCAGGATCAACGGAACACCGGTCGAATTCTGGGAGCCCGAGCCGGCGAGGCTCCACCTGCTCGCCCCCGTCCAGGTGGTAGGCGAGCTGAGGGACAAGTTCGACCTCGACGTCAGCGTGTCGGGAGGGGGGTTCATGGGGCAGGCGGATGCCGCTGCCATGGCCATCGCCAGAGCCTACGTCGACCAGGTCAGGGGGAGCGAAATCAGGGAAAGGCTGAATGCATACAATAAATACCTGCTTTCGGGCGACCCGAGACAAGCTGAACCCAAGAAATTCGGAGGGCCGGGCGCGCGCAGGAAGCGGCAGAAGTCATACAGGTGATTTGCCATGATGATCCCTATCCGTTGTTTCACCTGCGGCAGCCTCATCGGGGACAAGTTCGCCCCGTTCCAGGCAAGGGTGAAGGGGGGCGAGGACCCAGGCAAGGTGCTGGACGACCTCGGCCTGAAGAGGTATTGCTGCAGGCGCATGCTCATCTCATCGGTGGACGTCATCGACCAGGTCCTTCCGTTCTACAGCAGGAAGCCAGAGCTGTAGGTCAGGAGCTTGGCCATGTCTGAGTTCGACGACGACGCGGGTTCGGCCGACAAGCTGGTGGCGCCCGGCTTCTCCGAGAAGGCGCTGCTCGCCACAGGCATCCGCATCGGGACGCCTGTCAGGACGAAGACGATGGAGCAGTTCACGGCGCGGCCGAGGCCCGACGGCCTCCACATGATCGACTACCCCAAGACGCTCCAGAGGATCGACGTTGCCGGCAAGTTCATCGCCGCCACTGGCGCGAAGAACACTGTCGTGTACACCAGCAGGGAGCACGGCGCCATGGCGGTCGCGAAGTTCTGCGAGCTCACCGGGGCCATGCCCAGGATCGGCAGGTTCATGCCCGGCACGTTCACCAACCCACTGTACCCCGGACACCTGGACGCGGAACTGGTGGTGGTGGCAGACCCGATGTCGGACACCCAGGCCATGGTCGAGGCGGGGAAGCTCGGGGTACCGGTGATAGCTGTCTGCGACACGGACAACGTCACGGACGACGTCGACCTGGTCATCCCGGGGAACAACAGAGGCAGGAAGTCCATCGCGGCGATCTTCTGGCTCCTGGCCAGGGCGACCCTGGTGCACTCAGGGCTGGTGACCGAGGATCAGCCCATGAAGTACGGGATCGAAGACTTCGAGACCAAGGTGGAGGAAGAGCAGCGGCCCGAGGCCCTCGATGAAAGGGGATCCGAGAGGCGCGAATAGGCCCGCGTAATGCCAGTCCGAAAGCCAGCTGTCTCAGGCCAGTTCTATCCGTCAGACCCCACCGAGCTTTCAAGGCTCATCGACGAATGCTACACCCATGGGCTGGGCCCTGGAACGCTCCCTCCGGCCCCCGCCACGGACGCGGACATCGTGGCCGTCGTCTCCCCTCATGCCGGCTACGTCTACTCCGGGCCGGTGGCCGCACACTCCTACTACCACGTGTCCTCGCTCCGCAGACCTGACCTTGCCGTGGTCGTGGGGCCTAACCACTACGGGGTCGGGAGCGGGGTCGCGACCTTCGGCGAGGGGGAGTGGACGACCCCGCTGGGCCGCATGCTCGTCGACAGCGAGGCCGCCGCTGAGCTCGTGGCCCTGGCCGGCGTAGTCTCGATGGACCCGGAGGCCCACAGGCTCGAGCACTCCATCGAGGTGCAGCTCCCTTTCCTGCAGAGGATCTACGGGGGTGCGGTCCCGCTCCTGCCGATCTCTCTCATCTTCCAGGACCTGGACACCGCCGAGGCCGTCTCTTCGGCCCTCTCCAAGCTCCTGAGGGGGAAGAGGGCCATCCTCGTCGCCTCCTCCGACCTCACCCATTACGAGCCTCCGACCGCAGCGAGGGAGAAGGACATGGCTCTCCTCCGGGAGGTGCTGAAGATGGACGTCCGGGGGTTCTACTCCACGCTCGAAGGGCTCAACGTCACCGCCTGCGGCTACGGCGCCATAGCCACCGTGATGCTCACGGCCAGAGCCCTGGGGCTCGCCC